>JAJUGG010000068.1 GCA_029268285.1 Ectothiorhodospiraceae bacterium | reverse complement strand
TTCGACAGAGCTTCTCCTGGTCGGAATCCGCCGAAGAAAGCCGCTGGAACGGTTCTACGCGCATTTATACCGATTACCATTTCGGCAGCGGGCAATGGCGACCCTATCTGGGCGGCAGCCTCGGCATCCTTTATGGCAATGATGTCGAGGAGACACTTGCTGCTGGCCCCGAAGTCGGCATCAAATTCTATGTGCAGGCGGCTGCATTCTTGTTTGCGCAGATGGAATACCAATTCTTTTTCGAAGAGGCCAACGAGGTTCGCAACAACTTCGACGACGGTTTTTTCCAGTACAGCTTCGGCGCTGGATATAATTTCTGAACCAAGCTGAAGCATTCGCACCTGAGTGCGGTCATTCGACCCGGACGATAACCGGGCGTTGGGAGGAGGAGTGAACGATGAGTGAAACGACGCAGGAGTTCCGGAGTTTCCGGGAATTCTACCCATTCTACTTGGCTGAGCATCGCAATACCGCCTGCAGGGTGTTGCATTTCATGGGCACCATGCTGGCCCTGGCGGCTCTCATTACCGCATTGCTGACTCAGGCCTGGGGATGGTTGCTCGCTATGCCGCTGTTCGGCTACGCCTTTGCCTGGGTCGGGCATTTCTTCTTCGAGAAGAACCGCCCCGCGACCTTTAAGTATCCGTTTTACAGCCTGCTCGGTGACTTCGTGATGTTCAAAGACATCTTGATCGGGCGGCAAGGTTTTCGCAGCGAGGCTTCGCCGCGCGTCGGGCGCGTCGGCTCTTGAGCCGACCGCCCCGGCGCAGGAGTCCATCGGTTTTTTGGCAGGAGGAAGCATGATTACCGTAGAGTTCTACGGCGTATTGCGGGAAGTTGCAGAGACGGACCGGCTGCAATGCGACTTTTCCGGCGGCGCGGTGGAAGAGGCGCTGTCCCTCCTGTGTCGTCAGATACCGGCGCTTGCGGCTCACTTGCCGCGCCTGGCGTGCGCGGTCGATGATGAAATCGTCAGCCGAGACGCGCAGCTGGGCTCGGGGGCGACGCTGGCTTTGTTGCCGCCAGTCAGCGGCGGCTAAGGGTAACCATGAAAAAATCAAAACACTTGCAGTCCGAGCCGCTCGATCTCGCCGAGCTGATCGCCGAAACGGCCGATCCCAGTGCGGGCGCGCTGGTGGTATTTTCCGGCACTGTGCGCAACCATCATGCCGGCAAGCAGGTGGAGTACTTGAATTACACGGCACACGCGGCGCTGTGCGAAAAAGTTCTGGCAGAACTGGAATCGGAAACCCGTGAGCGCTTCGGGGTCAGTCAGTGCCGAATCGTGCATCGCGAAGGCGACCTTCGTATCGGGGAGGACAGTGTGCTGGTGGTCGTTCGCTCTGCGCACCGCAAGGAGGCTTTTGCCGCCGCCGAGTACGCCATCAATACGCTCAAGGAGCGCGCTCCGGTCTGGAAGCGCGAGCATTATGCGGACGGCACGGTCGACTACCAGGAAGGCGTGCCCCTGTCGGCCTGCAAGCACGATCACTGATTTGCTGCGCGGGCACTTGCCGCGCACGCGTGCGTCTTGCTCGATCAGGCGTGGCGCAGAGCCGCAATGACGGGAGCGGTGTCGGGACTTTTCCCGCGCCAGAGATAGAACGACTCCGCCGCCTGCTCTACCAACATGCCTAGCCCATCCAGGGCTTTGGCCGCACCGTGCTGCATCGCCCAGCGCAGGAACGCTGTAGGCTCGTCGCCGTACACCATGTCGTAGCAAATTGCGCCCTCGGCCACTTCGCTGGGAATAGTGGGCACGGCGCCACCGAGGCTGGCCGAGGTGCCGTTTACTACGATGTCGAATCGCTCTCCCTGGAGCTCTTCCAATGCTTTCGCCTGCACAGGAATGCTTCCGCCGAAACGCTCGGCGAGCAGCTCGGCTTTGGCGCGAGTACGGTTGGCGACGGTGATTTCGGCCGGGATTTCTTGCAGGATCGACGGCATAACACCGCGCACGGCGCCTCCGGCGCCGAGGATAAGGATGCGCCGCTGACTGAGCGGGGCGGCGTTGTTGTCGCGCAGGTCGCGCACCAGCCCGGCACCGTCGGTATTATCGCCGTAGTGCCGCCCATCGGGGCGCAAGAGAATGGTATTCACGGCGCCGGCGGCTTCGGCGCGTTCGCTGCGCTCGGCCACCGCCGCCCAGGCCTCCTGCTTGAAGGGTACGGTGATATTGAGGCCCTTGCCTCCCGCGCCGGCAAACTTTGCCAAGGCTTCGGAGAAGCCATCCAGGGGGGCGAGAATCCGCTCGTAGCTGAGCGTCTCACCCGTCTGTTCGGCGAACATCGCGTGAATCGCCGGTGATTTGCTGTGCGCTACCGGATTGCCCATCACCGCATATCGATCCATGGTGAACATGCCTATAGGAAGATGGCGGAAAGTATCCAGAACACGACAATCGAAAGTACGCCGCCGGCAGGCAAGGTCACGATCCAGGACATGAAGATCGAACGCACCACGCCCAGATTGAGTGCGGCAAGCCCGCGCGCGAGACCAACGCCCAATACCGCGCCAACTAGGGTATGGGTGGTGGAGACGGGGAGCCCCAGGGCGGAGGCGCCGACAACGGTAGTGGCGGCCGACAGCTCGCAGGCGAAGCCGCGGCTGGGGGTCAGCTGGGTAATGTTCTTGCCGACCGTTGCAATCACGTGGCGGCCCAGCATCAGCAGGCCGAACACGATACCGGCGGCGCCGAGGAGCAGCACCCAGGACGGCAGCGTGGATTGCTGGCCGACGGTGCCTCCAGACTGAACCACGCTGACCACGGCGGCCACGGGGCCCACCGCGTTGGCGACGTCGTTGGAGCCGTGTGCGAAGGCCATGGCGCAGGCGGTAAAGACCATGAGCACGCCGAACACCCGCTCCACGTTGGTGTAGTGGAAGTCCCGATCGGCATCGGGGTCGTAGGGAATACGGCGGATGAAGAAGATGCCGATGGCGGCAACTGCGGCGCCGGTCAGCAGGGCAATGAGGATGTTGCCCGTACCGGAAATGTCTAGCCCCAGATGCTTGAGGCCTTTGGTCAAGGTAATCAGCGCGATCATGAAGCCCGTCAGGAACATGTAGACCGGCACGTAGCGGCGCGCTTCTTTGAAGGGGTCGGAGCGGTCCAGGATCAGCGCCTGTACTGAGCGGAATATGAGGTAAGCGACCGATCCCGCCAGTACTGGTGAAATGACCCAGCTTGCAGCAATGGTGACAACATCGCCCCAATGAACCGCGCTCCAGCCGACGGCCGCGATCGCAAAGCCGATGATGGCGCCGATGATGGAGTGGGTGGTGGATACCGGCCATCCCATGCGTGAGGCAACCAGCAGCCAGGTGCCGGCCGCGACCAGAGACGCCAGCATGCCCAGCACCAGTAATGTCGGCTCGTGGTTAAAGAGCTCGACGTCGACGATACCGTTACGGATGGTGGAGGTGACTTCGCCACCTGCCAGCACTGCGCCGGCGAATTCAAACACCGCTGCGATCAGAACGGCCCGCTTGATCGTAAGGACGCGCGCGCCTACTGAGGTGGCCATGGCATTGGCGACGTCATTGGCGCCAATGCCCCAGGCCATAAAAAGACCGAAAACGCCGGCAAGTACGAGATATGTGGTGCCGTAATCCATCCGAACCCCTAGCTAGCGCGCGAGCATGATTTGCAGTCGGCTACCGACCCGTTCGGCGTGATCGGCCAGATCGCCAGTCCATTCGATGATTTTGTAGAGGAACATCACGTCGACAGGCGGGAGTTCGCTCTCGAGTCCACGCAGTGTTGCGCGTAGCTCCACTTGCATGTGATCGGTTTCCTTCTCGAGCCGGTCGAGCTCCTTGAGCAGCGCCTGCACGCGCTCGACCTCGTTGCCGCGGAATCCTGTTTCCACCAAATCGTCCATTTCCTTGACGGTTCTCAGCGCCTGCTCCACTGCATCGACGTTGCGCCCGACATAGTCCTTGAAGAGCGGCAGCAACTGGTCCGGGATGACCATGCGACGACCGCGAATGACGCCGGCAATGTCTTTAGCCCGGTTCGCAATCATGTCCTGCGTGCGCAGAAGCTCTAGAAGATCACGTCGATCCACTGGCAAGAACAGCGTATTGGGCAGTTGCAGGCGAAGCTCTTTCTTGAGGTCGTCGGCTTCGTCCTCCAAACGCGAGACCCGGGTCTGCAACTCTTCGACGCGGGTAAACTCCTGTGCGCCCACTGCCTCGAAGAGAGGCACGAGTTCGCGTGCGCATTCCATGACTTTTTCCATATGCCGCTGCAGCGGTCTGATCGGCGACCGCCCGAAGATGGCGGAGAAATAGCTCTTCATAACGCGTTCCTCGCGAAGGGCTGGGTTATTCCTCGCGCAGCCAGCGGGCCGCGCGTTTGGCGAAATAGGTCAGGATGCCGTCGGCGCCCGCACGCTTGTGTGCCATCAGGGCCTCCAGCGTGCAGGCGCGCTCGTCGAGCCAGCCGTTCTGGAACGCGCCCATGAGCATGGCGTACTCGCCGCTTACTTGATAGGCGAAGGTGGGGACGCCGAATTGCTGCTTGATGCGATGAATAATGTCCAGATACGGCAGCCCGGGCTTGATCATGACCATATCCGCGCCTTCCGCCAGATCCAGCTCGACTTCGCGCAGCGCCTCGTCGCTGTTGGCCGGATCCATCTGATAGCTGTGTTTGCCGCCGCCCTTGAGGTTACCGGCAGAGCCCACGGCGTCGCGGAACGGACCATAGAAGCTGGATGCGTACTTGGCCGAATAGGCGAGAATGCGGGTGTTGCGGAAGCCGCGCTGCTCTAGCGCGTCGCGAATGGCGGCGATGCGGCCGTCCATCATGTCGGAGGGGGCAACCACATCGGCGCCGGCCTCAGCATGAGACACGGCCTGACGAACCAGGGCCTCGACGGTTTCGTCGTTCAGTACGTAGCCGCTGTCATCAAGCAGACCATCCTGGCCGTGGCTGGTAAAGGGGTCGAGGGCGACGTCGGTAATGACGCCGAGCTCCGGGAAGCGCTCCTTGAGGGCGCGAACGGCGCGCTGAGCGATGGCATCTGGGTTCCAGGCCTCGGCGGCATCCAAGGATTTCCGCTCGGGCGGCGTCACCGGGAACAGGGCTAGCGCGGGGATACCCAGCGCAAGCACTTCCTCGGCTTCGCGCAGAAGGAGATCGACGGAAAGCCGCTCTACGCCGGGCATAGAGGCCACGGCTTCTCGGCGATTTTCGCCATCCAGTACGAATACAGGATAGATGAAATCGTCGGGGGTGAGCGTGTGCTCACGCATCAGCCGGCGCGAAAAAGGATCTTTACGCATGCGGCGCATGCGCGTGCGAGGGAAAGAGGGCTTGGCGTTCACGGCGGCTCCTCGGCTGAAAAATGTGGCGTGATTATGCCTCAGTGTATGGGTGCTGCCCAGGGAGAGCCGAATTCTTCGTGGATTAGTCCAGCGCCATCTGCTTGCGACTCCAGTCGAGGACTCGGCGCACGCGAGGGGAAGCGAGGCGGTAGGCTTCGTCGAATGCCATCCAGCGGTATTCGTGATGCTCGGGGCGGCCGAGCTCGGGGGAAATGCCCATGATCACGCGGCGTTCGTTCGTCTCGGCAACGTAGTAGCGAGCGACTTTGCCGCGGGCGTAGGGCCCGGTCTCGACGTAGTCGTAACCCCAGCGGAATTCCAGTTCGGTGATGCCGGTTTCCTCGCGGACTTCGCGCAGCGCGGTCTCTAGAGGCGTTTCGCCTGCTTCCGCGCGCCCTTTGGGAAAATCCCAATACTGGTAGGCGCGCAGCAGCAGATATCGCCAGCGCTCCTGCTCGCGGCGTACGATGACCACACCTGCCGAGAGGATCTTCATTTTCATGAAGGATTAGCCAGCCCCGTTTTCGGACGCTTTATGATAGCGCGGGCTAAGTTCGTGCACGGCCTCGATCATGGCAGCCGCATGAGCCGGGTCGACCTCGGGGTGGATGCCGTGGCCGAGGTTGAACACGTGCCCTTCGCCCTCGCCGAAGTCGGCCAGGATGCGCCCGACTTCGGCGCGAATGGTTTCCGGAGAGGCGTATAGCACGGACGGATCGAGGTTGCCTTGCAGCGCGACACGGTCGCCGATACGGGCGCGGGCGTTGCCGATGTTCACCGTCCAATCCAGCCCGATGGCGTCGCTTCCCGCTTCCAGCATGGTCTCCAGCCAGAGGCCGCCGCCCTTGGTGAAGAAGGTGACCGGCACGCGCCGGCCGTCGTATTCGCGTTGCAGACGGTCGATGACCTGCTTGGCATAACGGAGCGAGAATTCCTGATAGGCGGTGGGTGTCAGCACCCCGCCCCAGGTGTCGAAGATCATGATTGCCTGAGCGCCGGATTCGATCTGGGCGTTGAGGTAGACAGCGACGGCCTCCGCGATCTTACCGAGCAGCTTGTGCAGAAGCTCGGGCTGTTCGTAGAGCAAGCCCTTGATGCGACTGTAGTTCTTGCTAGACCCGCCTTCGACCATGTACGTGGCCAACGTCCAAGGGCTGCCGGAGAAGCCGATCAGCGGTACCCGCCCTTGCAGCTCGCGCCGGATCAAGGCGACAGCATCCATGACGTAGCCCAGCGCTGCGTGAGGGTCGGGCACCGGCAGCGCGTCGATGTCGGCGGCGCTGCGCACCGGGCGCTCGAACTTGGGACCTTCGCCGTCCTCGAAGTAAAGGCCGAGCCCCATGGCATCGGGGATGGTCAAGATGTCGGAGAACAGAATGGCGGCATCCAGGGGGAAGCGCTCGAGAGGCTGCAACGTGACTTCGCAGGCCAGCTCGGGATTGCGGCAGAGATTCATGAAGCTCCCGGCCTCGGCGCGTACGCGGCGATATTCGGGCAGGTAGCGCCCCGCTTGTCGCATCATCCACACCGGCGTGCGGTCGACGGGCTGCCTCAATAGGGCGCGGATCAGACGATCGTTTTTCAGTTCCATGTGCTCTCCGCCACATGCCTCGGCCACTGCCGGCCGAGAAAGCCTCGGGACAATGGCGAAGTGTAGCATAGGGCGACCTGGCGGGCGGCGCGTCGGGTCGGGGTGAGTTGCCGCTCAGCGGCCGATGTAGGCCGATGTTTGAACGCCCAGGTGGTGCAATATGCCTTTTGCCGCCTCGCGCCCCTCCCAGACGGCGGTAACCACCAGGTCGGAGCCGCGCACCATATCGCCGCCGGCAAAGACTTTGGGGTGGGACGTCTGCCCGACCGCGGCTTGCTTGGCGATCCGGACCCGGTCGCGTTCGTCCACTTCGATACCGAAGTCCTTGAACCACGGCGCCGGGCTGGGTCTAAAGCCGAAGGCGATGATGACTCGATCGGCCGGGATGAATTCTTCAGAGCCGGGGAGCGGCTCAGGTCGGCGGCGACCACGCTCATCGGGTGTGCCCAGTTGGGTGGTAACGACTTTGACGCCCTCGACGCGGTCATTGCCGACGATTTCGACTGGCTGGCGATTCCACAGGAATTCCACGCCTTCTTCCTTGGCGTTATAGACCTCGCGCCGGGAGCCGGGCATGTTGGCCTCATCCCGCCGATAGGCGCAGACCACTTTGCTTGCACCTTGGCGTACGGAGGTGCGCAGGCAGTCCATGGCCGTATCGCCGCCACCGAGTACGACGACGCGCTGCCCGTGCATATCGATGAACTCGGATGGGTCCTTCTGGTAGCCCAGCAGCCGATTGATGTTGGAGATCAGAAAAGGGAGCGCCTCGTACACGCCGGCCTTGCCTTCGCCCGGAAAGCCACCGCGCATGTAGGTGTAGGCGCCCATGCCGAGGAAGACCGCATCGTATTCATCCAGCAGCTGCTGGAAAGGGATATCTTTGCCGATCTCGACGTTGAGGCGAAACGCGACGCCCATGCCTTCGAGCAGATCGCGACGAGTGCGGATGACTTGTTTCTCGAGCTTGAAGGGCGGAATGCCAAAGGTCAGCAAGCCGCCAATCTCGGGATAGCGGTCGAAGACGACGGGGGTGACGCCGTTGCGTGCCAGGATGTCGGCGCAGCCAAGGCCTGCCGGGCCGGCGCCCACGATGGCGACCCGCTTGCCGGTATCGACGACACCCGACATGTCGGGGCGCCAACCCCGCTTGAGCGCTTCTTCCGTGATGAACCGCTCGAGTGAACCGATGGTTACCGCGCCGAAGCCGTCGTTCAGGGTGCAGGCGCCTTCGCAGAGGCGATCCTGCGGACAGACGCGGCCGCAAACCTCGGGCAGGGAGTTGGTCCGGTGCGACAACTCGGCGGCCTCGAAGAACCTGCCGTCGCGGATCAGCGGCATCCAGTTCGGAATGTAGTTGTGCACAGGGCACTTCCACTCGCAATACGGGTTGCCGCAGTCGAGGCAGCGATCCGCCTGGGCGACGGCGGTGTCGGTATCGAATCGGTCGTAGATCTCCGCGAATTTCCGCACGCGCAGGTCTGCTGCCTCCTTATCGGGGTCCTGGCGGGGAACGTCGAGAAACTGAAAGATATTGCTCATCGTGGTTACCTGTTCTCGAGAGCGTTGCCCGAAGGCCTTAGGCCGCGGAACGCAGGGTATTCAGCATGTCCCGTAGGTCGGTCGCCTTGGGTTTTACGAGCCAAAACTTGGCGACATAGTCGCGGAAGTTATTCAGAAGTTCCTGGCCCCAATCGCTGCCTGTTTCGGCCACGTACCCGCGGATCATGTCTTGCAGGAAATTACGGTGCGCGTCCATGTGCTCGGCAACGACGCGGCGTATGTCGATCAACTCGTGGTTGCAGCGATCAACGAAGCCGTTATCGAGATCCAGCACGAAGGCGAAACCACCGGTCATGCCCGCGCCGAAGTTGAGTCCGGTCGAGCCCAGCACGCACACCACGCCGCCGGTCATGTACTCGCAGCCGTGGTCGCCTACGCCCTCGACGACGGCGTAGGCGCCGGAGTTGCGAACGGCGAAGCGCTCGCCGGCCGTGCCGGCTGCGAACAACTTGCCCCCGGTGGCGCCGTACAGGCAGGTATTACCCATAATGGCGGTGTCGCGGGTCCGGAAACGGCTGCCGATCGGCGGACGGATGACCAGCTTGCCGCCGGCCATGCCTTTGCCGACGTAGTCGTTGGCATCGCCTTCCAGGTACATGTGCAGGCCGCCGGCGTTCCAGACGCCGAAGCTCTGGCCGATGCTGCCCTGCAAGCGCAGCACGATGGGCGCGCGCTCCATGCCGAGGTTGCCGTGTCGGCGCGCGATCTCGCCGGATAAGCGAGCGCCGATGGAGCGGTTGGTGTTGCGCACTTGGAAGTGAAATTCGCCGCCTGAGCAGCTCTCTATCGCCGGCAGGCACGCGGCTACCATCTGCTCGGCCAGCTCGCCTTTGTCGAATGGCACGTTCCTGGGAGCAAGGCAAAACCGCGGCGCGTCCTCGGGAGCTCCGCCGTCAGCGAGGATCGGCGTCAGGTCGAGGCGCCGCTGCTTGTCGGTTTCACCGGGCAGCACGTCCAGCAGGTCGGTGCGCCCGATCAGTTCCGCCAGGCTTTTAACGCCCAGCCGGGCTAGCCATTCGCGCGTTTCCTGGGCAATGAACCGGAAATAGTTCATGACGCGCTCAGGCGAGCCGACGTAGTGCTTCATGCGCAGGATTTTCTGCTGGGTGGCGACGCCGGTCGCGCAGTTGTTGAGGTGGCAGATGCGCAGATACTTGCAACCCAGCGCGACCATGGGGCCGGTGCCGAAGCCGAAGCTCTCGGCGCCGAGAATGGCAGCCTTGATCACGTCGAGCCCCGTTTTGAGGCCGCCGTCGGTCTGCAGGCGTACTTTGTCGCGCAGGTTGTTCATGCGCAGTACCTGGTGAGTTTCGGACAAGCCGAGCTCCCACGGTGCGCCGGCGTACTTCACTGAAGATAGCGGCGAGGCACCGGTGCCGCCGTCATAGCCGGCGATGGTGATCAGGTCGGCATAAGCCTTGGCGACACCGGCGGCAATGGTGCCGACCCCGGCCTCCGCCACCAGCTTCACCGAAACCAACGCGCTCGGATTGACCTGCTTGAGGTCGAAGATCAGCTGAGCGAGGTCTTCGATGGAGTAGATGTCGTGGTGCGGCGGCGGCGAAATCAGCGCCACGCCGGGCATGGAGAATCGCAGGCGCGCGATCAGCTCGTTGACCTTGTGGCCGGGCAACTGGCCGCCTTCGCCGGGCTTCGCCCCCTGAGCGATCTTGATCTGCAGAACTTCGGCGTTGACGAGGTAGTGCGGCGTAACGCCGAAACGCCCCGATGCGATCTGCTTGATCTTGGAGACGCGGTCGGTGCCGAACCGGGCCGCGTCCTCGCCGCCCTCGCCGGAGTTGGAACGACCGCCGAGCCGGTTCATGGCCTGAGCAATGGCTTCATGTGCTTCCGGCGACAAGGCGCCTAGCGACATGCCGGCCGAATCGAAGCGTGGCAGAATCGCTTCGATGGGTTCCACTTCGTCGAGTGGGAGCGGCTGCGCGGCTTCCTTAAGCTTGAACAGGTCGCGCAGCATAGCGACGGGACGCTGATTGACCAGTTGCGCATATTCCTTGTAGCGGTCGTAGTCGCCGAGTTCCACCGACTCCTGCAACGCGCGCACGACCTCCGGGTTGTAGGCGTGGTATTCGCCGCGGTAGACGTACTTGAACAGGCCACTCTGGAATATGCCGCGGGTCGGGTTCCAAGCCTCCGCGGCGAGAATCTGCTGGTCTCGCTCCAAATCCGCGAAATTCGCGCCTTGGATACGGCTGGTGGAGTCGTGGAAGCACAGGTCCACGACCTCGTCGTGCAGGCCGACGATCTCAAAGAGTTGGGCGCCGCGATAGCTGGTGATCGTGGAGATGCCCATCTTCGAGATGATCTTGTACAGGCCTTTGTTGATGCCTTTGCGGTAATTGCGGCAGAGCTCGCTGAGGGGTACGCCCTTGAACGCGCCGCCGCGGAGGAAGGAGCCGATGACCTCATAAGCAAGGTAAGGGTAAATCGCGGTCGCGCCGTAACCGATCAGGACCGCGAAGTGGTGCGGGTCGCGCGCGCTTGCAGTCTCCACCACGATATTGGCATCGGCGCGCAGGCCGAGCCGTGCCAGGCGGTGGTGTACCGCGCCGGTGGCGAGCAATGCGTTGATCGGCAGCTTGCCGTGCTCGATGCCTCGATCCGACAGCACCAGTATTACCTTGCCGGCGCGTACGGCAGCTTCCGCACGATCGCAAACAGCGGTGATGGCGCTTTTCAGATCGGTGCCGGCATAGTTGAGGTCGATGTGCTCATGGGCATAGTCTGGGTCCCGGCGGCCGTGCTCGAGCAATTCCTCGAACTTGCTCTGGGACAGCACCGGCGAGTCGACCACCAGCCGTTTGGCGTGATCTTCGGTTTCCTCGAACAGATTCTTCTCGGTGCCGAAGTGCGTCTCCAGCGACATGACGATCTGCTCGCGCAGCGGGTCGATCGGCGGGTTGGTTACCTGTGCGAACTGCTGCCGGAATGCATCGAAGATCGAGCGAACCTGCTTCGACAGTACTGGGAAGGGCGTGTCGTCGCCCATGGAGCCGACCGCTTCCTGCCCGGACTCCGCAAGCACACGAATGACTTGGTTACGCTCTTCCATGGAGACGTTGAACATCTTCTGATAGATCAGCGCCTGCGCATCGTTACACTCGATCCGGTCGGTATCCTGGGCAGCGAGCTTTGAGCCCAGTTCCACCGCATAGCGTTGCAGCCACTTCTTGTACGGGTGGCGGTTCTTCAGGCGTGCATCGATGTCGACGGGCTGCAGGATTACGCCGGTTTCTGTGTCGACCGCGAACATCTCGCCCGGGCGGATGCGCCCTTTGGCAACCACGTCGGTGGGCTCGTAGTCCCATACGCCGACTTCCGATGCCAAGGTGATATGGCGATCGCGGGTAATGACCCAGCGCGCTGGGCGCAGGCCGTTGCGATCCGAGCAGCAGGCGGCGTAGCGCCCGTCGGTGAGTACAATGCCCGCAGGGCCGTCCCAGGGCTCGGTATGCATGGAGTTGTACTCGTAGAACGCGCGCAGGTCGGCGTCCATGGAGTCTACGTTCTGCCAGGCTGGCGGGATCAGCAGGCGCATGGCGCGGAAGATATCGATACCGCCGGCAAGCATGACGTCCAGCATGTTGTCCAGTGAGCAGGAGTCGGAGCCATCGCTGCTCACCAGGGGACGCACGTCGTCCATGTTCGGAATCAGCGGCGTGGAGAATTTGTGTGCGCGTGCGTTCGCCCAGTTGCGGTTGCCGCGGATGGTATTGATCTCGCCGTTGTGGGCAAGAAAGCGGAAAGGCTGCGCCAGGCGCCACTGTGGCCAAGTGTTGGTCGAAAAACGCTGGTGAAAGATCGCGAGCGCGGTTTCTAGCCTAGGGTCGCTAAGATCGCGGTAGAACACCGGCAGGTTCGCCGGCATGACCAGCCCCTTGTACGACAGCACACGTGACGAGAGGCTGGGCACGTAGAACACGGGGTCATCGCGCAGCGCTTTTTCGCTGCGGCGACGAGCCGTGAACAGTCGCCGCTCGAAGGAGGCGAGATCGATGCCGTCAGGCGCGTTGACGAAAACCTGTTCGATGTGGGGCACGCTCTTGAGCGCTTCTTCGCCCAGCGCCGCGTGGTCCGTCGGCACGATGCGCCAGCCTGCGACTTCCAGTCCGTCGGCCGCGAGCTCACGCGCCAAGGTTTCTCGCGCCTGCTGTGCCCGCGTTTGGTCCGGGTTAAGGAAAACGCAGCCAACTGCGTAGCTTCGCTTGAGGCTGAAGCCTTGCTCACTGGCGATACGGCGCAGGAAGCCGTCGGGCTTTTTGATGAGAATACCGCTGCCGTCGCCGGTCTTGCCGTCGGCAGCAATTGCGCCGCGATGGGTGAGGCGGTTGAGCGCCTTGATGGCCGTCTCGACCAGCCAATGACTGGACATGCCGTCCATGTGCGCAATCAAGCCGAAGCCGCAGTTGTCTTTCTCGAAGTCGGGTCGATACAGGCACGGGTGGACGCCGTTCGCGTAGCTCATCGGATGAGTTCTCTGCGTGGACCGAAAGTTAAAGCGGGGAGCGGCGGAGATTGGGGGCTCCGCTTGAAGGCGAGGGAGAGCGTGGCGGAAGTCGAAAACGGGCGACTATCGCACATCCGGTGTTTCTCAGGGAAAAACGGGCGAAATATTTTACCGCCCGTTGCCGGCTACACAAAGAACTTTAGGTCGTCGACCCGGGCGTTCAACCCGGTGTTTAGCTTCGTTCGGCCGGGTCGAAGAGGCGAGCGTGCTCGGCAATGGCGAAACGGTCGGTCATGCCCGCCACATAGTCGGCGACGACGCGGGCACGGCCGCGTTCGCCGTCGCGATGTTCGGCCTCCAGCGCAAGGGTGTACTGCTGGGGCGGCATGAGCGCGGGATCTTCGAGAAAGGCTTGAAACAGCGCCCGGAGGGTGTTTTTGGCTTTGGCCACCATGCGGTAGACGCGATGGTGCCGGTATAGATTCTTGAACAGGAAGCGTTTCAGCTCCAGCGTCTCGTCGCGCATTTGGGGGCTGAAGCGAATCAGCGTCTCGCCGGCCGCCCGGACGTCTTCGATGCTCATGACGCCGGCTTCGCGTATGGCGCGTGCGCTCGACTCCACTAAGTCGGCCACCATGCTATCAATCAGCAAGCGTACGGCCTGATAAATGCGCCGACGGGTATCGAGGTGAGGGTGACGGCGCTCAACTTCATCGAACAAGCGGCGCAGCAGGCGGGTCTCTCTTAATGCCTCAATGCTGATCAGTCCGGCCCGAAGTCCATCGTCGACGTCGTGGCTGTTGTAGGCGATTTCGTCGGCGAGGTTGGTGAGCTGCGCTTCCAGGCTCGGCTGCGTCCGTTCGAGAAAGCGGCGGCCGAGTTCGCCCAGCTCGCGGGCATTGGCGCGGCTGCAATGCTTGAGGATGCCTTCACGGGTTTCGAAGCACAGGTTCAGCCCCGGGAATTCGGCATAGCGCTGCTCGAGTTCGTCGACCACGCGT
>JAJUGG010000067.1 GCA_029268285.1 Ectothiorhodospiraceae bacterium | reverse complement strand
TTACTGCTCGCTCAAGTCGCCGCAGGCGATGATGGTGCCCAGGTCGTCTTGCGAGGCGTGGACGTTGACGTGGTAGTCGCTGCCGGATTCGAGGGTAGTGTCGATGGTGGCTTGGCCGTTTGCGCTGCCGTCGTCGCCCACTTCGAGCAGCCCGTACGCCGACGGGTCGCCGACGATGCCGCCGCCGCTGCCGCACGTGCCTTCATGCACATGCCAGGGGTGCTCGCCGCCGGATTCTGCACCCTGGATGTCAATCGATACATCCGAGCTGCCGTTACTACCCGTGACCTCCGATTGACCGCTGATGCCGCTGTACTCGCCTTGCCCCTGCAATTGCGCCTGCCAGCTCGATGAGCCGTCTTGCTGTGCAATGGCGCTTGCAGTAGAAAGCGCGAATACAGCTCCAACTACCCATGCACAAACTCGCATTGCCGCCTCCTTGGCATTTCCGGTTCGCCTCGTGGTTGTAGGAGATCGCAGGGCCCACCCATAGGTGGGCCAGGGAAAGACCTGGGGTCTATTTGGCGGATCGCGAACAGTAATTCGGCGCGAGCCTCTTAGGAGGCTCGGCTCATGATGTACTTGCGGTAAGCTTCCATGCCGGCAGTACGCTGTTCCGCTACTCGGCGGGCGCTGTCACGCTCGTTCAGGCGCTGCAGCAGTTCGCTGCAGCCGGGCGCATGCGCGAGCAGGTCGACCTCGAATAGCTTGCGCGCGACGCCGGCAGCGAGATCCATGCTGTAGAGCAACATCGCGTCGGCGGCGGAGAGGCTGTCGCCAGCAGTATAGGGCGTGAAGTTGGTGGCGCGCGCGAGGGCGCGGACGCCTTTTTCCATCGCTTCGCGCGCTTCCTGCTTGGTTTCCTCGCTGACCCGGCCGCCGAAGTAGGCTTCGGGGTAGCAACGTCGGGCGGGTAGTTCCACGTACAGTTCTATCATGTGCATCAACTGGCGCACACGCGCGCGCTGGAATGCATCGCCAGGGAAGAGCGACGGCCCGGGAAGCACCTCGTCGATGTACTCGAGGATCGCCGCGGTTTCGGTCAGCAGGCCGTGTTCGGTTTCCAGTACCGGCACTTTGCCGACAGGGTTGAGCGCAAGCGCGGCCTCGTCCTGTGCCGGGTAGTGCGTAACGAACTCGTACTCCGCGCCTTTCTCCAGCAGCGCGAAATGGATCATGTTGACGTAGTTGCTGACGTTGAAGCCGTAGAGTTTGAGCATGCGGCGCATCCTTATTGTTGGGGTTTGGTCCGGAAAGCTGCTTCGAGCTTAGAAGCGATGCCCAGGCGTGTCGAGCATTTCGATGGCAGGGAGATTTAAATTAATGCGATGACTTAAAAATCTCCTAGACTACGTATTTAGTAATTTTGGAGTTTTTGCGATGATCGTTGTCCATCACCTGAATAATTCCCGCTCGCAGCGCGTGCTTTGGATGTTGGAGGAGCTGGGCCTTCCCTATGAGGTCAAGCGCTATGAGCGGGATCCGAACACCTCGCTGGCGCCGCAAAGCCTGAAGAAGATTCATCCGCTAGGTAAGGCGCCCGTCATTACCGACGGCGATATCACGGTGGCCGAATCCGGCGCGATCATCGAGTATCTTGTCCACACCTACGGCAGCGATAAACTGCTGCCGCCGCCGAACACGCCCGCGTACCGTGACTATACCTACTGGCTACACTACGCCGAGGGCTCGTTGATGCCGCCGTTGCTGCTGCGCCTGGTGTTCGAGAAGGTCAAAAGCGGCCCGGTGCCCTTTTTCGTCAAGCCGGTGGTGCGCATGATCGCCGACAAGACCACCCAGGCCTTCATCGGGCCGCAGATCAAAACGCATATGAGCTTCGTGGACGATCATCTGCGGCAGCATGAGTGGTTTGCGGGCGATGCCTTCAGCGGCGCTGATATTCAGATGAGCTTCCCTCTGGAAGCGAGCGTTGCGCGCGGTGCGGTAACCGAGCAGCAGTATCCGAACATCGTTGCCTATGTAAAACGCGTCCAGGCGCGCCCGGCTTATCGCCGCGCCTTGGAGAAGGGCGGCGCCTACGACTACGCCTGAGGATGATTGCGGCGGGAAGTAAGGGCCGCATCTGCCGCTCGATGCTGAGCGTCGAGTCCGCGGATGCGCTCGGGATGGCTGTAGATGTTGAAGCGGTCGCTGCGTAGAAAGCCCAGCAGCGTCAGCCCCAGATCGCTTGCCAGCTCGACCGCATAGCTGCTCGGTGCGGAGACGGCGCAAACAATAGGGATGCCCGCCATGCCGCACTTCTGAATCAGCTCGTAGCTGGCGCGGCCGCTAAGCAGCACGATGTGTTCGTGCAGTGGGAGTCGGTCATCGAGCAAGGCATGGCCGATGAGTTTGTCGAGGGCATTATGGCGGCCGACGTCCTCGCGCAGGTCGAGCAGGCGGCCGGCGGTGTCGAACAGGGCTGCGGCATGCAAGCCGCCGGTGCTGGCGAAGACCTCCTGGGCGCGGCGCGCGGCCGTCGGCAGCGTCAGAATGACTGCGGCATCGACGCGGTGATGTTTCGGCGGAGGTGGCCGTTGCGCCAACAGCTCGCGATCGAGCTCGGCCTTGCCGCAGACGCCGCAGGCACTGCTTATCAACCCGCTGCGCTCTAGATTCACGCCCTGCGGCGCGGTGTCCGACAAGCGTACTCGCACGATATCGTCCAGCGCTTCGCAATACGCCAGCTCCAGGAAATCCTCTCGTCGCCGGACCAAGCCTTCGCTGTATAGCAGGCCCGCGGCGAGTTCCAGATCGTGCCCCGGCGTTCGCATTGTGACCATGTCCGGACCGTCGGCGATACGGATTTGCAGCGGTGCTTCGACTGCGAGTACATCGTCCTGTGTCCTGGCTACGCCCTGGCGTAAGGCGACGACGCGGACGGGCCGCTGAGCCTCGGGGCGAGCCGGAGGCGGGTCAGGCGCGTGCAGGGCCGGTTTCATCGCTCGGTCGCACCCGGTCCCGCGTGCGGACCATCATCGGTGCTCTGTTGCATGGCCTCGGAAAAGCTCCGGGCTGCTTTGATCAGCGGTGCCAAGTCGCGCCACAGCTCGTCGTTGTGCAGGAGCTTTACTGCGCCCTTGAGGCCCGGCGCTTCCATATCGCGCTCATTGGGACGGGTTTGTTGGGCCGCCTGCAGCCCCTCGGTTATGCCCAGGCAGATACGTCGGAACTGCTCCGGGGGCATGTTGGCCACCAGTTGAACCAAGGCGCTGATGTTCTGCACGGCGTTGCTCCCGGACCGGTTGTAGAGGCCCTCCATGACCAGGCTGGAAACCTTCGGCAAGGAGCCGAGCAGCGTGTTCGCCAAGCGCAGCACGCCGCGTTGGTGCAGTAACTCAACAAACTCCCGCATCTCGTCATCAGCGGTTTTCGTGACGGTCCAATCCGGTTTCGGGACGTCGTACTTCAGTGGTTTCGCCATCAGAATCGCTCCGGATAAGGGCTGCCCGCAGGCGGCCGGATGTAGTCCGGCCGTTGCCACTTCTGCTCGACCTCCACGCCTTCCACCGGCGTGCGCTTGCCGTAACGGAAGTTATGGCGCGGCAGTGGGCTTGGCCCGTCGTGGGAGATGATTTCCATCTTGACCGCTAGGTCTTTGTAAGCCGGGGTGTCGACGGCCGGGTCGGAGTGGTCGCTGGTAAGAATGTTCGGGTGGTTGAAGCGCGTATGCTCCGACATATAGAGCTCATTGCCCTGCACGCGGTCCGTTACCACCACGCGCACTTGCAGCGAGCCGCGGCGGGAGGTCAGGCGCACCCGGCTGCCGTCCTTGAGCCCGCGTTTCTCGGCAAGTTCTGGGCTGACTTCGACGAAGGTTTCCGGTACCTCGTGGACGATGCCCGGCACCTTGCCGGTGAGGTTGGTTTCGTGGAATTGCTCCAGCAGCCTGCCGTTGTTCAGGTGCAGGTCGAATTCGGCGTCGACCTGTTCCTGCGGCGGGTGCCATTGCACCGGATGGAAGCGCGCCTTGCCGTCGTCGAAATGGAAGCCCTCGGTGTAGAGCAGCGGCTCGTCATGGCCGTCGGCGCCGACCGGCCAGTGCAAGGATTTCCAGCCTTCCAGGCGCTTATAGCTGACACCGGCAAGAATCGGCGTGAGCGTGGCGACTTCGTCCATGATTTGAGACGGATGAGTGTAGCCCCAGTCGTAGCCGAAATAACTCGCCAGCTCGGTAAGAATCACCCAGTCCGGTTTCGCGTCGCCGATAGGCTCGAATACTTTGTGGAAGCGTTGAATCCGGCGTTCGGTATTGACGAAGGTGCCGTCCTTTTCCAGGTTGGGGGCGGCCGGCAGGACCACATCGGCAAACTCGGCGGTACGGGTAAAGAAGATATCCTGCACCACCAGGAAGTCCAGGTTGGCGAGGCCCTGCTGGACGTGCTGAATATTGGAGTCCACCAGCGCCATGTCCTCTCCCATGATGTACATGGCCTTTAGCTTGCCCTCGGCGGCCGCGGCGGGCATGGCGTGGTTGGTATAGCCCGGCTCCGCGGGCAGATCGTCCACGCCCCAGCCTTTGGCCCAGTGCTTGCGAGCGCGTTCGTCGGTTACGTCTTCGTAGCCGGGGAAAATGTCGTTCATGGCGCCGAAATCATCCGCGCCCTGTACGTTGTTGTGCCCGCGCATGGGGTAGCCGCCGGTACCCGGGCGGCCGAAGTTGCCGGTGGTGAGCAGCAGGTTGGAGATAGCTGTGCTGGTGTCTGATCCGGTCTCGTGCTGTGTAACGCCCATGGCCCACATCGCGCACACGCTGCCGGCGGTGCCGATCATGTCGCCGGCCCGCTTGAGCGTCTCGATCGGAATGCCCGTGATTTGCTGCGCGTACTCGAGGGTGTAAGGCTCCAGCGATTGGCGGAACTCCTCCAGGCGCAGCACGTTCTTCTCGATGAACTCCATGTCGGCGTAGCCGGCATCGAACATGTAACGCGCCAGCGCGTTGAGCCAGACCAAGTCAGTGCTGGGCTTGGGCTTGAGGAAGATATCCGCCCGCGCGGCCATTTCGTGGCGGCGTAGATCGGCAACGATGTGCTTTTGATTGCGCAGCTTTTTCGCCGCCTTGATCTTGGAGGCGATCACCGGATGGCTGTCGGCGGTGTTGCTGCCGACAATGATCAGGAGCTCCGCCTTCTCCAAGTCGCGGATCGTGCCCGAGTCGGCGCCGTAGCCCACCGTGCGTTGCAGTCCCTCGGTAGCAGGGTTCTGGCAATAGCGCGTGCAGTTGTCGATGTTGTTGGTGCGGAAGATCTGCCGCGCCATTTTTTGAATGAGGTAGTTTTCCTCATTGCTGACCTTGCTCGAAGAAACGAAGGCGACAGCCTCGGTGCCGTGCTGCTCGCGGATTTCCGTTAGGCGCTGGGCGATGAGGCTGTAGGCTTCGTCCCAGCTCGCCTCGCGGAAGCGTTCGCCGTCGCGGATCAGAGGCTGGGTCAGGCGCTCGGGGCTGTTGACGAAATCCCAGCCGAACTTGCCCTTGATGCAGGTCGAGATGCCGTTAGCCGGCGCGTCCGGCACTGGCTGTACTTTCAGGATGTGCCGGTCGCGCGTCCAGATCTCGAAGGAGCAGCCGACGCCGCAGTAGGTGCACACGGTCTTGGTGCGCTTGATCTCGGACTCGCGCAGGGCGTGGTCGACTTCCGAGAGCCGATTGATAAAGGTGAAGCCCGTGGTGTGCTCCATCTCCTTGACCAGCTCGATCATGGGGCGCTTCACGTCGCTCGGCATGGTGGTAAAGGGGCCGGCCATGCCGATCATGCTTTTTTCCTGCAGCGCGTTGCAGGGGCAGACGGTTACGCAGTGGCCGCAGGACACGCAACTCGATTCGCCCGCTGGGCGTCCGCCGTCCCAGAGCACTCGCGGGTACTCGGCGTTCCAGTCGATGGTCAGGGTTTCGTTTACTTCGACGTTCTGGCAGGCCTCGACGCAGCGTCCGCAGAGGATGCACTGGTCGGGGTCGTAGACGTAGAACGGATTGGACGCGTCAATCTCGTAAGGTTTGCGCTGAAACGGGTAGCGCTGCGTGTCGATGCCCATGTCGAACAGGCGGTTGTGCACCTCGCAGTCGCCATTGTTGTTGTCGCACACCGTGCAATAGAGCTCGTGCTTCGCGATGATGCGGTCATACCCTTCGCGCTGCGCGGCCTTGGAGCGTGCATTGGACAGCGTAACCTCCAGGCCTTCTTCCATTTTCAGCGTGCAGCCGCGCGCGAGCTCGCCGTTGACTTCGACCCAGCAGACATCGCAAGTCTGCAGCGGCCCGAGCGACGGGTGATAGCAAATGAACGGCATCCGAATAACGTCGCTGTTGAGAATCTCGATCAAAGGCGCGCCGATCGGACCGGTAATCGGCTCGCCGTCGACGTAAACTGTACATTCCTTCTGCGCCGGCATGACTCTCTCCACGCGCTGGGTTTATCTTCGAGTTAGAATTGATACATGGGGTGTCAAAGACGCCGGGTACAACAGTCCAAGACCCGCTTAATCAAAACCAAGAAAAGGCGGGCACGGGCAGCTACAGCAGCAGCATCAGCGGCTTCCTCTGCTTCTGACGGCGGTGCCGGCTGAAATCGCTGTAGAACGTAGTCTAAAAAGAATTCCCTTTTAACCAGCTCCCTCTAATGGCAAAATTAAAGCGAAACTAAAAAATATGAGCATTAAATTACGATGCTATGTCGCGATAAAAACGTTCTAAACAAGGTAGAAATGGGGCGGGCGAAAGAAGGGGCGGTAGGAGTCCCGTAAATGCCCGAGGGCGAGTGCATGGCATCTAGAGAAAGGTACGGGTAGGCTCTATGCAAGCCGTCATGCCCGCGCTGGAGTTGCCATGTTCCCTGAATTCAGTCTCCGCTATAGCCGTTTGCCAGAGCGCTTCTACGAACCGTTTCGGCCGGTCAAGGTGAGTTCGCCGCGGCTGTTGGCTTTGAATCGGGAACTGGCGCAGGAGTTGGGCTTCGAGCTCTCGGCCTGCTCCGACCAGGAGGCGGCGCTGCTGTTTTCGGGTAACGAGGTGCCTGCGGGGGCCGAACCCGTGGCGCAGGCCTATGCCGGGCACCAGTTCGGCAACTTCGTCCCACGGCTGGGCGATGGGCGCGCCGTGCTGCTGGGCGAGGTGGTGGATCGCGCAGGGCGTCTGCGCGACATCCAGCTCAAGGGCGCAGGGCCTACGCCGTTTTCGCGCGGTGGCGACGGCCGGGCGCCGCTGGGGCCGGTGCTGCGCGAGTACGTTGTCAGCGAGGCCATGCATGTGCTTGGCGTGCCGACCACCCGTTCCCTGGCCGCCGTGAGCACCGGCGAGCCGGTTTATCGCGAGCGCGTCCTGCCTGGCGGTGTACTGACTCGGGTGGCAGCAAGCCATATTCGCGTTGGAAGCTTCGAGTACTTCGCTGCCCGCGGCGACATCGAGGGGCTACGCATCCTGGCCGATTACGCCATCGAGCGACACTACCCGCAGCTCGCGGACTTGCCCGAGAACGAGCGCTACCTGGCTTTGGTGGCCGGGGTGCAGGCGCGCCAAGCCGCGCTGATCGCGAAGTGGATGGGGCTGGGCTTCATCCACGGCGTGATGAATACCGACAACAGTTCGATCGCCGGCGAAACCATAGATTACGGCCCTTGCGCCTTCATGGAGACCTACGACCCCCACACCGTGTTCAGCTCCATCGATCGCGGCGGGCGTTATGCCTACGGCAATCAGCCGGCCATCGCGCAGTGGAACATGGCGCGACTGGCGGAGGCTTTGCTGCCCTTGATCGACTCAGAGGAGCAAAACGCCATAGACCGCGCAACGCGCCTGATTGTGCGCTTTCCCGAGCAGTACCGCGCCGAGTGGCTGGCGGTCATGCGGGCCAAGCTGGGCTTAGAGCGGGAAGAGGAGGGTGACTTCGAGCTGGCCGAAAGTCTGCTCGATGCCATGCACAAGGGGCGCGCCGATTTTACCTTGACCTTCCGTCACCTGAGCGACAGCGCGGAATCGGGGCAAGCCGACGACGCGTTGCTGGAGCTTTTTGCCCAGCGAGAAGGCATCCTGGCTTGGCTGCCGCGATGGCGAGCGCGCCTGTCCGCCGAGCGGGGCTCAATGGCGGACATCGCGGCACGTATGCGTCGCGCCAACCCGCTCTACATCCCGCGCAATCACCTGGTCGAGGCGATGATTCGCGCCGCAGTGGAGGACGACGATTTCAGTGAGTTCAACACCTTACGCGACGTGCTCGCGCAGCCCTTCGAGCATCAACCCGGCCGCGATGCCTACGCCTTGCCGGCTGAACCGGATGAGCGTGTCTTGCAGACTTTTTGCGGAACATAAGCTCAGCATGGAAATCCGGTTGATGGCGGCTCTTTCGCCGCCGGGCGCTGCTTCAATAGAACGTGTAGGCTGGGTAGCGCCGGCACAGCGAAACGCAGCATGCTGCCATTTGGTAATTTCGTTACCAGCCGGGCTCGCCATGCTGCGTATTGCATAACCGTCAAATGAGAAACTCTTAAAGGTGCGAACATGCTTTCCCGGATTCTTATCGCGGGCTTGGCCGCGATCCTCTCAGGCTGCGCATCCAACGACAAAGCGCTGGATACAGCTAAAGAAGTGTCTCTGATCGATCCTGATATTCCTCCAGCTGTGGCCGGAGAAGACGGCTGGGGATACCAGCAAAGTGCCGAAGCGGATCTCGATCGGGACGGAGTGTCGGAGCGTATTGTGCTGACGGCGCGGGCCGAGATGGTGCGCGGCCGACCGGCCTGGGACGATGGTCAGCCGTGGCAAGTCTACGTCGAGGCTGCGGATGGGACTCGACGCTATGTCTATGCCCAGCGCCTCCAGTTGGGCGCCTTGACGATGCGTCTTGCGCTGGACGAGGCCGGCGATCCCGCCAGCATCGTGCTGTTCGAGCATCTCCCCGATCGCCTTAGGCTCTTCGAAGCCTTTTATGGAGGCCCCGAGGAGCTTAGGACACTACTTCGATTCGAGCGGATGCTGGACCCACGGGGAGAACTGGCGAGTCCCATGCTGCCTTGAGGAAGCGCAGTTGCATCGCTTGCGGCGTGCCGTGGTTAAGCAGTGCACGATTCCATGCATTCCTTAGAGATAATGAAGCGATTCGATTTCTTGCGCCTTTCCGAAACGGAAGCTATTCTTTTCGCCAATCGTGTTGGTCAGGGCTTTTTTCTTTTGAAGAAAAGGAAGCCTTGTGATCCGCACCTCAGGCGAGTTTCCAGTTTCGCCTCACCCATTAACAGTAACGCGCGGCTTGATTGCCCGTGTTGATATGAGGGGCCGGCGCCTCTTTCATGAACAACAAGAATAAACCCTGCATGAGGCGAGGTACCGCATCCGGCATCGTCCTTCTGCTGATCCTGTTGGGTTCGCTGGCGCATCCGGCCGCGCAGGCTCGGGTCTACAAATGGGTGGACGCCGACGGGCGTACACACTACAGCCAGACGCCCCCTCCCGTTCAATCGAGTCCTCCGAACGTCAAACATTTAGACGTAAACACCCGGCCGGCAAATACGGTATTGCCGACGCCGTTTGGCAACGCTTTGCGCTGCGGCAACATTTTGCTGCCTCAGCAGAGAGAAGACCAAATGCGTTTTCTCGCGGCCGTAAACGCGGAACTGCCGGACTGGGAAGAGCAAGAGCGAAACGCCAAGCAAGAATACAACCGCCTTGCGCACGAGATGAGGATGGCCGGCAGCGCAGATTCGCAGCGTAGCTGGTTCAGCGCGCGCCTTGACGACGAAAAAAGGAAATGGGACGAAGCGAGCTGCGCGGTGGCTTGGGGGCGTCAGCAGTTGGAAGCCGGTGCCGAATCGCGTGAGGCATTCTTGCGCGAGCATGCAGCGCGAGAGCAAGAGCTTGCCGAACTGGAGCGTCGCCAGGAAGCCTGTGTACCTGTCCATAGACGCGGTCAGCCGCTGATTGGCGAGGAAGCGGAGCAGGTCTACCGTTGCCGAGTAGAGCTCGCCCCTCGGATTCAGGAACTGCGGCAAGAACTAAGGCGCGACTCGGGCACGCGTGAGTTACTGCGGTAAGGAAGCCGCCAGAGGCTCGCAGCCGGCTCGGTGCCTCCAGCCTTGAGGGTAGAAAAATGCTCATCCGCGTATTGATCCGCGTTCTGATCGTGGCCTTCGTTATCTTGACCACTTACCGCTGTGTATCGGTGCAGGTAAGCCAACACGATGCGGCGGTTGCGGCGTACGGCACGCCGTCGGAATCCGGCACATCTTATCGACTCAGCAGCATCAGCTGCGAACGTCTGGACGAGGACCCCGCGACGCCTCTGTACATCGAGCTACGAATGAAGCATGAAGGCCCGTACCTTGGGCCTTATCGCGCACTCCTCACAATCGAGTTCCTCGACGAAATGGGAGTGTTGCAGAACTACACTTTTGAGGAGCCGCGCATGCTGGACGGTTATCAGTTGCTTCGTCACCCCGTTGCGGCGCAAGCGGAATGGTGTAGAGCGAGCTTTCGCACGCTGGAGGGTGAGCCGCTAGACCTGGGAGCGAGCGTGACGGCTGAGATCCTGCAGCGACCCCGTCCCACCTCCTGGTAGAGCGGGTGGTCGGCACTTTAAATCTCCGCGTCTCCCAACACGACTTCGCGAATGCCGATCGGGCGACCATCGGCGTCGCATACCTGTACCGTGCCGATCGGGCGGCCGCTGTTGCGGTCGCGGATTTCCGATGACTTGCCCGCAGCCGTCGGAATCCATTTATCGCCCCATTGCCGCAGCGCTACCACGACCGTGAACAAATCCCGCCCCTTGTCGGTCAGGCGGTATTCGTAGTGGCGGCCGTGCTCGCCCACGTCCACTTTGCGCAGTATTTGGTACTCGACCAGGCGGTTGAGGCGATTGCAGAGAATATTGCGGGCGATGCCGAGATTGCGCTGAAAATCCACGAAACGGCGGGTACCGTGCATGGCTTCCAATACCACGCGTAGCGACCACCAGTCGCCGACTTCGCTCAAGGCGCGGGCGACAGCGCAATCGGCGTCGTCGAAGCGTTTCTGTGTCATGAGGTGGAGTGTAGCCAGAATGGTTGCACTTTGAAACCGTTCTGAATAAGGTTGCAAACCGCAACTTTAATAATCGCGTCTGGAGATGCTATGAGCCAGAACCTCGGTCCCCTGTTCCAAGCCTTCGAGTACAAATCCCTCAAGCTGCGCAATCGCGTCGCCATGGCGCCGATGACGCGCAACTTCTCCCCCGGTAACGTGCCGGGCGAGGACGTCGCCGGCTACTATCGCCGTCGCGCCGAAGGCGGAGTGGGGCTGCTGATCACCGAGGGGACGTTCGTCAATCACCCGGCGGCCAACGGCTACCCGAATGTACCGGCTTTCTATGGCGAAAAGGCCTTGGCGGGCTGGAAGCGCGTGGTTGACGACGTGCATGCCGCCGGCGGCGCCATCATCCCGCAGCTCTGGCACGTGGGTGCGATTCGTCGCGAGGGTACGGAGCCTGATCCTGCTGTGCCGGGCCACAGCCCCTGCGGCCTGTACAAGCCGGGCAAGCCCAACGGCCATGCCATGACCAAGCAGGATATCCAGGACGTCGTGCGCGCCTTCGCCGAAGCCGCCCGCGACGCCAAGGCCCTGGGCTTTGACGGCGTTGAAATTCACGGCGCGCACGGCTATCTGATCGACCAGTTCTTCTGGGAGGGGACCAACCAGCGCGACGACGAGTACGGCGGCTCGCTGGAGAATCGGCTGCGCTTCGCGGTGGAAATCGTCGAGGCGGTGCGCGATGCTGTCGGCCCTGATTTCGCCGTGGTGCTGCGCTACTCGCAATGGAAGATGCAGGACTACGAGGCCAAGCTCGCCCAGACGCCGCAAGAGCTGGAGCGTTTCCTGATGCCCTTGGTCAAGGCGGGTGTGGATGTCTTCCACGCCTCCACGCGGCGCTTTTGGATCCCCGAGTTCGAGGGCTCAAGCCTCAACCTCGCCGGCTGGACCCGCAAGATTACCGGGCAGCCGACGATTTCGGTCGGCAGCGTTGGGCTCACCGAAGACTTCATCAGCGGCACCTTTGCGGCCGATAAGGATAAGCAAGTGCATGAAGCCGACATCGACGAGCTGATCCAGCGCATGGAGAACGGCGAGTTCGATTTGGTCGCTGTGGGCCGTGCCCTGCTGCAGGATCCCGAGTGGCTGCTCAAGCTCAAGGAAGGCCGCAATGACCAGATCAAGCCGTTCGCCAAAGCGGCGTTGGCATCGTTGAGCTGAGTTCTTCGTTGTTAGCAGACAAGGCGCGCCGACTGGCGCGCTTTGTCGTTTTCGGGTACCTCATCGGGGCCGTGCCCACCTTCCCCTGTTTTAGAACCCGCTGCATGCCCCATATCTTCATCATGATCATCCATGCCTGACGGCTGGGACGTCAGCCGCACATCCACGTCCAAGGTCGGCTAAACAGAACGACAAGGAGGTCCGGGACGATGCTTGCCACTGAAGTGGTCGATAGCCTGCAGGATTTGGAACTTTTCGCCGAGGAGTGGAATCGACTTTGCTTGGAGACGCCGCAGCCGACGCCGTTCCAGTCTCATGCCTGGACCATGGCCTATCTGTCGCATCGCCTACGGCAGGGCGAGTCCTGGTTCTGCGTCATTGCCAGGGATGCCGGCAGGCTGGTGGGTGCGCTGCCGCTGGTGGTTACACCGCTGCGCGTGTCCGGCTGGCAGCGTGTCGTGCTACGGGCGCCTTCGGATCCGCACGCGCCGACCGGCGACGCGCTGGTGGCGCCAGGACGCGCGCACGATGTTTGGCCGGCCTTGGTCAATACCGCGGCGCGCCACCAGCCGAACCATCTCTACATCGACTTCTCGCGGGTGCCGGAGGCTTCGGAATCGGTGCGCGGCGGCAAGGCCGGACTCAAGGGCCGGCGCGCCATGATGCGTCCAATGGGTAGGGGCGCCTATCTACCTATAAATGAAGATAATTTTGAGGCCTATCGCGCGAGTTTGAGCGCGAACTTCCGCAGTAATCTCAATAAGGCTGCCAACAAGCTGAAAAAGCTTCCGAACGTGAAAGAGCGCTTTCTCAGCGGCCCGGAGGCGACGGTGGACCTTCTGCCCCGATTCATGGAAGTCGAAGCGAAGAACTGGAAGGGCCGACGAGGCAGCGCAATTTTGATGTCCGACAATCTCATCGCCTTCTATACCACGCTGTGTCGCCGCCTCTCCGAGGCCGGCTGGTTGGAGTGGCACCTGCTCGACACCGGCGACCGCACCATCGCTGCCAACCTCGCAGTGCGCATGAACAGCGCGGTGCACGTCTGGAAGCTCGGTTACGACGAGGACTACTCCCGCTGTTCGCCCGGCGGCATGCTGTTCGAGCGGCTGATCAGGCGCGCCTACGAATCGGGCGAGATCTCCGAGATCAGCCTGTTGACCGACCAGCCCTGGTATGAGCGTTGGCAGATGCAGTGGCATGCCTACTATGGCATGCGGTTCTATCCCCGCCAGGCAACGGCTTGGGTGGCTTGGGCGCTGGACCATGGCTACAAGTGGGCCGCGCAGCAGAAGTTTATCAGGCGCGCGTGGATGAGCTTGCGGCCCTCTTAAGGAAACGGCATCGGGATGACGGCTTACTGCCAAGCCGTCTCAGCGATACTTGCGCCGTAGGCGTAGCCGGCGCGCGTTGCTGGTGCTTTCGCGATGCCAGGGGCGCAGCGCTTTCTCCGCGCTTTGCTGCCACTGGCGGGCGCTGCCGAGCGCCCAGTCGGTGCCCGGCATCCAAGCGCGCTGCATGTTCTGCATGAGTTGGAGGTTAGCGTCTAGCACCGGCTGCCAGAGCTGCCACCAGGGCATTAGAAGATTGACCTGAGGGGGCGTCAAGGCTTGCGCTGACTCCAGCCCGACCTGCATTTTTTCGGTAACCATACGAGCATTCTCGCGACGCTGAACGGCATTGGGGCGTGCGCCCGCCAGCGCCATCGCGCCCAGCCGATAGCCTATGGTTTCCGCGGCCGCCCAGTACATCTCCCACCACAGCAGTGACAAGCGGAAGGCGG
>JAJUGG010000066.1 GCA_029268285.1 Ectothiorhodospiraceae bacterium | reverse complement strand
GAGCGGCGATTGTACCGAAGACCAGCCGCATGAAAATACTTGCCGTATCGGCAGCGACGACTATTATTCCGATAAGAATATTGTGGATATCCGAACATAACGAAAATTAGGAGCTTATTCCCGTACGACGGTTGGACACCGTGAGCAGGGCGTTGCGGTCGCTCAGGGCCGTTAGGATGAGCTTTCAGGATATTCCGTGGCTGGATCAAGGGGAGGGGGGGGACTATGGCCGCAGCAGGGGAGGCGGGGGCACAGCGCGTGCGCTTGCAGCGGACTCTGTGGGGCAGTGCGTCCCACCTTTGCATCCTGGTGATCGGGCTCGCCTACTATCTGGTCGGCTTCGTTTCGGGAACGCAGTTGGCGATTCTCGCGCTGCTGACTCTAATCATCAATCTCGGTTTCATCGGCGCGATTCTGAGCGGCATTAATCTTTGGTCGCGCGACCCTAGCCTGACGTTCCCTCAACTCTTTTGCGCGCCTTGGCCCGCCGTCTACATCATGTACTTCGTGAGCGATCCCCAGGCGCGCACCGCGCCCTTGCTGATGGGCTTGGTCGCCTTGATGTTCGGGGCTTTTTCCATGAGCTTCCGTCGCTTGGCGACTTTGGCTGGCGTGCTTTACGGTGGTTATCTCTTGATGGTGATCGGGCTCTATCTGAATCGCTCACCGCATTTCGAGGTCCGGGCGGAGCTCTTGATCATGGTGGCGTACGGCTTGTCGCTCTTGATGGTGGCGCGCCTGGGCAGCCTCATTGCCGACCTTCGCCGCCACTTGCGGGAGCGCAATCGGGAGCTGGAAGCGACCATGCGCGAACTGACCGAGCTAGCGACCCTGGACCCCTTGACGCGGCTTCCGAACCGGCGCTTCCTCATGGAGCAGTTGGAGAAGGAGAGTGCTCGCATGGCGCGGCGGGGCGCTGAGCAGGCAGCACTTTGCGTTTGCATGCTCGATATCGACCACTTCAAGCGGTTCAACGATACTTACGGCCATCAAGTCGGCGATGCCGTGCTCTGCGCCGTGGCCTCCAGCCTGCAGGGCGCTCTACGGCAATCTGACGTGGTGGGCCGCTTCGGCGGTGAGGAATTCCTCTTGCTCTTCACCGAATGCTCAGCGGATTGCGCTCTGAAGGTTGCCGAGCGCGTGCGTCGCGCGGTTGCCACCGTGCGAGTGCCGGAGCTCGGAGCCCACGGACCGGTCACCGTGTCCATGGGAATAGCGCTGCACCGACCTGGCGACGATATGGATGACTCTCTCAGACGCAGCGACGAGGCTCTGTACCAGGCAAAGGCTCAGGGCCGAAACCGCGTCGTGTTGGCGGAGCCGCTGGCGCTGAACGCGATGTGAGGTTCAGTGCCTGGGCAGTGGGGTTTTCACGCGCACCAGGCTCACCCCGGCCGCGACGATGGCGAAGGCAGCCGCGATCAACAGCGCCGTGGCGCTGCCGTGGTCGGTGAGCAGATTGAAGATCAGCGCGGCCAGGGCCGCGCCTGAGGTCTGCCCCAGCAGGCGTGCGGTGCTCAGCATGCCGCTGGCGCCGCCGCTGCGGGCGCGGGGCGCCGAGCTGATGATGGTGCGGTTGTTGGGGGACTGGAACAGCCCGAAGCCGAAGCCGCACAGCGCCATGCGCCAAACGATGTCGAAGTCGCTGGGGCGGTCGGGTAGCGTGCCCAGTAGTGCCAGGCCGCTCGCGAACAGACTCAGCCCGATGGCGCCGAGCAGTCCCGCCGGATAGCGATCGGCCAGCCGCCCGGCAATCGGGGCGATGACAGCCACCGCCAGCGGCCAGGGCGTCATCAGCAGCCCGGTTTCCACCTGGCCGCGTCCCAGCACCGTCTGCAGGAAAAAGGGTAGAGATACGAAGGCCAGCATTTGCCCTGTGAAGGAGCATACTGAGGTCCCGATGGACAGCGCGAAGATCGGGATGCGCAGTAGGTCCACCGGCAGCAGCGGCGCCTTCCGGGAAAGCTCCCGCCGTATCAGAATGGTCCCCAGTAAAACCGCCACCAGTAGTTGTGCGGCGATCCACTGCGGCGCTTCGCCATGACCGATGCCGTCGATGCTGATGATGATCAGCCCGAAGGTGAACATGTTCAGGACCGCGCCGGCAATGTCGAAGCGGTGCGGCGAGCGCGGGGTGTGCGGCAGCGCTCTCAGGCCGATCAGCAGCGCGATGAGACCGAAGGGCACGTTAATGGCGAACAGCCAAGGCCAGTCGGCAACGGCCAGGATGCCCGCCGCTACGGTCGGTCCGAGCGAAGCCGAGGTGGCGACGATCAGGGTGTTGATGCCGATGCCCCGCCCCAGTTGCCGGGGCGGATAAATAAAGCGTACCAGCGCAGTGTTGACGCTCATGACGCCGGCCGCGCCCACGCCTTGCAGTACTCGTGCCGCGACCAGCGTGGAGAGGCTGTCGGTGGTCGCGCAGATCAGCGAGGCGATGGTGAAAACCAGCAGGCCGGCGAGATAAACCAGCCGATAGCCGAAGATATCGCCCAGCGAAGCCAGCGGCAGCAGGGACACCATAATGGCGAGCTGATAGGCGTTGACCACCCAGACCGACTGCGCCGCGCTGACGCCGAGCTCGGCGGCGATCGCAGGCAGCGCCACATTGACGATGGTGCCATCCAGCACCGACATGATGAGCGCGAGCGCAATGGTCGCCACCGCCCAGTAGCGTTGCGGAACCGGAAGCCCGAGCGGGGCCTCGCTGCGCGCCGGGGCGGCGGGAGTTCGAGTCGGGATCGGCATGGGGTCGTTATTGAGCGTGCTCGATTCGTCCTGCTGGCGTGGTCGGATCGTTCTCTTCACTATGGGGGCGGCGGCAGCTAATGCCGCCTTACCCATGACTAACGCAGGGCCTCAGGCGCTCTGGAATAACTGGTTGAGCGCTTCGACTAGCTGACGGCATTGCGCCTCGGTGCCGATGGTGATGCGCAGGTACTGCTCGATGCGAGCTTGCTTGAAGTGGCGCACGATGATGCCGTCCTGGCGCAGCGCCGCCGCGAGTGCGGCTGCGTCCCGCCGCGCATGGCGGGCGAACAGGAAATTGGCTGCCGAAGGCAGCACCTCGAAGCCCAGCCGTTCCAGTTCCGTCTTCAGCCATTCGCGGGTTTCTATCACCGCTCGCCGCGTTTGCTCGAAGTAGGTCTCGTCCTCCAAGGCCGCGACGGCGCCGGCAAGCGCGAGCCTGTCCAACGGGTAAGAGTTGAAGCTGTTCTTGACGCGGTCCAAGGCTTCGACCAGCGGCGCCTGGCCCATGGCGAAGCCGACGCGCAGCCCTGCCAGAGAGCGCGATTTCGATAGCGTCTGCACGACCAGCAGGTTGGGATATCGAGCTACCAGCGCAGCCGCCGAGTCGCCGCCGAAATCGATATAGGCTTCGTCGACGACTACCACCGACTGGCTGTTGGCCTCCAACAGCTGCTCGATTGCCTCCAAGGGGAGCAGCCGCCCGGTGGGCGCGTTAGGGTTGGGGAAGATGATACCGCCGTTGGGGCGTCGGTAATCTTCGATCCGCAAGGTGAAGTCTTCGGCCAGCGGCACTTGTTCGAATTCGATGCCGTAGAGTCCGCAATAAACCGGATAAAAGCTGTAGGTAATGTCCGGAAACAGCAGCGGCTGGTCGTGTTTGAGCAGGCCGAGAAAGGTGTGTGCCAGCACTTCATCGGAGCCGTTGCCGACGAACACCTGATCCCGCTCGAGGCCGTAGCGGGCGGCGATCGCATCGCGCAGGCGGTCGGAGTTGGGGTCCGGATACAGACGCAAGCCCTCGTTCGCCTCGGCGCACAGGGCTTCGAGCACGCGCGGCGAAGGGCCGTAAGGGTTTTCGTTGGTGTTGAGCTTGACGAGATTGCGCAGCTTGGGCTGTTCACCAGGAACGTAAGGCTGCAGGCTGTTAACCAGCGGACTCCAGTATCGGCTCATGGCATGACCTCGGCACGGAAAGCGGCCATGATAGTGCGTTGATGAATTCGAAGTAAGGTGCCGGGGCGCCGAGGAGGAGAAAAGACGATGTTTTATAGCTTAGGCGAGCGCGAGGTGAGTCTCGAGGGCGGGCCGCATTTCATTGCCCATAACGCCACCGTGATCGGCTCGGTGGTGTTGAAGCCTAGGAGCAGCATCTGGTTCAACGTGGTGGTCCGGGCCGATAACGACCTTATTGTCATCGGCGAGGAGAGCAATATCCAGGACGGCAGCGTGCTGCACACCGACGCCGGCATTCCGCTGACCATCGGCCGCGGCGTTACCGTCGGCCACAAAGCGATGCTGCACGGCTGCACCATCGGCGACTACAGCCTCATCGGCATCAATGCCGTGGTGCTCAACGGCGCTCGGATCGGCAAGCACTGCCTGATAGGCGCCAATGCCCTGGTCCCCGAAGGCATGGAAGTGCCCGACGGCTCTTTGGTGCTTGGTTCACCAGGCCGCATCAAGCGCACGCTCGACGACGAGCAGAAGAAGCGCCTCGAAGCGGGCGCGACCCACTACGTCGAGAACGCGCAACGCTACCTGCGCAGCCTAACGCCGCAACAGTGGCTCTAGGCGTTCAATGTTCGGTCGGTGGGATCCGATAAGCGCAGATGCACTGGATCTCGCCGGCCAGTAGGTGATCGCGTTGCTCCGGCGTCCAGGGGATGCCGCATTGTGGGCAGGTGCAGGTTCTGATCGCCTCGATCGCAGCAGCAAACGCATCGGCGCGCCGACGCTCGCTGATCAGGCTGGAATGTAGGCTACGGCCGTCTTCGGCCATGTTTGCGCGCAGTTGAGTCGAGGCAGCCATGGTTCCTCCGGCTCGATCGTGCTCCATGGGGGGGGAGGGCGATTGGCCCGGCGTATATTCAGCACGATATGTGGGCAGAGCAGCTGAAGACAAAGTTGTTCAAGCTTGACCGCAAAGGAAAGCCGCCCTGCCCGATCAGACGCACCTCAGGAACGCGTCGCCATCCTTCAGCGCATATCCCATCCGCCGGTTCAACGTTTTAGTCGCAGTATGACTTCCAGGCCGCCGTCCGAAGCATTGCGCGCGCGCACGCTGCCGCCGTGCAGTGACATTGCCCGAGCGGCGATGGCGAGGCCCAGGCCGTAACCGCCGGAGTCGCGCTCGCGCGCTTCGCCGACGCGAAAAAACGGCTCGAACAGCTGCTGCAGCTTGTCCTCGGGGACGCCCGGGCCGTGGTCGCGGACGCGGATCTCGGCGACATTGCCGTCCCGATGCAGACTGAGCTGCACATCCGTGCCCGGCGCGGTGGCGCGCACGGCGTTGCGAACGACGTTCTCGACCGCAGAGCGGAGCAAGGCTGGGTCCGCAGTAAGCGTGAGCGGCTCATCGCCGGAGAAGCGGACGTTCTTTTGCAGCGGTTGCGCCTCGAAGTCGGCATCCTCGGCAATGTCCGTCAGGAGAGCGTTCAGTTCCATGGGCTTGCGCGCCGGTTGCACGGCGCCGGCTTCCATGCGCGACAGCGACAGCACCTGACCGATCAGCGCGTCCAGCCGCTCGATCTCCAGCTCCATGCGGTCGATGTCCGCATCCGCCGCACCTTGCGCGCGTTTTTGCCGTAGCAGGCCGAGCGCGACCTGAAGTCGGGCCAGTGGCGAGCGTAATTCGTGGGAGACATCGCGAAGCAAACGGTTTTGCGCTTCCAGGAGTGCCTGTATGCGGCCGGCCATGGCGTTGAAGTCGTGGCCGAGGCGAGCGAGTTCGTCGTGGCGCCGCCACCCCTGCGGCACCGGAACCCGCGCATCCAGTTCGCCCTCGGCGAAGCGGCGCGCGGCATCGCGCACCCGACGAATCGGACGGCTGAATAACGCCGCCAGCAGCAGGGAAACCAGGGCGGTGACGGTCAAGGCGATGGCGGGTCGAAACCAAGGCGGCAAGCGCCGCTCCCAGTGCGGGCGCCAGCTGATCAGCAAGTGCGGTTGCTCGTCCAGGTTCATCTGCCAAGTCCGGTACCAGTGGCTGCTGTGCCGACCCTCCCGGGCATCGACCAGCACTCGCCCGACCGCTCGGCGTACGGGGGCCGGAAGGCGCTGGCCGCGCAGCGGGCGCCCGTTCGGCTCGACCAAGACCAGGGCGATGCCGGTTTCGCGTATTAGTTCCTGCAGATACTGTTCGACCGCCGCTGCGCCGCCGTCTTGGTAAAGACGGTCGAGTTCGCCAGCGTAGGCTTGCAGTTCGCGCGGGGTCGGCAGCGGGGGCTCTTGTGCCCAATAGCGCTGGGCCAAGACCACGCCGCCACCTATGGCCAGCAGCGTCAGCCAAAGCCACAGGAAGATCTTGAAGAACAGGCTATGCATCGGCCACCACGTACTGATAGCCGGCGCCGCGCACGGTTTTGATGCGCGTGCCCCCGCCCGGCAGAGGGCCGAGTTTGCGTCGCAGGTTGCTGACGTGCACGTCGACGCTGCGGTCATAGGGCATGAGCGGCCGACCTAGCGCTTCGCGGCAGATTTTCTCCTTATCGACCACCGAACCGGCCTCTGCGACCAGGCACTGCAGGACGTTGAATTCAGCGCCGGTTAGTTCCACGTCCTGCTCGCCCAACACGACGCGGCGCGCGCGGGCATCCAGCATCAGATCTCCAAGTTCGTAGCGTCCGGCGGTTGCGGGCTGCTGCGCGCGGCGGAGCAGGGCTTTCAGGCGTGCCACTAAGACGCGCGGGCTGCAGGGCTTGGACAGGTAATCGTCGGCGCCGAGCTCCAGGCCGACCACGGTGTCGATGTCGTCGCCGCGTGCGGTGAGCATCAAGACCGGTACGTCTTGGGTGCGTCGGAGCGCTTTCAGAACCTCGAAGCCGTCGCGGCCGGGCAGCATGACGTCCAGGATCACGAGATCGAACACCTGCTCGGCCAGCACCGCCAGCGCGGCATCGCCGCTGGCCGCGCAGCGCACCTCGAAGCCCTCGGCGCCAAGGTACTCGGCGAGCATATCGCTCAGTTCTATGTCGTCGTCGACCAGTAGTAGGCGTGTCACGGTTGCGCGCGTAGATCTCTGTTCTTAGCCGTAGAGAGAGTCTCGCATATCCACGCGCATCGTTGGCGTAAAGAAAAGTGATCCCCACCCGTAGGCTTTACTTACAAAAGCTTACAGTCCGAGGAAACAGCCTTACAGACGTTCGAGCTAGGCTGTCTCCATGCGTTCGGCGAGCCGGCGCACCTAAATCGAGACAGGAGAGAAGGCAATGAAGTTAATCCGTACCCTGACTGTAGCCGTTGCTCTGACCGCAGCTTCCACCGCTGTGCTGGCCGGCGGCCCCAAGGGGGATCATGCCGACCGGATGGCGCGCATGCTCGACCTCAACGATGAGCAGCGCACCCAGGTACAGGAAATCATGCGAGAGCACCGTACCGAGATGCAGGAGCTTCGCGCGCAGATTCGCGAGCAGCGCAAGGCACTGCACGCGAGCGCCACCGCGGATGAGTTCGACGAAGCCCAGGCGCGGGAGCAGGCCGACAAGCTCGGCGACCTGATGGGCGATGCCGCCTTCCACGGCAGCCGCATGCGGCACGAGATTCATGCCGTGCTCACACCGGAACAGCGGCAGAAGCTCGAAGACCGGCACGCGCGCTTTGAGGAGCGCCGCAAGGAGCATGCTGGCAAGCACCCCGGCAATAAGCCCGAGCGCGGCGAACGCCGCGGTGATGCGCGCGACAACTAGGCCACACCTGCCGGCGGCGGAGCGGTCGCGACGCTCCACCGCCGGCACACTTCTCTAGCAGCTCGCACGGAGCTCCACCCAACGCGTCGGCCGCCGCGGCGCGCCTTGCGCGGCGCCAAGGGGGCCGGTCGCCTTGTGTAGGTCACGGGTCGCCTGAATCAAGGTCCGATTCAAACGTTTTTTGCACGGTTTCTGGTAGCATTGCGTTCCTTCTCCCGGTCTGCGGCGCCGCCAGGGCGCCTACAGGCGCCGGAGTGACGCTATTTTCACGCGACGGATCGCGACGGTCGTAAGCAGTAAGGATCGGTGATTCGTCGACGGCCGCCGTGACGTCTCTGGAGGAAGTAATGTTCGATCGACATCTCAAGGTGTGGCCCGATCATGCGCCCAAGCATGTGACGATGCCGGAGACCAGCCTGTACAGCAATCTGGCGATTTCGGCGCTTCGTTATCCGTCCAAACGGGCCATCGTCTACTACGGCAGTGAAATGACCTATGCCCGGCTCGAAGCCGAGGTCGAGGCTTTGGCGGGCTATCTGGCCAGTGTCGGCGTCAAGCGCGGCGACCGGGTGCTGCTGTACATGCAGAACAGCCCGCAGTTCATCATCGGCTTCTACGCCATCATGCGTGCTAACGCCGCGGTGGTGCCGGTCAACCCGATGAACCGCACCGCCGAACTGGCATACCTGGTCGAGGACACGGGGGCACAGGTCGCGCTTGCCGGCCAGGAGGTGTATCCGGCGTTGGCACCGCTGCTGCAGAAGGGCACCTTGAAGAATGTCGTGGTGGCGGCCTATGCCGACTATGTCACCGAGCCCACCGACTTGGCGCTGCCGGATGCCGTCAAGCTGCCGCGCCAGCCGGTATCGGACGCGGGCGCCGTACTCTGGAGCGATGCCCTGGCCGCGGGGTTGGAGCCGCCGGCGTTGGAGGTCGGCCCGGACGATCTCTGTGTGATTCCCTACAGCTCCGGTACCACCGGGCATCCCAAGGGCTGCGTGCATACCCATCGCACGGCCATGGTGACGGCCGTGACCGGCGCGATCTGGACTCAGGTTCCGAGCGACGCGGTGCAGCTCGTCACCGTGCCGATGTTCCACGTGACCGGCATGCAGCTGTGCATGAACAACAGCATTTTCTCCGGCTGTACCATGGTGGTGATGACGCGCTGGGATCGTCGTGTCGCTGCTGAGCTGATAGAGCGCTACAAGGTCACCAACTGGCGCAATATCTCGACCATGGTGGTTGATCTGCTCTCGGATCCGGCGACCTTTGAGCGCGACCTGTCCAGCCTCAAGGCCATGGGCGGCGGTGGTGCGCCCATGCCCAAGGCCGTGGAGGCCAAGCTGTACGAGACGCTGGGGCTGCGCTATATCGAGGGCTATGGCCTCTCCGAGACCATTTCCACCACTCACGCCAACCCGCCGCAGGCGCCCAAGGCCCAGTGCCTGGGTATCCCGGTGATGGGCATCGATTCGCGCGTGGTTGACGTGGATTCCTTGCAGGAAGTCGGGCCCAACGAAACCGGCGAGATCATCATCAACGGCCCGAACGTGTTCCAGGGCTACTGGAACCGCCCGGAAGAAACCGAGAAAGCGTTCATGGAGCTCGACGGCAAGCGCTTTTTCCGCACCGGCGATCTCGGCTACTACGACGAAGAGGGATATTTCTTCATCGTCGATCGCGTCAAGCGGATGATCAACGCCTCCGGCTACAAAGTCTGGCCGACCGAGGTCGAGTCTCTGATGTACGCGCACCCTGCGATTCAGGAAGTGTGCATTATCAGTTCGCCCGATCCGCGCCGCGGCGAAACCGTGAAGGCCATGGTGGTTCTCAAGCCCGATCAGAAGGGGGCGGTGGACGAGCAGGCTATCATCGACTGGTGTCGCGAAAGCATGGCGGCCTATAAAGTCCCGCATCTCATCGAGTTCGTCGACGCGTTGCCCAAATCCCCGACAGGAAAGGTCATGTGGCGGCACCTGCAGGAGCAGGAGTGGGAGCGGGCAGCCAAGAATAACGGCTGAGCTGCATCGCGTGAGCGGGCCTTCGCTGCCCGTCGTTGCGTCAAAGCTGCGCGGTCGTAACCGGGTTACGACCGCGCTCGATCAACACGATTGGAAGTGCCCCAGCAACAATAAGGTCTTGCGATCCAGTGCGAAGTGCTGGACGCGCTCGATCACGTCCTCGATATCGGCCAAGTCATCCATCTTTGCAATCGCCTCGATGAACGGCCGGAAGCTGATCCCGCTCTGGCGGGAGGCCTCGTGCAGCGCTGCAACCAGAGCCTTACGGTGACTGGAAGCAGGGCTCAGCGGCGGCCTAATCCAGGCACGCAGGTCTACTGCCCGATAACCTTGCGGCGCCCGCCGCGTAAATTCGTACTGGCGCGTCAGTCGGTGCAGCAACGTATCGTAGGACGGCAACGGCACTCGTTGGTCGGCAAGTGCTTGTGACAGCACGTGCACCATCAGTTTGTCGATCATCCCCGGCTCCACGTTTAGAGTTTGGCCAAAGGTTTCGGCCGTTGCACGGGCTTGCCGTGCGTCGGTGCCCGTAAACGACATAAATGCCCGGCATACTCGACCTGTGCCACATGTTCGAATTGAGTTCGAGCAGGAGAGGCGCAGTGCATGCGGTCTAGCGATGCAGGCATTTTCTATCTCGGGACGGCGCGTACAATTCCAATGGCCGCGGCAGCGATCCAAGGCATCTCGACGCTAGTAAATGTTCTAGTGGAGGAGGGAAGGCCCGACGCGCTTGCGAGCGAGCCGGGCCTTCGCTGGGGACGTAGATGGATCGCGCCCGCCCGGGGAGAAGGCGGGTCACCGTCGAGGGCTTCCTGCCCCGGTTGGTCATCCTAACCGCTGACGGTGCTCCGGCGGCTTCCCTGCCGCTTTGTCGGCCTCGTCCGTGAGGCCTGGAAAGAGCATAGGACGCGGTTTGTCGCACGTCTGTAAGAAGCTGCGGAGAGGTTTTGTAAGATTTTCCCCCGTCCTTTGCGAAAATCGAAGTGATCGTCCAGTTCCGTATCCCCGGTCGATCGTTCAGGCCTTGCGCCGACCTTGATGCCGGGATCTTGATCCGGCCATCTTTCGCCACAACACCTTGAACAGGCGCCGAGGCCGCCGGGCGCGGTCGCGCCCATTTCTTGGCCAGCCTCGGCATCGATCACCGGACACAAGGCGCCGCCGATACGGCATCGAATCGCTGATGCTCGCCGCTTTGTGAGCACGTGGCAGACAGCGGTGCGCGCATCCCTTTAGAAGGAGAACAGGATGGCATCGTCCAGCGACAGTTATCACGAGCCACTCAATGAACTGTCTACCGAAACACGTCACCTGCATCAGGCTCTAGTGTCGCTGCAGGAAGAACTGGAAGCCGTGGATTGGTATCGGCAGCGCGCCGATGCCTGTCGCGATGCGGAATTGCGCGAGATCCTATTGCACAACATGCGCGAAGAGATCGAGCACGCTTGCATGGTGCTCGAATGGCTGCGGCGGCGCAGCCCCGACTTCGACAAGGAAATGCGCGAGTACCTCTTCACCGAGGCGCCCATCATGCACCTCGAGGAGGCTGAGGAGGCCGGCGAAGGCGCCAGAGCGGCGCCCAGTTCCGAAGAATTGAAACGCTTCACTATCGGCGACCTGAAAAAGCGGTGATCCCATGAGCTATCTCAATCGCGACCTTGCGCCCTTCTCATCCGAGCTTTGGAACAGAATTGATGAGGCGGCGGCCGAAGCCGCGCGCGATGTCCTCACGGGCCGCCGTTTCCTGGAGGTGCTGGGGCCGTACGGCGTCGGTCTGACGTCCATAGAGATCGGTGCCGACGATTACTGCCGCCAACCCAAGGCCGGCGAGGCGGGCGCAATCGTCAGCCGCGCGATAGCCGTGCCGATGCTGCGCAAGACCTTCGGTCTCAGCGTGCGGCGCATCCAAGGCTATCTCGACATGGGGCAGCCACTGGATCTCTCGCCGGCGGAGGACGCGGCCGAAGCCGTGGCACGGCGTGAAGAGGAATTCATTTACTACGGCAGTCCCGATTTCGGCCTGGAGGGGTTGCTGACCGCGAAGGGCCGGCACGAGATCAAGGCGGGCGACTGGGCCAAGGTCGAGCAGGCCCTTACCGACGTTCTGACCGCGGTGAACCGGCTGGACGACAGCGGCTTCCACGGTCCTTATGCGCTCGCTTTGTCGCCGGCGCTCTACAACAATCTGTTCCGGCGCTATGAAGGCACCGACATGCTCCAGCTGGAGCATTTGAAGCGCTTGTGTGAGCTGGGCGTGTACAAGGCCGCCATCGAGGGCGCCGTGGTGGTCGATCCACATGCCGCGCGCATCCTCATCGGGCAGGATCTGATGACCGGCTACTCCAGCAATGACGGCATCCACTACCAACTCTTCAGCAGCGAAAGCATGGTGCTGATGGTCGACGACCCGGAGGCCATCTGCGTTCTAGCGTCCGGGGCAAGCGGCGGCTGATCGGCCAGCCAAGCGAAACGGGCACGGGCGCACGAGACAACGCCTTTCGTGTGTTCCGTGGCCGATTCAAAGCATAGAGCGCCTACTTGTTGCCGTCATACCCATTCTATTTCGTGCCATCCGTTGCGGCAGCGGCGCACCTGACCGGCGCGGTTACGTGGGCATCGCCCCCGCAGGCGGCCTACTTGTTGGTACGCCCCCAAAAACTAGGCAAAAAAGCGGCCACGTAGGTCCGACTGAAGTCGGGCCTACGTAAAGCCAGCTTTCGTACGGTGCGCCGTACGGAGCAACTCGCGGCGCATCCTGCTTTCTCCTGCGAGGCTCGGTACGGCCTTGATGGCTGCGGCGCCCAACCGCAGCGGTATGTGCAACTCGCAGCGGAACTTTTATGGCCTTCCTCTCCGGCCTGTCTCTGTGCCTCCGTGGTTTGACCCCGCGTGACGCTATGTTGAATGCACTGCATCCGTAGCGGGTACGGGTTCGGCCAAAAGGGTGCAAGGGCGCTCCGCGTCGCTCTGCTAGAATTCTGCCGTTATGGCGCTTCCCATCGATACTGTCCTTCCCGATCTGCTCGCGACCCTGGCCGAGCGACCAGCGGCTGTTTTGCAGGCGCCGCCTGGCGCCGGCAAGACCACGCGCGTGCCCTTAGCGTTGCTGGATCAGCCGTGGTTGCAGGGACAACGTATCGTCATGCTGGAGCCGCGGCGGCTGGCCGCACGTTCGGCGGCACGGTTCATGGCAGCGCAGCTCCGGGAGTCGGTGGGGGAAACCGTCGGCTACCGAGTGCGTCTGGACAGCCGTGTCGGCCCGAAGACGCGCATCGAAGTCGTCACCGAGGGCGTTTTGGTTCGCATGCTGCAGGACGACCCGGCGCTGGAAGGCTATGGCGCCGTGTTGTTCGATGAGTTTCACGAGCGTAGCCTCTTTGCCGATCTCGGGCTGGCGCTTGCCTTGGAATCGCAACAGGCCTTGCGGCCGGATCTGAGATTGCTCGTCATGTCCGCAACCCTCGACGCGGGGCCGGTGGCGAGCCTGCTCGGCGATGCGCCCACACTGACCAGTGAGGGACGCAGTTTTCCGGTCGAGGTGCGCTATCGACCCCTCGGGCGCGATGCCGATGCCCCTCAGTGGGCCGCGGCCGTGCTGTTGGCGCTGCGGGAAGAGCAGGGCTCGGCGCTGGTCTTTCTCCCAGGTGTGGCGGAAATCCGGCGCTTGCAGGCGGTGCTGGCCGACAGGTTGCCGGGCGACATCATGCTGGCCCCCTTGTATGGCGACCTGACGCCGGCCGAACAGGATGCCGCCATTGCGCCCGCCGCGGCAGGTCGGCGTAAGCTCGTGTTGGCAACCTCGATTGCCGAAACCAGCCTGACCATCGAAGGCGTGCGCATCGTCATCGATAGCGGCCTGATGCGCCGGCCCCGCTTCGACCCCAATAGCGGCATGTCGCGACTGGAAACGCAGCGCGTTTCCTTGGCTGCGGCCGAGCAGCGCCGCGGTCGTGCCGGTCGCCTGGAGCCCGGCAGCTGCTATCGGCTGTGGAGCGAGAGCGAGCAACGGAGCCTGGCGCCTTACACAGCGCCGGAGATTCTGGAGGCCGATCTCGCCGGGCTGGTTCTAGAGCTGGCGCGCTGGGGCGTGCGCGATCCGCTGCAACTCCAGTGGCTGGACCCGCCACCCGCGGCTGCCTGGGCGCAGGCGCGGGAACTGCTGCAAGATCTGCAGGCGCTGGATGTGAACGGGGCTATCACGCCGCATGGCCATGAGGTGCTGAATTTCGGGTTGCACCCAAGGCTGGGCCACATGGTGCTGAAAGGCCGGCAACTCGGCTGGGGACGGATGGCCGCCGAACTGGCCGCCTTGTTGTCCGAGCGCGATATCCTGAGCGGCGGCGCCGGGCGGCAGGCGGATCTGCACTTACGCCTGGAAGCCCTGCGCCGAGGCGAACGAGGCCGTGCGCAACGCGTTCGGGCACTGGCGCAGCAGCTGCTGCCAGCATCCGGTGCGAAAGCCCAATGGGAAACTGCCGATGCCTTGGGCGTG
>JAJUGG010000065.1 GCA_029268285.1 Ectothiorhodospiraceae bacterium | reverse complement strand
GCGCCGCCGGCGTATTCCAGGGTGAGGAACTCGGTCGGCACCTTGTCGATCTCCAGCGTCTGCAAGCCGTGATAGCGCCCGACGCCGTGCTCTTCATGCACGACCGGGGCGCCGAGGCGCAGGTCGTTGAGATCGCGAATGATTGCCTCCGCGTCGCGCTCAGTCGCGCGCGCGCGTCTGCGCTGGCTGGCGCGCTCGCCGAACAATTGCGGCTCGGCGATTACGGCCAGCGCCGGCTCGGTCAGTTCTACGCCGTGTTCCAACGGGGCTGCGGTCAACGCGAAGGGAGCGTCGCCCTCGAGAAAATCGCGCCAGGAAGCCACCAGCTGAGGCTGCAGGTCGCGTTTGCCAAGCCGTTCGAATAGGGCCTCGCGGCGGCCGGCGGTTTCCGCTAGCAGGAGCACACGCCCGTTGTAGTCGCTTAGATAGCGCTCGAGCCGGGCGGTCGGCACCTCCGCGCGCGGGTCCAGGCTAAGGTCCGGCAGCGGGCGCGCGGCGTAATGCACGTCGCGCGCCGAAGCGCTGAGATCATGGTCTTCCGGCAGGCACCAAGCCTGGGCGAAGCGCTTAAGGTTCTGGTTGACTTCGTCGGCGCGTAAGAAGAGCCGATCCGGCGGCAGCAGCGGGCGCTCGATATCGTGGCGGCGCTGCTCGTAGCGGTCCTCGATCTGTTTCCACACCTCGGCCGCGCCCAAATCGGTGCGCCCGTAGCGTACTGCAAGCGTGTCTGCCGGCAGGTAATCGAACAGGGTCGCGGTTTCCTCGAAGAACAGCGGCAGATAGTACTCGATACCGCTCGGGACGTTGCCGGCGCTGACCTCGCGGTAAATAAGGCTACGCTGCGGGTCACCTTCGAACTGCGCGCGATAGTTGCGCCGAAAGCGAGTAATCCCGGCCTCGTCGACGGGGAACTCGCGCGCGGGCAGCATCTCGATACGCTCGACCTTCTCAAGGCTGCGCTGCGTCTCCGGATCGAAGGTGCGGATGGTGTCGACCTCGTCGTCGAACAGGTCGATCCGGTAGGGCATCGTGCTACCCATCGGGAACAGGTCGATGATGGAGCCGCGCACGGCGAATTCGCCGTGCTCCATAACTTCCGGCACGCGGCGGTAGCCCGCCTCGTTGAGTCGGCTGCTCATTCGCTCGAGATCCAGCGCATCGCCCACGGAGAGCAGCAGACTGTTGCCCTCGAGGTAGCTCGTGGGCGCCAGGCGCTGCAGCATGGTGGCCGCTGGCACGATGAGCACCCCGCGCCGGGTGCGGGGGAGTCGGTAGAGGCTGGCGATGCGCTCGGAGACGATATCCTGATGCGGCGAGAACACATCGTAAGGCAGCGTCTCCCAGTCTGGGAGGCTGAGCAGCGGCAGTTGCGCATCAAGGAAGAAGCGCAGCGCAGGTTCTAGCTGCTGCACCGCCTGCGGCGACTCGGCAATGATTAGCACGAGCCCGTCGTGCGCTTCGGCCGCGCGTGCCAGCGCCAAGGGCGCTGCGGCACCGGCGAGGCCCAGCCAGTGCAGACGGTCGCTGGGGCCGCGCGGAAGAACCGGTTGGAGAGGGCTTGCCTTGTCTTTCGGTGTGTTCAAGATCGTTGCGAATCGTATGGATTATTCGGCAGCGTGACGGGCTGCGCGCTCGCGCCGACGCTCATAGGCTTCGCGAGCTATGGCCACGTCGTCCAGGAACCAAGAGAGTTCGTCGAGGCGCAGCGCCTGCGGGCCGTCCACCAATGCCTGTGACGGATTGGGGTGAAAGTCCACCAGGATCATGTTGGCGCCCGCGATTACTCCCTGCGCGGTGACGTGCATGACGTCCAGCAGCCGATCGGGGGCACCCGCGCGCGAGCCCACGGAATGCGACGGGTCGATGCACACCGGCAGACGAGTCAGGCGCTTGACCACCGGCACATGCGCGAAGTCGACGAAATTGCGATGCGGGTCGCCCATGTTGGTCTTCATGCCGCGCAGCGCGAACACGATGCGGCTGTTGCCCTCGCTGGCAAGATACTCAGCCGCGTTCAACGACTCTTCCAGAGTGATGCCGAAGCCGCGTTTGAGCAGCGCCGGGAATTCGCTGCGGCGTCCGATCTGCTTGAGCAGTTCGAAGTTCTGCGTATTGCGGGTGCCGATCTGTAGCATGACCCCGGTGGGGCGGCCGGTTTGCTCGAGTGCCGCCTCGATCTCGTCGACCTGGTCTTCGTGGGTCACCTCCATGGCGATGACCTTGATGCCGTACTTGCCGGCGAGTTCGAACACGTAGGGCAGGCAGTCCTTCCCATGGCCCTGGAAGGCATAAGGGCTGGTGCGCGGCTTGTAGGCACCCATGCGCGCGCAGACTTGGCCATGGCTCTGCAAGGCACGCATCATCTGTTCGACGTGCTCGGGCGTATCCACCGCGCACAGACCGGCAAAGACATGCAGATTGTCTTGGCTGAATTCCACGCCGTTGTATTCGAAGGCATGGATGCGCTGATCGTCGCGGTGCCGGCCGATAATGCGGTAATCCTCGGAGACTTTGACTGCGCGCTCCACGCACGGCAGGTCCTGCATGTCCTCGGGCATCAGGCTGGAGGTGTCGCCGAGCAGGTAGATTTCGGTCAGCGTCTGTTGCGCGCCGCGCACCCGGTGCACGCGATAGCTGATGCCGGAAAGATTGCGCAGATGTTCTTCAAGACGCCGGAACTCGGCGCCTTCGAGATCGGTTTGGGGATAGAGAATCAGAATCATGAGCCACCTCGGATCGGGCGGCTAGTGTAAAAGATTCGCGCCGCGGCGGGAACCGAGCACGAGCCATAAGCCTGCCCGCGGCAGGGCGCCGCGGGCAGAGACGGGATCAATCGCGGTAGAGTTTGAGCAAGTCTTGGTACGCGTCGATCCGGCGATCGCGCAGGTAGGGCCAAATACGGCGCACGTCTCGGGTACGGGAGCGGTCGACATCAGCAATGAGCACGGCTTCCTCGTCGGTCTCCGCCAGCGCGAGAAACTCGCCTTGGGGGCCAGCGACAAAGCTCGAGCCCCAAAAATCGATGCCGGGGCTGCTGTCGCTGGGGTCCGGTTCGTGACCGGTGCGATTGCAGGCCAGCACCGGCAGGCCGTTGGCCACCGCGTGGGCGCGCTGGATGGTGATCCAGGCATCGCGCTGGCGCATTTTTTCCGCTTCGTCATCCCGGCTGTCCCAACCGATGGCGGTGGGGTAGAGCAGTAGCTCTGCGCCGGCCAGCGCCATGAGTCGTGCGGCCTCCGGAAACCACTGATCCCAGCACACTAGTACGCCGAGACGGCCGACCGCGGTGTCCACAGGCTCGAAACCGAGGTCGCCCGGGGTGAAGTAGAACTTCTCATAGAAGCCCGGGTCGTCCGGGATGTGCATCTTGCGATAGCGTCCTGCCAGACGCCCATCGGCGTCGAGGATAACTGCCGTGTTGTGGTGGAGTCCGACCGCGCGCTTCTCGAATAAGGACCCGACGATGACCACCCCGTGGTCGCGCGCTGCCTTTGACAAGGCCTCGGTGCTCGGGCCGGGAATAGGCTCGGCCAAGTCGAACACGTTGGTGTCCTCGGTCTGACAGAAGTAGCGCGATCGATGCAACTCCTGCAGGAGTACCAGCTTTGCGCCAGCGTCCGCGGCGCGCGCAATGCCGTCAAGGCTGCGCTGCATGTTCTCTTCCAGATCGTCGCCGCAGCGATGCTGAATCAGGCCGACACGAAGGGTATCGCTCATTTTAGGGGCTTTCTCCGAAAACTCCGATAACGTCAGGCGGTGCTTAGAACTTTGCCGAGGTGAGGAAGTTCCACGCCACGCGGTAATTGCATAGTTACGCAGTGTACGCTGCCGTGCTGCTCGATGAGCGGCATGGCCGGTACGCCCACGACCTCGCGACCCGGGAACAAGTCGCGCAGAACCGCGAGGGCTTCAGCGTCTGCCGAATCGTCGTACTGCGGTACGATGACGCCGCCGTTGACGATCAGGAAATTGGCGTAGCTCAGGGGCAGGCGGTGGCCGTCCGCAGCATGCCGGGCGTTCGGCCACGGCAGCGGCACCAGGCGGTACGGTTCGCCCTTCAGGGTGCGGAACTGCTCGAGCTCGGCTTCCATTGCGCGCAGCTCGTCGTAGTGCGAATCACTTGGATCGTCGCAGCGAACGTAAGTAATGGTTTTCGAGTCGCAGAAGCGCGCCAGCATATCGACATGACTGTCGGTATCGTCGCCCTCGAGCGCGCCACGCTCCAGCCACAGAACCCTGCGGGCGCCGAGCCGGTCGCGTAATTGCATCTCCACCTGCTCGCGACTCATGCCGCCGTTGCGGGTCGTGGTCAGTAAGCAGGCGCTGGTGGTGAGGATGGTGCCTTCACCGTCGCCATCGATGCTGCCGCCTTCGAGAACCCACTGAATACGGCGTAGCTCGATGCCGTCGAAGCAGCCGGCCCGATGCAGCTCCACTGTCAGACGATCGTCCAGCTCCGCGGGAAACTTGCCGCCCCAGCCGTTGAAGGTGAAGTCCTGCAGAACGGGTAGCACGCTCTCTTGATAGACGCTGATCGGTCCGTGATCGCGCGCCCAGACGTCGTTCGAGGGGCAGATGGTGAAGCAGATCCGCGTGAGCGGCACCCCCGCGGCTTGCAGATCCGCGGCCACCAGTGCCTGGTGCTCGCTGTCGTAGCAAGTGATCAGCAGCGGCTCGAAGCGGGCGATGGCGGCGGCGAGTGCGACGAAGGCGGCGTGCGCCTGCTCGAGCTTGTCGCCCCAGTCGCCGTGGGCATGCGGCCAAGTCAAAAGAACGCCGGCTTGCGGCTCCCATTCCGCGGGCAAACGCACCCGCGCCCTGCGTTGCGGGGCGTAAATCATGTGACGGACAGCTTCCTGAAGTTTTAGGGTTCGATAACGGTGTGGATGACGCGGTCGTGTTCGAAGTAGACCGTGTAACCCGGATAGCTCCAGCGGGTGATCGGCGGTTCGCCGACCGCGCCGGTGCGCGCCTCGGGCTCGCCGAACTGCCGTTCCACCTGACCCATGGTCAAGCCGCGGTCGGGGCGCGCAATCGGTGCTTCGAGATCACGGCGCACTTTTTCAATAACCAACGTGTCGGCCAGCAGGGAACCGCTCGCAGTCAGGGCCACCAGCCCGAGCAACAGAGAGAACTTGCGCATGAGAGTCGCTCCAATTGTTTTTATAATCGCTATCCAATTCCCGGCGCGTGTGTAACGCGCCCGGCCTGCATGCCGGGTGTGGCAACCGCTTCAGCGGATCATAGCACCCCGGCGAAAACGCGAAAACGCCGTATAAAGCCTCGTTCACCCCGCAGGCATGGCACCGGTCATGAAAAGCTAGGTACCATACGCGCTTCGTCGAACTCACGAGCTCCGCTGCATGTTCAAACCGATTGAGCTTTACATCGGCCTGCGATATACGCGGGCCAAACGGCGCAACCATTTTGTCTCGTTCATTTCGCTGACGTCTATGATCGGCATCGCACTTGGCGTCACGGCGTTGATTACCGTGTTGTCGGTCATGAACGGATTCGAGCAACAGTTGCGCGAACGCATTCTCGGCATGGTGTCCCATGCGACGATCACCTCGACCACCGGCAATATCCAGCATTGGGAACCGCTGGTCAGGCGCGCCGAGGCCTCGAACGGGGTGCTCGGAGCCGCGCCTTTCATCGAAGGCGAAGCGATGATTACCCATCGCGGACGCGTCGGCGGCGCCGTCATCCGCGGCATCCTACCCGAGGCGGAGGGGCGGGTGTCGGATGTGGTCGACAATATGGTCATCGGCAAGGTGACTCAGCTTCAGCCCGGCGACTACGGCATCGTGCTCGGCAGCGAATTGGCGCTGCTGCTCGGCGCGCAGGTCGGCGATCACATCACGGTAGTCACGCCGGAGACGCGGGTATCGGTGGCCGGCATTCTGCCGCGGGTGCGGCGCTTCGTGGTGACAGGCGTGTTCGAGGTCGGCATGTACGAATACGATCGCACCTTGGCGCTGGTGCACCTGCAGGATGCCGCCAAGGTGTTTCGCATGGAGAACGGCGTTGGCGGCATACGGCTTAAGTTCGACGACCTGATGGCGGCGCCGTGGCTGTCGCGCGAGGTCGCAAACGCGCTGCCGGGCAGCTACCGCGTGCGCGACTGGACGCTGCAGAACGCGAACTTCTTCCGTGCCGTACAGACCGAGAAAACCGTGATGTTCGTGATTCTTACGCTGATCGTCGCGGTCGCAGCTTTCAATATCGTCTCAACACTGGTCATGGTGGTCACCGACAAGCAACCGGATATCGCGATTCTGCGCACGCTGGGGCTGAGCCCTGGCAGCATCATGGCGATATTCATGGTGCAGGGGGCGGTTATCGGCATAGTCGGTACCGCCTTGGGGGTCATTGGCGGGGTTGCCTTGGCGTTAAATGTGGAAACCATCGTTCCGGCTATCGAGCAATTGTTCAGCGTGCAGTTCCTGCCGGCGGACGTTTACTACATCAGCGAACTGCCGTCCGAGCTGGAACGCGAGGACGTGGTGAACATCGCCGGCGTCGCGCTGGTGTTGTCCTTGCTGGCGACCCTGTACCCGGCTTGGCGGGCTTCCCGTACCGCCCCGGCGGAGGCCTTGCGTTATGAGTGATCAGCATTGGGTACTGGAGGCCATCGGCCTCGGCAAGCGTTATAGCGAAGGCCCCCTGGAAGTAGAGGTGCTGAGCAGCATCGACTTTGCGGTGGCGCCCGGCGAGCAGGTCGCCATCATCGGTCGTTCGGGTTCCGGCAAGAGCACCCTCCTGCATTTGCTGGGCGGGCTGGATACTCCGACCCACGGGGAGGTGCGCGTGGAAGGCCGTTCGCTACGGGAGCTTGGCGAGAAGGCCCGCGGCAAGCTGCGCAACCGCACCCTGGGGTTTATTTATCAGTTCCATCATCTGTTGCCCGAGTTCACCGCACTGGAAAACGTTTCCATGCCGCTGGTTATCGGCGGCGCCTCGGTGGCGGAAGCGGCGCGCCGGGCTTCGGAGATACTGGAGCGGGTCGGATTGGGCGCGCGCTTGAAGCACAAGCCCGGCGAACTTTCGGGTGGCGAGCGTCAACGGGTGGCGATCGCACGGGCGCTGGCCACTCGCCCGCGCTGCGTGCTGGCCGATGAGCCTACGGGTAATCTCGATCGGCAGACCGCAGAGCAGGTTTTCGAGTTGCTCTTGGAGTTGAACAGGGACTTTGGTACCAGTGTCGTCATGGTGACGCATGACGGCGCGCTTGCGGAACGAATGGACCGGGTTCTGAGTCTGCGCGACGGGCAGCTGATCGACACCCGCGCTTGATTCAAGTGCGGGCGTTGCGGCGGGCGCGGCGCTGTTGCCAGGCGCGGACGATATGCAGCCGCCAGATCAGGTGTACGGTGATGTAGCCGGCGGCGGCAGCCGCGAGGCCAAGCAGCACGCCGCCGAGCAGCAGCGGCGGCCAGATGGCATCGAACTCCCGCCAGAACCACTCCAGCGTCGGCTCGAATCTGCCGCCTCTGACGGGGGTGTCGAGTATCCGGGCGCCGACCCGGTAACAAAAATAGAAGATAGGGGGCATGGTAATCGGGTTGGTTACCCAAACCCCAAGCACGGCAATAACCAGATTTACGCGCAGCGCCACGGCCAGCATGGCCGACGCCAGCATTTGGCCCGGCATGGGAATGAAGGCGATGAAGAGCGCGAGCGCGAGGCCGCCGGCGACGGAGTGGCGGTTCAAGTGCAGCAAGGACGGATCCTCGAACAACCAGCGGAAACGCCTCAGCTCGCGCCGGTTCTTCACCTGCACGGGGTCTGGCAAGTAGCGTTTCAACAGTTTACGCGGCATCCGTCCTGATCCTTGCAAATTGTTTTGCAACGGCAATCGCCGCGTAGCGTATCAAAACCTGGTGGGTGGGGGACATGCGAGCAGGGATGCTGGGCATGGCCGCGGGGATCGTGGCGTTTCATCAGCTATCGGCTATGCCGACTTCGGGGACCTTGTGGGCCTTGCTTCCGGGGCTCTTGCTGCTTCGGATCAAGCGCTTGCGTCCCTTGGCGACGGCTTGTTTGGGCTTTCTGCTGGCGGCGGTTACGGCGCATATGGTTATACAGGCGCGTTTGCCGGCGGACCTGGAGCGAGTCGATCTGCGGCTTATCGGTGAAGTTGTTTCCATTCCGGAGGCTTCTTCTGGTCGCTTGCGCTTCGACTTCCGAGTCACGGGCCCGGAGCAAAGCCCATTGCACGGCGCTCGTCTGCGGTTAAGTTGGTACCGAGAGTTTCCGCAGGTACATGCGGGAGATCTATGGGAGCTAACAGTGCGCCTCAAGCGCCCGCACGGCCGGCTCAACCCTGGCGGTTTCGACTACGAGCGCTATTTGTTCGAGCGGCGCATAGCAGCGGTAGGCTACGTCCGTCCGGATCCGCCGCGGCTCATCGAACGTACCCTCACGCTCGACCGGATCCGCGAACATGTCGCCGTGGCGCTGCGGGCGCGCGTTGGCGACGCGGACAGCCGGGGATTGCTGCTCGGCTTGGCTGTCGGAGAACGCTCCGACATTACAGCAGAGCAATGGGATATCCTGCGTGCTACCGGCACCAGCCATCTGATGGCCATATCCGGCCTGCACATCGGCCTGGTGGCGCTGCTCGGCATGCGTATTGCCGGCTTTCTGTGGCGTCGCAGCGCAACCTTGTGCGGCCATGTTCCAGCGCCTCTCGCCAGCGCCGTTGCGGCACTGCCGGCTGCGGCCGCTTACGCAGCGCTGGCCGGTTTCAGTCTGCCCACCCAGCGGGCGCTGTTGATGCTCACTGTAGCGCTCGGCGCCGTCGTGTTGCGGCGAACGCTGCGCCCTTGGCAGGGGCTGTTGCTTGCGCTAATCGTGGTCTTGCTGTTCGATCCCTTGGCGCCGCTCAGTGCGGGCTTTTGGCTGTCGTTCATGGCTGTGGCCGTGATCTTCGCAGTGAGTCTTGATCGCTCTCCGGCCTTGCCGGGCGGACGCCTGCTCGCAATGCAGGGCGCGGTCAGCCTGGCGATGGTTCCTTTGACGCTGCTGTGGTTTGCGGATGCATCGCTGATCGCGCCGCTTGCGAACCTAATCGCGATCCCGGCCGCCAGCCTCATCGTGCCGCTGGTGTTGCTTGGAACGGCGTTACTGCCGCTGGGCGCCTCAGTGGCGGGGCCGGTCCTGGGTCTCGCGGCCTGGAGCTTGGAGGGGTTGCTGGCAGTGTTACGCGTGCTCAGCGATTGGCAGCCAAGCTTTGGACAAGGGGTGGCGGCCTCGGCAGGGGTGCTGGCACCAGCGTTCCTTGCGGTTATTTCTTGGCTTTTGCCGCGTGGGCTCTTTTTGCGTTGGCTGAGTGTGCCGTTGTTGCTGCCGTTGCTGATCCAGCCGCCGTCGCGCCCTGCGCCGGGAGAGGCCTGGCTGACGCTATTGGAAGTCGGCCAGGGCTTGGCTGTGGTCATCGAAACCCATCGCAAAGTTCTACTGTACGACGCCGGTCCGAGCTTCGGAGCAGGATTCGATGCGGGCGAGGCTGTGGTCGTTCCGTTTCTTAAATATCGAGGCTATCGGGCGCTCGACGCCATTATCGTGTCGCACGCCGATATGGATCATGCCGGAGGCTTGCCCAGCGTGATGCAGGCGCTGCCGGCCGAGAACCTATGGCTGGGCGAAGCGATCGAAGGCGTGAAGGGGGAGCTCTGTCGTAGCGGCACAAACTGGCATTGGGACGGTGTGGAGTTCGCCTTTCTGTGGCCGAGCGGACCGCAGCGAGGCAACGAGGCCTCCTGCGTGCTTAGCATTAAAGCTGGCGAGCATCGCGTACTGCTTACTGGCGACATCGAGCGTCGTGGCGAGGCGGGCCTGCGCGCCGCTTGGCAACGCGAGGGGAATCTTGCCGTGCTGGTCGCGCCGCATCACGGCAGCGCCAGTTCCTCCTCGAGACCCTTGGTCGAGCGCTTGAAACCCCAGCATGTACTGTTCGCTGTCGGTTACTTGAACCGCTGGAATTTTCCCCGCGAGGAGGTCGTGCGGCGCTATGAGGCTGTGGGCAGCACGATATGGCGCAGCGATCGGGACGGCGCTGTGACGGTGCGGTTGGTGCCGGGCCAGGCTCCTGAACTGAGGTCATATCGACGTGAAGCCCGGCGTTATTATCATCTGCGGCCGGAATTGTGAACGGCGCACTGTCGGTTCGGCTTCGATCAACCCGGCAAATCCAGTATGATCCTCGCGATCATCGACGAGGAGATGTGCTGACGTGCTGGAACTCATCAAGGCCGGCGGCTGGCTGATGCTGCCGATTATCGGCTGTTCCATTGTTGCCTTTGCCATTGTGATCGAGCGGGCCTGGGCCCTGCGCCGGCGGCGGGTGCTGCCTCAGCATTTGGTGGCGCAGGTATGGAATCTACTGAAGAATCGCAAACTCGATAGCGCGCAGATCCGCGGTCTGCGGGCGGGCTCGCCGCTGGGTCGGGTGCTCGCCGCGGGGCTGGTGAACAGCAACCAGGAACGCAGCGTGATGCTGGAAAGCATTGAAGACGTGGGGCGGCACGAGGCGCACGCGCTAGAGCGCTTTTTGAATACCTTGGGCACGATCGCCGCCATTTCGCCTCTGCTAGGCCTGCTCGGTACGGTGGTCGGCATGATCAAGGTCTTCAGCGCTATCAATGCCAGCGGCCTGGGTAATGCCGGCGCACTCGCCGGCGGCATCTCCGAAGCACTCATCACTACTGCTGCAGGTTTGGCAGTGGCAATTCCGAGCCTTATCGCATACCGCTACTTCCGCGGCCGTGTCGATCAGTTGACGGTGGAGATGGAGCAGGAAGTGTTCAAGCTGGTCGAGGCGCTGCACGGCGGCGCTCCGCGCGATCGCGAGGTCGAGGCCGCAGCGAAAGAGGAGGTGTCGGCTTGAACCTTCGACCGAGGCGAACCGAAGAGCCGGAGGTCAATCTCACTCCGCTGATTGATGTGGTGTTCCTGATGCTGATCTTCTTCATGGTCAGCACCACCTTCCTCAAGGAGTCCGACCTGCAGGTCGTGCTGCCGCAGGCCAGCGGACAGCCGCAGGAGGCGTTGCCGGACGTTGTGGAACTCACTATCGACGCCGAGGGGCAGTACTTTCTCAACGGTGAAAAGCTGTTGAATACTCAGACGAACACGGTGCGCCTAGCGCTGGAGCGCGTCTTTGCCGAAGGCGAGCGTCCGCTGGTGATCCGCGCTGACAAGAACACCGCGCATCAAGCCGTGGTGACGGCGTTTGACGCAGCCGGCCAGGCAGGCATCTCGCGCGTATCGATTGCGACGACCCCTGATGAAGAATAGAGCAACGGAAGAAAGCGAGAGCAGCTTCGCGATCTATCGACGGCTGCTCAGCTATGTGCTGCCGTATTGGCCGCGCATGCTGCTCGCGATGGCGGCCATGACGATTACGGCGCTGACCGAACCCGCCTTTGCCGCTCTCATCAAGCCCATGATCGACGGCAGTTTCGTCGATCGCGACCCGTTCATCGTCAAGTTGGTGCCCGTTGCGCTGCTAGGGGTGTTCCTGATCCGCGGCATATTCAGTTTTGTGGGCGACTACACCATGACCTGGATTGGCCGCACCATGGTGCTCAACATTCGGAACGAGGCCTTCGCCAAGCTGTTGCGCCTGCCGACCCGATTTTTCGATCACCAATCGAGTGGCGCGCTGCTCTCCAAACTGACCTACGATGTCGAGCGCATACAGCGTGCTGCAACCCAGTCGGTGACAACGCTGATCCGCGACACGCTGACCGTCATCGGCCTCGTCGGCTATATGTTCTACCTCAGCGGCTGGCTGGCGCTCATTTTCCTGCTGGTCGGGCCGGTCATGGCCGCAATCGTGTCCTACGTCGGCCGGCGCTTTCGCAATATCAGCCGGCGTATCCAGCGTTCCGTAGGCGAGGTGGCTACGGTCGCCGAAGAGGGCGTGGACGGGCATTTGGTTATCAAGACCTTCGGCGCGCACGACTACGAGATGGCGCGCTTCGAGCGCATCAACCAGCGCAACGCCCGTAGCAACATGAAGTTTTCCGCGGTCAAGGCTGCCAGCACGCCGGTGACACAGTTCGTGGCGGCGGTGGCTCTGTCGGTGATCATCTACCTGGCGACTCTGGACACCGTGGTCGAAACGCTGACGCCCGGCACCTTCATGTCCTTTATCGCCGCAATGCTGTTGCTGATGCCGCCGCTGAAGCGCCTAACCGAGGTCGTGTCGCAGCTACAAACCGGCATTGCCGCCGGCGAGAGCCTGTTTGCGCTGATTGACGAGCCACCCGAGGCGGATACTGGAAAACAGCCGCTCACGCGGGCCGAAGGGCATATCCAGTTCCGCGGCATCGAATTCAACTATCCGGGCGCCGAACAGTCTGTGCTCAAGGGCATCGATCTTGAGGTTAAGCCTGGCCAGACCGTCGCCTTAGTGGGGCGTTCCGGCAGCGGCAAGACTACCTTGGTGAGCCTGCTGCCGCGTTTCTACGATCTGGAGCGAGGCGAGATTCTCCTGGATGGCCATCCCCTGCAGGACTACCGCCTGGAAGACCTGCGGCGGCAGATTGCCTGGGTCGGCCAGCAGGTGGTGCTCTTCAACGACACCGTGGCTGCCAATATTGCTTACGGCTGCCTTGCCGACGTTAGCCGCGAGGCCATTGTGGAAGCCGCTAAAGCGGCCTATGCCCACGACTTCATCGAACGCCTGCCGCAGGGCTACGACACGCCGATCGGCGAGAACGGCGTCATGCTGTCCGGCGGCCAGCGCCAGCGCCTCGCCATCGCGCGCGCTCTGCTGAAAGATGCTCCCATCTTAGTGCTGGACGAGGCCACATCGGCACTCGATACGGAGTCGGAGCGCCAGATCCAGGCCGCACTCGACAGGCTCATGCTGGGGCGGACGACGTTGGTCATCGCGCACCGTCTATCGACCATCGAGAATGCCGACAAGATCGTTGTGCTCGACCAGGGCAAGATCGTCGAAAGCGGCCGGCACGATGAGTTGCTGGCAAAAGACGGGCACTACGCCGCGCTGCACCGGCTGCAGTTCCGGGAGCAAGATGACGCTGTTGACGGCAGCTTGGCGGAATAGGCCGTGGTCGGGTTGCCGTCGTTCTGGCTCGATTCGCACGCCTTTGCCGGGCGCGCGCTGGCTCCGCTAGGAGCGTTGACGGCAGTCGTTACGCGTCTGCGGCGGCGCTACATCCAGCCGCAGCCCTTGCCGGTGCCGGTACTCATCATCGGCAATATCTTCATCGGCGGTACCGGGAAAACGCCGATCGTCGCCGCTGTGGCACAGATGCTGCGCGCGGCTGGTCACCGCCCCGGCATATTGGTGCGAGGCTACCGCGGCAAGGCCCAAAATTGGCCGCAGCGCGTTACCCCGCAAAGCGATCCCGAACTGGTGGGCGACGAGCCCGTGCTTCTGGCGCGACGCAGCGGCTGTCCGGTCATGGCAGGGCCGGACCGCATCGCGGCAGCCCGGGCTTTGCTGCAAGACGCGGACTGCGATTGCCTGATCAGCGACGATGGCCTGCAACACTACCGGTTGCCGCGGCGCGCGGAGATCGTCGTGATGGATGCGAGCCGCGGGCTCGGCAACGGCCGCTGCCTGCCGGCGGGGCCGTTGCGGGAACCGGTTTCACGGCTCAAGGACGTCGATCTCGTGCTCTTCAACGGCGGCTCCGAGGCGCAGGCATCCTTCGAACTCGTCGCCCAGCCCCTGCGGCGGGTGGACGGTAAGGGCGATGCCGTGGACGTGACCACCTTTCGCGGGCCGGTGCATGCGGTTGCCGGAATCGGCAACCCTCAGCGGTTTTTCGATGCTCTTCGCGCCCAGGGCCTCGACGTCATCGAGCATCCATTTCCCGATCACTATGCCTACCGACGGGAAGACTTCGCCTTTGGCGACGAATTGCCGATACTCATGACCGAGAAGGACGCCGTGAAGGCGGCGGCTTTCGCGCAGGCCCATCATTGGTATCAGCCGGTCGAAGTTGCTTTAAACGATTCCGCGCATGCAGCTTTGGACGAGCTTTTGAACGATTTATGGAACCCGGATCATGAGCAGCGCGCCTGATTTCACCGTCATCATCCCCGCTCGCTACGCGTCTACGCGTTTTCCGGGCAAGCCTTTGTTCATGCTTGCCGGAAGGCCGATGATCGAGCACGTATGGCAACGCGCCCAGGAAAGCGGCGCCGCCCGAGTGCTGATCGCAACAGACGACGAGCGCATCGCGTCTGCCGCGCAAGGCTTTGGCGCCGAGGTGGTAATGACCGGCAGTCACCACGTCTCGGGCACCGATCGCCTGGCCGAGGTCGTGGAGAAGGAGCGGCTCGATGGCCAGAGCATCGTCGTGAATCTACAGGGCGATGAGCCGCTGATGCCGCCGGAGATGATCCGCCAAACCGCTGCGGCACTGGCTCAGCGTCCGGACAGCGATATGTCCACACTGGCGACGCTCATCCGAACCCGCGAGGAAGTGTTCGACCCCAACGTGGTCAAAGTCGTGCGCGATCGCGAGGGCTTTGCGCTGTACTTCAGCCGGGCACCCATTCCCTGGGATCGGTCGGGCTTTGCGGAGAACCAGAACGACCTGGGCGGAGACTATCTGCGGCACCTAGGCATCTACGGATACCGCGTTGCTTTTCTTCAGCGCTATCCCTGCCTGACCGAGGTGGAGCTCGAGCGGCTCGAAGCGCTCGAGCAATTACGCGCCCTATGGCACGGTGCACGCATTTTCGTTGATATCGCCGAAGCCGTGCCGGGACCTGGCGTGGACACGCCCGCGGATGCCGAGCGCGTTGAGGCGCTATTGGCACCCAAAGAGGAACGTGCCTGAAATGGCGCGGATGGAACGGGAGAAGAAATGAGCAAGTCTGAGCCGACGCGCATATTGTTCATCTGCATGGGCAACATTTGCCGCTCGCCAAGCGCGGAGGGAGTGTTTCGGCAGGTGATAAGAGAGCAGGGCGATGAGCATTTGTTTGAGATCGACTCGGCCGGTACTCACGACTATCACGTCGGGAAGGCGCCGGATCGGCGCTCGCAACAGGCAGCACTGCGACGGGGCATCGACATCTCAGGCCTGCGGGCGCGGCAGGCGATCGCCGAAGATTTTTACCGCTACGATCTGCTGATCGCCATGGATCACGAGAATCTTGCCAATCTACGGGCGATTGCGCCTGCGGGGCTGGAGGGCAAGCTGCGTTTGC
>JAJUGG010000064.1 GCA_029268285.1 Ectothiorhodospiraceae bacterium | reverse complement strand
GATACACCCTTCACTCGGCCGATCAAGCAGCCCGATCAAATTCAGCAGCGTACTCTTGCCCGAGCCGCTCGGACCAACCAGCGCCGAGAACTCCCCCTTATCGAGCCGCAAATCGATGCCGTGCAGCACCTCGGTCTCCGCCGGCGTGCCCACCGCATAGGATTTACGCACAGCTTGCAGCTCCAGCACCGGCTCAACCACGAATAGCCTCCACCGGATCGAGCCGTGCGGCGCGGAGCGCGGGGAATACCGCTGCGACAACGCCTGTCACGGAGGCAATCAAGGCCGCGCCGGCGAACATGCCCGGAGCCAGACCGACCTGGAACGGAAAGTTTCCGGTCGCGCGGGTAAAACCATAGACGAAGAGCGCCGCCAGGAGGCTGCCGACCACGGAGCCGGCAAGTCCCAGCAGAGCGCCCTGGAACAGAAAAATCGCCATGACGCTGCGCCGGGACGCTCCGGTTGCACGCAGAATGCCGATCTCCTTTGCCCGTTGCACTACAGAGATAACCAGCACACTCGCGATTCCGAAAGCTACGGAAATCGCGACGAACACGCGAATCATGCCGGTAGCGATTGACTGCGAGCGTAGCGCGTTCAATAAGTCGCGGCTGGTTTCCATCCAGCTGTCCGCGATCAGGCCCGTCTGCGCCTCGATGCGCTGGCCGATCTCGCGCGCCTGGAACACATCGGCCACGCGCAGATCGATGGTGGACACGCCCCCTGGCACATCAAGCAAGGTCTGCGCTGAGCGCAAGGCAATGTATACATAGCGCAGGTTAAGATCACGCATGCCAAGATCGACTAAGCCGGCAATTCGAAAACTCTGGCCGCGCCCGCCCGCCGTCTCGAGCCGTAGCCGGTCTCCGGTACGCAAGCCTAGCTCCTCGGCTAGATCGATCCCGATAACGGCCTCCTCCGTCCCCAGCCGTAATTCGCCTGCCTGCAGCTTCGCCCGCAGATCCACCACGCCGACATAGCTATCCGGCTCAATGCCGACTATGGCCACCGAGCGGTCTGCCTCGCCCCGTATGGCGAGCGCCGGTCCCGAGATACTGGCCGCGGCCGCCATGACGCCGACTTCGCGGGCGATCAGCGGCAGCAGCGCCTGCCACTGATCGATGCTGCGCAGGCGCTGAGGCCGGGATTGCAGGCGCAGTAGGCGTTGAGCTTCACCGCCTTCTCGCAGCGGGCGAGCCCGCTCATCCGGAGGACGCACCACGATATGTGCTTGCGACCCGAGCGTGTCCGAAATGAGGCTAGCCTGCAGACTGGTAATGATCGCAGTGATGAACACCACCACGGCAACACCTAGCGAAACGCCGCTGATTATGAGCAAGGTCTGGTAGCGACCTTCGCGCAGAAAGCGCAGCGCCACTGTCCAGGCGAAGCTCATTCCGGCGCCGCCTCCGCGCCTCGCACCCGTTGTCCTGCGGCCTGACCGCGGGAATCGACGACGACTTGGGCACCCGGCTCTACGCCGCTTAACAATTCCACCCGACCATCCCCGAGCGCACCGAGTTCGACGGCTTGTTCCACCAGCACGTCGTCCTCGATGAGCAGAACCGTGGGCGCGGAGTCAAAATTCCTCACGGCTGCGCGAGGCACGGTAAGCGCTTTCTCGCGTCGCTGCACCAGAATATCTACCGACACCGTCATATCGGCGCGTAAATAAGGCGGCGGGTCAGGAACAAGCAGTTCCACTTCCACCGTACCCCGCTGGGGATCGACAGCGGGCGCGATGAAGGCGAGCGTTGCGGGAAAACGCTCGCGGGGATAAGCGTCAGCGGAAACCAACGCGTTTTGGCCGATCTCGAGCAGCGAGAGGTTGCGTTCGTCGATCTGGGCCTCGACCAGCGTGTCGCCGGCCCGCGCCAGATCCATGACCTGGGTGCCCGGCTGCACCACGTCGCCCGGTTCTACATGTCGCCGGATTATGATGCCGGGCGCAGGAGCCGCGATGAGCGTATAGGCGCGGCGCGCGCGCGCCTCAGCAAGAGCGGCCTCGGCGCGAGCGAGTTCCGCTACTGCCGCTTGATGCTGGCTGCCGCCCGGCTGCAAGCCCGCCAAGACCTGCTCGCTGCTGCGTAGACGGCTCTCCGCCAGATCCAACGCCTCGCGCAGGGCTTCGACCTCAGCTTCGCTGGCATAGCCCTCCTCAGCCAAAGACGCCGCGCGCTGATAATCGCGTCTCGCCTGCTCGAACTGAAGCAAAGCTTGTTCTCGTGCCTCGCCCGCCTCCGGCAGACGCACCTGGCGCAGTTGACGCAACTGTGCGCGCGCATAGCCTACGGCCGCCTCGGCATTGGCCACCATCGCCTGCGCCTCATCGCCCGTGAGGCGCACCAAAGGCTGTTGGGCCTCGACGCGGTCACCCTCACGTACCAGGACTTCTGCCACCGTGCCCCCGACCAGTGCGCCGACCTGAATGCGCTCCCGCGTCGTCACTCGCCCGGTTGCCACGAGATGCTGCTCCATGGGGCGCGCGGACAGGGTCTCGACAACAACCCGAGGCGGCATACTGAAGCGATACGCCAGAAAAGCCAGCGCGAGGAGCAGCAAAACGGCCGCAACGGCCCCGCGTAGGCGCATGGACGCTAATCCTCTTATTGCTTACATGTTGACTCCACCCTCAGCGGCAACACGGTGAAGCCGCTGCCCGGGTAGCACGCGCGTTGCGGGGCCTGCGCCGGTACCGTCGCCAAGACTGATGTTCCGGCCAACAAGGCTTCCATGATCACGCGCAGTTCCATCCGCGCCAGGGGCGCGCCAGGGCACACATGAATGCCCGCACCATAGAGTAGGTTCTGGCGCGGGTCGCGGTCCAGGCGCACCGCATCGGGTTCCGGAAACACGGCTTCATCACGATTGGCCGATGCCCACAGGATCGTGATGCGCTCCCCGGCGCCAATCCGGCGACCTCCGATTTCGACCGGGCGCGTGGTAATGCGGCGGTTTGCAATCAACGGTGCGTGCTTGCGCAGAATCTCGTCTATGGCCGCCGGCAACAGCGCGGCGTTCTTGCGCAGCCGACTCTGAAGCATCGGATCGACAGCCAGTGCATGCACAAGAATACCGACGGAAGCGGCGATAGTGCCCAGTTCGCCGACTGTCCAGTTACGAAGGATGCTGACGATCTCCTCGTCGCTCAAGCGCCGACCGTTCACCTCTTCGCGCATGAGCCGCGCAGTCACATCGTCGCGGTTTGTGCTAGAGCGCCGTGTCTTCAAGAGGGCGCGGATGTATCCGTCGAACTCCGCGGCAACCTCGGCGGTTTCGGCGCGATTGCCCGACAGCGTGGCCGCGCGGTTTTTTCCCATCCACTGCCGCAGCGGTTCGTGCAGAGTCTCGGGCCACCCCATGAATGCGCACTGAATACGCAGCGCGCAGGGCTCCGCGAACTCCGCATTCAGTTCGACCACGCCCGCGTCCGGCAATCCGCCCACCAGTTCCTGGGCTATTGCGCGACACTCGGGCTCGAATGCGTGTACCCGATCCGCCGCAAAATACGGCTCAATGAGTTTCCTGTACGGCGTATGCAGGGGCGGGTCCATGCCGTTTGGCACCGATATATGACGCGAAACCACGTTGCTGAAGCTTTCGTGATCTTGAAGTATCCGCAGTACATCGGCATGCCGAAATACGGTCCATTGCTGATACTCGCTGTAAGCAATCGGACAGCGGCGGCGCATATCGTCGTAGGCGGTAATTTGATCGTCTAGAACGGCTTGGGATCGCGGGTCCCAATCGGCGGGTATACGTTCACTCAAGGCGGGTCTCCAGAGATGGCTCGCGTTTACGCGATGCCGCGGCGTGAAAGCGCTTCGCTACGTTATGATAAGCGGTATTTATTTTACCTCTTACGAACCGCGCGTCCACCACCCTTCGACCTAATCCGTTGAAAGTGCCCCGACCTCAGGCCCCGCAGCGGCCGTGTTTAAGCGGCGCTGCGATAGCCGGCCCAAGCAACCAGCAGCCACGAAAGCATGAGCGTCAGCCCCCCCAGCGGGGTTACAGGGCCGATCGCGCGCCATCCAGTCAGCACGATGGTGTAAAGACTGCCGCTGAACAACAACAGGCCGCCCAGCATGACGGACCACGCAAGCCCAAAGCCCCGGCCGGGCTTTTGCATTTGGAGCGCGGCGATGACCAACAAAGCGATGGCGTGTATCAGGTGGTAGAGCACAGCCGTCTCCCACACCTCGAGCATGCGCGGCTCCAGCAAGGGACGCAGGCCGTGCGCGCCAAAGGCGCCGGCCGCCACGGCAAGCAACATCAGTAAAGCGCTGAAAGCAAATTGGTGTTGTTCTTTCACGAAAGCGCTCCGACAGGTTACAGAATCGACACCCGTCCACTACCACCAGCACAGCGGAAGCCGTGGTGGACTAGCGGCCTTAATCGTCTGCGTAAGGATCGATGGACAAACGCCTGTAATCGCGCATGCCCCACAACAGCGGCATATCGGTTTCGCTATGGGCGGAATCGATCAGAGTGCCGACAAATAACAAATGCGTTTCCGTCTCGACCACACCGGAAAGCTCGCAATCCATCGCCGCAAGCGCGTCTAGCAACCGAGGACGCCCGGAAGGCCAGGCCGCCCAGCTACCGGCATGCGCGAAGCGCTCCTCCGGCGACACCTTGCCCGCAAACGCGTTGGCTACTTCCTCTTGGCTGCTGGCCAACATGGATAGCGAAAAACCCTGCGTAGCGCGTATCGCTTCGGCCAGATCCGCATCGCGCATGATGGACACCATGATGGTCGGCGGCGCCGCCGATACAGACATCATCGATGTCACGGTCCGCCCGAGCGGGCGACCGAGGGCGTTGTTCGCCGTTACGACCCACACGGAGGTGGTCAGTCGCGCCAGGGTTTCCAGGAAATCGCCGCGGCTGACGGCACCCGGGACAGGCTTCGCGGTTAATGCCAGCTCGACCTGCGGCGCCGTGCCACCACGCTCGCCGTTTTGCGACTTGCCCGCGCCTCGGGAAGACGACTTTCTTTCCGGAGCGCGCTCTCTAGATGACATGCTAAGCCTCATGCACTTACTGACCGCTAAGCGTGCCGAATCTGCGTACCTTGGGCGCTTATCCCAATAAGCCGCAGCATCGCGAAGCGGTGGACAATCTCGGGGTGCGTGATTCGGACGGACCGGCAGGACCGGCCGGGCCGCACGCAAACAGCGCGCATCCTAACAGTTCGCTGCTAATGCGGCCATCATCCATACCAGTCGCTAAAGCCCTACACCTGCTTCATCAGCGATTGAATATGAGCTTATGCGAACAGATAGGAAATGTGGGCTGTGAATTAGCCCGGAGACACACTCGATTCATCATGGAGGATGTTATGAAGCGCATGGTTTACGCTTCCATTTTCACGCTGGCTGCGATGCCGGCCTTCGCCGCGGGGAGCGGTTCCTCGGACACCGCATCCAGCGATAGCGCCGCCATGAGCGGACAAACGGGTACGACTCAGTCTGAGATGGGCAGCTCCAGCAGCACCATGGGTGCCCAGGGTAGTCAGAGCACGCAGGACGAGATCGGCGTTGCGACGGCGGACGACATGGAGAGCGGCACCCCAACGACTGAACCCGGCGACAGCATGTCGGGCGGCGGTTCGACCGACGATTCGATGAGCGGCAGCATGGGCGGCGAAACGACCACTGGCGACAGCGGTATGGGTGGCGGCACCACGAGTGGAGGTACCGGCGGTGGTACCAGCGGCGGTATGGGTAGTGGCACCGGCGCTGGTACTGGAGGTGGCGCCGGTGGCGGAGCTGGCGGTGGAGCTGGCGGCGGCGCCGGCGGCTAAAGTCAGCCAAGCCCACTGATCTACAACGCCCTGCATCTGCAGGGCGTTTTCGTATCGGCAGCCCTCTCCCTTGCTCTATCCGGGCTCGGCGTCGACAATCAGGCTATAAAACCCGTCGTTCAATGAGTTTTGCCAAGATGAACCTCATGCGATTTCACGCACGCCCCCTTGCCGCTGTCCTTTTAATTAGCATGCTCTTGCTGGCGACCGCCTGTAGCGATACCCAAGTGCCTGAGACGGGCTTGGATAGGGGCGAAGCCGAACGCCTGGGTTTCATGGTCTCTCCGGAACCTACCGAAGTGCCGCCACTGGAATTCACTGATGACGAGCGCATACCGCATACTCTCGCGGACTTCCGCGACCAAGTCGTAGTGCTCAATCTGTGGGCGACATGGTGCGCGCCATGTCGCGAAGAAATGCCGGCACTGGAAGCCCTGCAAACCGAGCTAGGCGATGAAGGCGTGGTGGTATTGCCACTCTCGATCGAGCACGACGGTATTGAGCCGGCTCAAGACTTCTACCGTGCGCTCGGGCTGGAACAGCTCGGCAGCTATCACGACGGCAGCGGCACCGCAGTCGCGAAGCTCGGTATTCCGGGCGTACCGAGCACCTTGATCATTGATCCTACCGGTCGCGAAGTCGCACGCCTGGTCGGCGAACACGAATGGGACCATCCGGATACGGTCGCACTACTACGCTCCTTCGCCACGTCGAGCCGGGAGCATGGTCCTTGAGCTATCAGCGATAATGCCAACCAAAGCAAAGCGCTGCCTGTAACGCGCGTGCGTTACGCCGTTCAGGCGCTTGAACAATCGCCTGAACGGGGCTGGATTCTGTTAACCGCCCGCGGCGCCGACCTCTTCGGTACTCAACCGTGCTCGAGCACGCCCCCATGAGCGTCTGGTTCGTGGCCTATAAGCGCTGAACCCGGTGGTACCAGCGGCTACGCTGGCCAATCTGCTGATAGCGTGTGGGGAATGCGCGTATTGTATGGGCGCCTCGGGTGCCCAATTTTCTGCGCTAGTCAGCCAACGAGCTGGGATACATGCAAAGCAACGGATCCCGTCCACCAACCTCGAAATCCGCCGAAACCAAGCCCGCCCTCCGAGCCGGAGCAGTCGCGGCACGGAGCAACGCGCTCGCGCGCACCTTCTCTCCGGCGCGGCTGTTCGTGCTCGCAACCGTCACCGTGCTGATCGCAGCGGTATTCCTGCTCGACCTGCATCAGTACCTGGATCTCGACTACTTGAAGGCGCGCCAGGGCGTGTTACTTGGGTGGATTGGCTCCCATCCAGCACAAGGCGCCGCCCTATTCTTTATGGTCTATGTGGTAGCGGCAGGTCTGGCCATTCCCGGGGCTGCAGCGCTGACACTGGTTGGCGGCGCGCTGTTCGGCCTGGCCTGGGGCAGTGTTCTGTCTTCCATTGCCTCCACCCTGGGCGCCACGCTCGCGTTCTTGCTCTCACGTTTCGTCTTCCGCGACGCACTCAAGCACTATTTCGGCAGCCGCATCGAAGCCATAGACCGCGGCCTGCACCGCGACGGGCCGTACTACCTCATCACGCTGCGAGTTCTTCCGGTATTGCCGTTCTTTCTGGTGAATGTCGCGATGGGGCTGACGGGCGTGCGGACGCGCACTTATTGGTGGGCAACGCAGCTTGGGACATTGCCCGGCACCCTGATTCTCGCAAACGCCGGAACTCAGCTGGCGCGGATAAAGACCTTGGGAGACGCCTTCACCCCCGGCGTCATCGGCTCGTTGATCCTGATGGGCTGCTTCCCGCTGATCGCGAAGAAAGGGCTGTGGCTGCTGCGGGAGAAATTCCCGGGCGGCGAAGCGGCCGCCCGGAAGTCTGCCTTAGAGGCGGATGCCGAGACGGCGCCAAACGAAGCCCAGCAGCCAAGCCGGGCCGACTAGCAGAAACTGCAGATCCTTGAAGAAGGACGGCTTCTTGCCCTCGATCTTGTGGCCGATGAACTGACCCACCCACGCAACCACGAATACCAGAAGGCTGAGCTGCCACAACGACCATTCAGAGCGCGCGATCAGGTCGCAAACCACCAGCATCGCCACGGCGACGACCGTCATGCCCATGAAGATGGTCGTGGACAGCCGTAGATAGAACAGTCCGGCCAGCACCGCAAACAGGGTCGCCCAATTGAGCCAAGGCGATACCGATGCCATCGCCGCAGGTACCGGTATCGACCAGAGCAGTCCGAGCAAACTGAAGGTGATCGCCGGAACACAGATCCAGTGGATCAGTTTATTGGTCGGGTTGCGGTGACTCTCACCGTATTCGTCTAACCACTGCTGAATGGACTTCATACACTCCTCCTTTGTCATTAGCCCCGCTAAGCGCGCGCAGCCAAGTAGCCTCTTTATCGGGCTCTCGAATGATTATGCGTGTTGCGCGCGCGTAGTGAAAGGCCGCCAAACCAGTACGGATAAAATCCCAGATAAACGCGCCCTGGCAAGAACTTGGCAAAGAATGAGGAATCGGATTCAGCACAGAGCCGTCAGGTTCGCGCACGGAGTTGCGCCGCAAGGCGAGCCCAACGCCCGGCGCTCCTTAGCGCCTGTCCTACAACAGGAATCGCTAATTTCCTACAGACGGCGGCCCTTCTTCAGCGATACTCTTGATCGAGCCAGGAAGGCGCTATAGAGCAGCACGGACGTCGGAGAGTTGTCGCACGTTACGGACAACGAGGGAGCCACGGAAGGCTCCCGCGGCCTCTCCACCTTTTCTTTTTTGCTACCCGCAACCCATCGTTACCTTAGTACTATGACGGATGCTAGGGCGAACCCGTCCTGAGGTAACGCGTTTCGATGTTGGCCTATTCTTCCCTGTTCCTATCGGCGTTCCTGGCTGCCACCCTGCTGCCGTTCTACTCCGAAGTGCTTTTCGCCGGCCTTATTCAAGCGGGCTACAACAGTGCCGCGCTGCTATTCGTGGCCACGGTCGGCAATACCCTGGGCTCGGCCTTCAACTGGGCGCTTGGTCGCTATTTTCAGCACTACAAAGACCGGAAGTGGTTTCCTTTCAAAGCCGGCTCGTTGGAGCGCGCTCAGAACTGGTTCCAGCGTTTCGGCGTTTGGTCGCTGCTGCTCGCGTGGCTGCCCGTAGGCGGCGACGCGCTAACCTTTATCGCCGGCCTGATGCGTGTTCGCTTCTCCCTATTCCTGGTGCTGGTGGCAATCGGGAAAGGCGGCCGCTACGCGGCGATTCTCTACGCCATGGGACAGTTCTAATCATGCCCTGCCTTATAACTGCCCTCGCGCAACAAGAAACGCCTCGCCGCTCATGACGAAGCATAGTGCCGAGAGCGGAGCTCGGTGCGCGGGCAGATTCAGTCTCGGCGCGGCTGTTTGATCAACGCCTCATAGTTCAAAGCAGTCTCGCTACCGGCGGGCACCGTGATCGTCCAACTCGCGACGGTCGCCGCTGCTTCCCGATGGGGCAAGGAGCTGCTCACCATTTCCCAGGCGCCGCCCATGTCCTCCTCGAGCACCACCTCAACCGCTTCGGCGGTATCGTTGCGCAGTACCACGCGCCAGCTTACCCGGAAAGCGTCCTCCTCTTGCTCGAACCGGGTCAGGGAGCGCGTGGCCCGTACGTCCGCCACGGCACCCGGACGCAGACGCAGAGGCTCGCCAGGCGCGGTGTCCACGACGTGATCGGCGCCCAGGAACTGCATGCGGCCGCTGGCATCGGGGCTATAGACGCGCGCAGTGCCGGGCGGCAGCGCCTTATTCGCGCCGTCTAGCACGACCTCGAGCTCCACGGTCATTGGCTGAGGCTCCTGCGGCCTCCCCAGCGCATAGCCTCGGGTCAGGTAACGCTGCATGGCCAGCGTGTCCGCCTGCTGCGCCCAAAGGAACTGGCGGCGCTCGCCGGACCAAAGCGTGGCGGCGCGGTTCAAGCTGTAAAGCCGATAGCCCGCCACCGATTCACGTGAGAATTCAGCATCTGCGCGCGATGCCGCCGCCAGGTAGGGCTGAAGGCCACCGAGCTTTGGCGCCCCGACGGCGAATTGCAGCGCAGTGTCGACAAAATCGGTTTGTGTTTCGTTGCTGACGCTTAACCACCCGGTGAGGTCGGCTCGGTCGCCACGCGCGGCCAGTGCGATTACATAGTCGGCCTGCCACCGTAAGCCATTGCTCAGGTAGGTGAGCTCGAACGAATGAGGCCCGCGCGCCTCGGTTTTGCCTTGCGCCATGAGTAGCGGCTGGCCGGCGAGCCGCTCGGAAGCCTCCTCGAAGGCAATGCGCCAGCCGGACGCCGCGTCGACCGCCTCGATGTGATCGCCGAAATCGACCAGAGGAGCGCTCCCGGTGACGCTCAGCAACCGCCCCCTGCGACGCTCCTCATCCCCGGTAGCCGCATTCTCGCGCAGCAGCAGTATTTCCTCGCCGAGACGCTCCTGCAGCAAGCGCTCACGGCTCAGCGATGGGGTGCGATAGCTCAGCTCGGTAATGGTGAAGGCGCCGTCTGAATTCAGATTCACGCTTTCCGGAACGAGCAGCTCGCTGATGCCGGCAAAATGCAACGCCAGCGGCCCGGGCTCTAGCTCTACGGTGCGCTCGTCACGAATGAGCGCCACGCCATTCGAGTACACCGTCATCCCCAACGCCGCCCTGTGCTCCGGCGTACTCTCCAAGGCTTGCACTGCCCCATGAGCAGCGAGCGCAGTCGTCAAAATGAGGCCAAACGGTATCGCGTTAATCTTGTTCATGTTCGCCTTCGCTTAACCGACGCCTTACGGCGATGTTGGCGCGGCTTCAAGCCGCGCAATGCACTCGCGCCACTCTATAGGGCCCTCCCCTGCTGCGACAAGCTTGCCGGCATTTCCGCCAGTCCCCAGATCAAGCGGTGACCACAAGAAGGAGGAAAACCATGGAGCAATGTCGTACCGGCGAGAACCGCGCGCATCCGTTCCGCCGCTCGCGCTTCTTCGTTGCCAACGGAGCCTGGTACTTCGAAAGTCGAGAGGCGCCGGCACACGGGCCGTACCCGGAACGTCGCCGCGCCGAACGCGCCTGCGAGCAGTTCGTGCAACGCCTGCGCTATCAGATGGATTGAACCCCACGTTGCCAATGCCGGGCAACGCTAAACATCGCGAGCCAGGGAATGATCGTAATCGGCCTCATCATCACCGCAATCGTCCTCAGCGGTGCACTGCTGCTCTACCGGCGCCGGCGTTTGCGTCAGAACCGTGTGCTTGCGCTCACGGCAATCCAGGCTCTCTCGGAGGACGCACGCAACTTGCACGGGCGCCTGCTGGAGGCGTTGCCGCAATACATCATTCTTCCCCGCATCAGCCTCGCTGCTTTCGTCGAGCCCAAGGTTGTCGGCAACGCTACGAAGCATCCGCAAATCAGCAATGCGCTAGCAAATGCCACGGCCGATTTCCTTATCTGCGACTCACTCTACCGCCCGCTCGCCGCGGTAGAGCTGGATAATTCGCTGACTTCCCCCGCGCGGCAGCGCAGCCCTATGCATGCCTTGCTCAAGGAAGCCGGCATCCCGCTCCTGCGCTGGGATGCCATACACTTGCCCGAAGTCCCGACCATTCAGGAAGCCATAGCCGAACTGGAGACGCTGCGCCTGATCGGGCGCGCGCGCGCGGCTGCGGCAACGGCATCCGCCGAGGCCTTGGCTTGGTCTTACTCGCGTCACGAATCGCGCCATTGAGGCCGCTCCGGTACACACTCTACCGGCCGCGTTCAACGTACTCCCCGCAGAACGCATTACGCACCGCACGAGAGCACTTCCTAAGGACAGAACCGGCGCTTAATCCTGCCAGTCGGCAGTATGCTCGGGATTGCCGATGTCCCACTCGTGCGCCGCGAAGCGCTGTGGGTCCGGTTCGAGCAGTAGCCAACGGCAGAAGTCGGCCACTTCTGCGGGACTGCGCAGCAACCCCTGCTCTTTCAGCTTGAGAAAGCGCTCGACGCGCGGAAAGTTCTCCGGCGTCTGTTCCCGGATCAGTGCCTGCATCGGTGTATCGACCACGCCCGGCCGAAGGCTGCCCACGGCGATGTCCTGCGCTTCCAGTTCCTCCCCCCAGACCTGATAGAGCATATGCAGGGCGGCTTTACCGGTGCAGTACGCTCCCCAGCCAGGATAGGGATGATGGGCCGCTCCGCTGGAGATATGCAGTACCCTGCCGCCGCCGCGCAGCCGCGGCAACAAGGCCTGAGTCAGGAATAACGGCGCTTCCACATTGACTGCCATGTTGCGCCGCCAGGCGTCCAGCTCCGCGCGTTCGAGCGGTCCCACCGGCTCCAGTACGCCCGCGTTATGGATCAGGAAGCGAAGCCTGGAGGTGCCCACAGCCTCGCGCACGCATTCCCGTCCTTCCGGTGTCGCCACGTCGGCGACCACCGGTTGGATGCTCGCCGGCATCAGCGCTTTGGTCTCCTCCAGCGATTGCGCGCGACGCCCGGCGATCAATACGTGGAAACCTTCCTCGGCTAAGCGTTGCGCCAGGGCTTGACCGATTCCGCTGCCGCCCCCGGTGATCACTGCGACTTCATTTGCCATTCAACAGTCCTCGCCGCTTACTCGTTCCGGCCTATGGTACTGAATTCGCACCATGCACATGCAAGCCTCGGAAAAATCTCGTAGTATCGGGCGCCCATGAAGATCGGTCCCTACAGCGCAGATCCGCCGCTCGTGCTGGCGCCCATGGCCGGCGTCACCGACCGCCCTTTCCGGCAGCTCTGCCGGCGGTTGGGTGCGGGCTTGGCCGTGTCCGAAATGATTGGTAGCAACCCCCAATTGCGCGATACGGCAAAGTCCCGCCTACGCTCGAATCATGAGGGCGAGCCGGCCCCCATCATCGTGCAGATCGCGGGCGCCGAGCCCGACATGATGGCCGAAGCCGCGCGCTACAACGTAGCGCAAGGCGCGCAGATCATCGATATCAACATGGGCTGCCCGGCCAAGAAGGTCTGCAACAAACTAGCCGGTTCGGCGTTGCTCGCCGACGAGGCGCTGGTGGCACGCATTCTGGAAGCGACCGTAAAGGCGGTCGAAGTCCCGGTCACGCTCAAGTTCCGTACCGGCCCTGAGCCGGCGCGGCGTAACGCGGTGCGAATCGCCCGGATCGCAGAGGATCTGGGTATTGCGGCCTTGGCGCTGCATGGGCGCACGCGCGCCGATGCCTACCGCGGTCAGGCCGAATACGACACCATTGCCGAGGTCAAGAGCCGGGTAACAATCCCTGTCATGGCCAACGGCGACATCGATAGCCCGGAGCAGGCCCGCGCCGTGCTCGATTACACGGGGGCCGACGCGCTCATGATCGGGCGCGCCGCCCAGGGGCGGCCTTGGATCTTTCGCGAGATCGCGCATTACCTGGCCTACGACCGACACCTGGCGCCCCCTTCGCTGGATGAAGTCCGCGCCATCATGCTGGAGCACATCCGCGAGTTACACGCCTTTTACGGGGACTATCTCGGGGTGCGCGTTGCGCGCAAACACATAGGCTGGTATCTCACCAACAAGCCTGGCGGGTCCGAAGCACGCCGCGAGTTGGTACGACTGGATGACCCGGTCGCCCAGATTGCGCGCATCGAAAGCTTTTTCGACACGCTGGCCGCCGTTGCCGCATAAGGCCTGTCTGCCTCCGCACGCCTCTATCCTCTAGGTAGCAGCGACGCTGCTTGTTCGCCGGCATTCTCCTTTTCTGTTATGCCCCTTGCCCACAGGCCGGAACAGTGCCATCTCCCCAGGAGCCTAACGGAAAGGCATGTGGCTCGGGTGGCGGCTGTATCGGCCTACCACCCGCACCGCAGCGAGGGAACGCAACATGACTGCCGAATGCGAGCCGATCGTCGGCAACTGGTATCGCCGACTGGATAAGGCCCAGGTGTTTCATGTCGTATCGCTGGAGGACGGAGACAGCATCGAGATCCAACATTTCGACGGTGCTCTGGAAACTCTCGACTACGAAGACTGGGATAGCCTGGAACTGGAGTGGATAGAACCGCCGGAAGACTGGACCGGCCCGGTGGACGACCTCGATGTGGACGACCTTAGCTATTCCGATACCTGCATGGAAAAAGAGGATTGGCTAGCCAGCCACGACGAGCACCCGCCGCGAGGCGAGGATTGGGAGAAGGAAGACGATGAAGACGAAGACGAGGATGAGGACAACGACGAAAGCACGGAGCGTCTAGATCGCTCCGACTAGGCCTCGCCCTGATCGCCCCCACTCGCAGGCGCGTATGCAAGGCCAGGTTCAGGACTGCGCTGCCAGCCTCAGCCGCTGCAACGGATCCTGGCGGTAGAAGAGTTTCATTTGCTCGTAAACCTCGGGATACTCGCCGTAGAGTAGTTGTGGAATCTCGAAGAACGCCTCGCTGACAACGGCAAAAAACTCTCCCGGACTTTCCGTCGCATAGGGATCCAACGCCGTCTCGACGCCGCCCTCTACCTTTTCGCACAAATCCTCATAGGCACGCATGAAAGCGCTGCTCCAAGCTTGCCGCGACATGCCGGCATGCAAGGGCGGCATGCCGTTGGCGCCCTCTGCCAGCATATCCAGCTTGTGGGCCAACTCGTGTATCAACACGTTGAAGCCGTCGAGCTGGTAGGCCGCCTCCACATCTTCCCAGGAGATGATGACCGGCCCCTGAGACCAGGCTTCCCCCACCAACTCGGCATCGGTCGCGTGCACCGCGCCGGCCTCATCGACGTACTCATGGCGGGCTACGAAACCGCCAGGGTAAACTACGATGGAATACCAGCTGTCGTAGTAATCAAGGCTCAGGTTGAGAATGGGCAGACAAGCCAACGCGCCGATCAGGAGCCGCTCTCTTTCGCCAAGCACACAGCCGCCAACCGGATCGATCGCCTTCTCGCCCAGGAACTGCGGGGTCAATTCGCGTAGACGCAGCGATTCCTGCGCCGTTAGCGAAGCGAGTAGCGGCAACGACGTGCGCAAGTCCTGCCAAGCGGCGTCATCGATTTCAATGCGGCGCGCAGCCCAGCGGCGTCGCAGGCCGCGCGGAAGGAAGAACATTCAGAGCGATTCCCTACAGTGACATCGTGATTGGCTGCGGGCGCCCGATCCCATAGCCTTGCGCAAAATCCACGCCGATTTCCCGAAGCTCTCGCAGCACCGCCTCGCTTTCGGCGAACTCAGCGATAGTCTGCATACCCATCGCATGGCCGACCTCATGGATGGAGCGCACGAAAGCGCGATCGATAGGATCGGTCGCAATATCCCGAACGAAGATACCATCGATCTTGAGGTAGTCCACCGGCAGGTGCTTCAAATAGGAATAGGATGAAAGCCCGGTGCCGAAGTCGTCCAAGGCCAAGCGGCAGCCGCATGCTTTCAGTGCTTCGATCAGGGCGAGGGCGCGCTGGAAATCGGAGATTGCCGCGGTTTCGGTGATCTCGAAGCACAGAGATTCAGGCGCGATTCCGCCAT
>JAJUGG010000063.1 GCA_029268285.1 Ectothiorhodospiraceae bacterium | reverse complement strand
GCCTTCGATCCGAACGACCCGGTGAACACGCCGCGTGGCCTGTTGGTTTGGAATCCGGAGGTCGCGGCCGCTTTCGGGCGCGCGGTTCGACGCGTCGAGGCGGCCGGGGTTCCGCTGGACGCGGCCATGGGCGAGCTGCAGCGCTCGGGTATCCACGACGAGTTCATTCCCATCTTCGGCGGCGAGAGCTTCGAGGGCGCGTTTACCATCGCCAATGCCAAGGAGATACCGAGCGGAGATCCGGTGCCGCCGGTGGACTCACTGCCTATCGATGCCGACGGCTACCGGATTACTTACGGGAACAGTTACATCCAGACGGTGACCTGGGAGCCGAGCGGCCAAGGGTACCGACCCATTGCCGAAGGCTTCGTGACTTACTCACAGTCCACCGACCCGGCCAGCCCTTACTATCAGGACTTTACCAAAGCCTACTCGGCCAAGAAGTGGCACCGTTTCCCCTACACGGAAGCGGAGGTCAGCAAGAGCGCGCTGGAAAGCTACACGCTGACGGAGTAGCCTCGCTCTTCCACCACACCCGAGGGTGCTAGCCGCCCTCGGGTATCCTGAGTGCTGCGGTAATGACGCCTGAAGATCTACTGAAACTTTTCCTCTCTGAATTGGCCGCCAATGAGCTTTGGATCGCCGATGCCGGCCCCGTTGAGCGTTCGCTGGACGATCGCGTCGTGCAGATGGCTTTGGCGTACATGAAGCAGGCCAAGGCGGTCGAGATCACCGCCACCGATGAGCAGAACCTGCTTGCCGCCGTACAGATGGCGGGCTTGGGAAATCTGGACCAGGAGGCGCTTGATTCCGGCCCGGCGCAGCGCGTGTATTCTTTAGCCTGTGAGCTAGCTGATGAAATCCGACGCCGCCGGAGGGCGGTAGCCCAGCGCCATCAACAGCGAAGCCGTCAGGGCTCGCCAGCCGTCCCCAACGATATCGATGATCTCCTAAAAGACCTGTAGCCCCACGCCAGGCGCCGCGATTGCTACCAGAATGGATTAGCGCATTAGCGCTTACTCACGGTCTTGCGAATACGCTCAATGCAGTTGATTGGCCCGTTCGAGCGGCATCCCCGGATGTAGACCTGCACGCCTGAGCTTCTCGCGAGCGCTAGTCGCGCTCCTTCACCCTCCGGATCGGAAGCTTTTCCCCCGCTGCTTCGGCCCCGCCCGACTAGCTTTTCGGTGTGGCTCGGTGCGCTGCGTTTGCCGAGCCGGTAGCCAACAAGGACAAGCAGCCGCGTTCATAGCGGCGGGGGGAGGAGCGGTCGATGCAGCGCCTGATTCTGGCAATGGTGCTTGCGGTTTCAATGGTCGCATGCGGGGGCGGAGGCGGCGGCGGCAATAGCGCCGAGACGCCGCCGGATAGCGGCTCAAACCCCGGCGGCACGGAACTGATCTCAGGGCGCTTCGTCGACAATCCGGTCGCGGGCTTGGGCTATCGTTATCCAGGCGGCGAGGGCATCACCGGAGAAGAGGGCGAGTTTCTTGCCCGCGGTCTGACCGAATTCTTTATCGGCGACATTGTACTCGGCGCTGCCGAAGCAGGGCCGTTTCTGACGCCGGTCGACTTCATGCCCGAGCTGGCCGCTGAAGCCGAGTCGGAGAACAATCCGGCCATCACCAATATCGCGCGCCTTCTGCAGACCCTGGATGTCGATCGCGATGCGCGCAACGGCATTCAGCTCCCCCCGACTATCCATGACATCGCCCGCAACCGGGGGCTGACCTTTGCACAGACGGTGCGCGGCTTCGAGCAGGATCCGGCGCTGCAGTCCTTCATCCGCGCTGCGACCGGCAACGACAAGGTCAAATTGGTGCCGGTTCAGGTCGCGCGCTACAACCTGCGCCAGACCTTGGATCACATCGCGCTCTATGGCGAACCCAACCGCCTGCCCAAGGCTGAGGCCGGTGCCGACCAGGAGGTCGATGCGGGTGATACGGTTACGTTGGACGGCAGCGCATCCTTTGACCCCGATCCGCGCCCCGAGACTGCTAAGCCGGGCGTTATCAAATACCGCTGGAAGCAGTTGAGCGGCCCGACGGTCGCATTGACGCCAGACGACAAGAAGCCGGCGCTTGCGCGCTTCACGCCGCAGGTTGCGGGGGATGCGGTGCTGGTGTTTCGTCTGACGGTGGTCGATGACGACGGCGCTCGTCGCAGCGACACGGTACGTGTGAAGGTCCGCGCCAAGGCGCCGACGAATAAGGCGCCGGTGGCCGAGGACGCCTCGCATGCCTTGTTCCAAGGGCAGGCCTTGAGCGCCCAAGCGACGGCGTTTGACGAGGACGGCGACGATCTCGAGTTCAGCCTGGTCAGCGAGCCTAGCTACGGCAGCTTGAGCTTCGAGAGCGACGGCAGTTTCGTTTACCGGCCGGAGCAGGATTTCGTCGGCCTGGACGGCTTCGGCTTCCGGGTCTCGGACGGTGCGGCGACTTCCAAGACCGCGTGGGTCAGCCTGGATGTGCAGGACTTGCCGGTGGCGCAGACCTTGGTCGGCGCTGCCAAGCGGATCGTGACCCCGCTACAGGAGCACATCGACGGCGTCGAAGAATCACGGTTTCTCGAGGCGCCGCGGACGCAGCGCTTCAACCTCGGCGGCTTCGGCATCGATCCCTTGCAGAACTTGCCCGACCCCGTCGCGGGCTTCGGCGACAGCCTAACCGAGCCGGCTGCTGCCCGCGTGCTGGAGACCGAGCACGGCCCGGAACATACCTGGGTGCGGGCCATGGTCATGACCCGCCGCAACGACGACGGCAGCGATACCTTGCTCGCCTTCGTGACCCTGGACGCCATCGGCGCCGGCAACCTCATCCAGGACGGCCTAAAGCGCGCCGTCAACGAAGCGACCGGCATCCCGCCGGAAAACATCCTGTTCGGCCAGACCCACACCCACGCCGGTGCCGATCTGCAAGGACTGTGGGGCGGCGTGCCGCAATCGTGGATCGACAATCCCGTCGACGATAACGGGCTATACCAGCTTGCTGCCCAGGCGGTGCGGGAGGCAATGGACATCCGGCGTCCGGCCAAGTTGATCGTGAGCCGCAAAGAACTGCCGGACTACAACAATTACCGGCGCCCGCAGATATTCGAAGACGCCCGGCCTGATGAAACCGCAACCCTGCTGCGCGCTTACGACACGCACAGCGGCACGCTACTGGCGTCCATGCTGCAATACAATGCCCACCCCACCAATATCGGTGCGAGCGCGCACGAAGACGTCGAGGGACTGGAAGGCCGGGTGCCGCACGCCGATTACGTGCTTGGGCTGGTCGAGACGCTGGAAGCCGAAGGCGGCGTGGCCCTGTACTACAACGGCCCCATTGCCGATGCCGCCCCCAGCGGCCCCGGCGGCGATAACGCCTACGATAGGGCGCGCAGACGCGGCGAAGGCATCGCCAGTGCCACGCTCGGCGGCACCGAGGATGCGGTCGTGCTAGCCGATCAGCTGTCGGTGCGGCATCAGACGGTCATGCTGCCCGTGACTAACCCGCTGTTCACCGTGGCGGGAGCGCTGGGCGCCTTTAACCGCTACTACGATTTCCTGCAGTTGCCGCTGACGCAGATCCCCGGCCTCGGCACCCTATTGGCGGATCAGTACCGCAATTTGCCGCAGCTCGCGCTCACCGCCGAAACCTTGGTGAGCCGCGTCACCCTAGGCGAAGGCGAGCAGGCGCTGGAGATCGTCACCATCCCCGGCGAGGCCACCCATGGCTTCGGCAAGTACATTCAGAGCCTTGCCGGTTATCGGCGCACCATGCTGCTCGGGCTTACCCACAATTCCTTCGGCTACATCCTGCCCGAGGAGGAATTCAACTACATCAACGAAGTAGGCGAAACCGGCCTGCTGCCTTATACCAACTACGAAGAGTTCGTCTCCTTCGGTCCGCTGACCGCACCGCTGCTGCGCGTGCAGGGCTACAACCCGCTGTTCGACGCACCGCCGCAGGCCTATTTGCCGCCGTCGCTGAGCGCCTGTTTCGGCGTCGATAACGGCGCCCGCTGCATCGTCGAGGACATTGCCGCACGGCCGGGCTGGTATCAGCGCGCCTACGGCGAACGCTGCCGCGAGGCCTTCGGTGACGATTCGCCGTTCTGCTTGTTGGTAGACCCCGACAGCGGCGGCGGTGGGCTGGGCGACGCCTGCCGCGCGCTCGGCGGCCCCGAGGCGCTTTGCGCCGGACTCGATTTCGGGCAAGCGCCGACGCCGCCGGACGAGGGCGAGGAGAGCCCGGAAGAAGACGCAGGGGGCGGCCTCTTCCTGCCTGCCATGGATGCGCGTCTACGCGGCTGCGACCTGCTAGACACCAGCCATTGCATGCTGCCTTTTCCCAGCGATCACTTCACCCGTGCCGATGCGCGAACTGAGACCGGCAAACGTGTGAACTTCCGCCTGTCGGCCATGCCGCGCAACCTTGCCGGTAAGCCGATCGACCCGACCGAGTGGAACCGCAACGACGGCTTCTCGCCTGGGGCGATGATCGTGAGCTACGTGCCGGGTCTGGACCTGGAGGCGACCGGGGCGGCGCCGTTGACCGACATCGAGCGCTCGCTGGCGTACGACGCGCCCATACAGGTGCTGGATGCCGAGACCGGCGAGCCGCAGCTGATTTGGGCTGAGCTGGATGCCAACGCCGGCATGCTATTGCCGTCCATGGATATCGAGGCACCGGGCGAAGCGCGCCCGGCGCTCATCGTGCGGCCGGCGCGCAATCTTGTTCACGGTCGACGCTACGTCGTGGTGCTGCGCAAGCTGCGGGACAGCGCCGGCGAACTGCTGTCGGCAGGGGCGGGCTTCCAGGCCTGCCGCGACAACGAGATCGTCGGCCTCGGGCCGGTCGAGGAGCGTTGCGCAGCCCTTGAGCAGGACGTCTTTCCGGTGTTGGCGGCAGCCGGCATCGAGCGCGACGAATCGCTCTATCTTGCCTGGGACTTCACGGTCGCCAGCTCGCAGAACCTTACCGAGCGCCTGCTGCATATGCGCGACGACGCCTTCGCCACACTGGGCGAATCGGGCCGGCCCGGTGATCCGGACTACCAGATGGGCGCAGCGCCCAAGTTCTCCGTAGACAAGATCATCGAGCACCCCGACGCGAACATCTCGCGGCGCGTCGAGGGCGTTATCACGGTGCCCAGCTATGTGCTGCCGGGCGATCCCGCGCCGTTGAGGCCGCTGGGCGCGCTGACCGTGATCGACGAGTTGCGAGCCCGCGCCCCTGAGCAGTTCGATCTGCTCTTCGACGGCGTCGATGTGATCAGTTCCTTGAGCCTGCCGCCCAACCGGCTGTTCTATAACCCGCTGGACGGCACGCGCGGCGGGCTGGGCTTCGGCGACGGCTTGCCCGATCGACCGCTGCTGGGCGGGCAAATGAAAACCCGCTTCATCTGCGACATTCCGCGCGCGGCCGTGGATGATTTTGCCGATGCGGGGCGCGAGCGCGTGCGCCCGGCGCGGGCCTCTCTGTACGGCCACGGGTTGCTGGGCAGCCGCAGCGAAGTGGGGGCCGGCAACGTCGAGGCCATGGCGAACGAACACAACATGATGTTTTGCGCCGTCGACTGGTTCGGCTTCGCCACCGGCGACGTGCCCAACATCCTGCTGGCGTTGATCGATCTGTCCCTGTTCGGCGTCATCCCCGACGCCTCGCAGCAGGGCATACTCAATCAGTTGTTTCTGGCCCGCCTGCTGCGCCACCCCGAAGGCTTTGCCGCGCACGAGGCCTTCCAGGTCGACGGGAGGCCGGTGTTCGACCACAGGCACGTGTTCTACGACGGCAACAGCCAGGGCGGCATCATGGCCGGTCCGGTGCTGGCGCTGTCCAAGGACATCAGCCGCGGCGTGCTGGGCGTGCCGGGCATGAACTACTCGACGCTTCTGCGGCGCAGCGTCGATTTCGACGCCTATTCGCTGCCGATGTATCTGTCGTATCGGGACGACCTCGACCGCACCCTGAACTTCGGGCTGATCCAGATGCTCTGGGACCGCTCGGAGAACAACGGCTATGCGCAGCATCTGACGGGCGATCCTTTGCCCGGTACCGAGCCTAACCGCGTGCTGCTGCATCCGGCGTTCGGCGATCATCAGGTGACCATGTGGAGCGCCGACGTCATGGCGCGCACCGTGGATGCGGCGGTCGACGGCTCGCGCATCGCCCCCGGGCGGCATCCCGACAGCACGCCCTACGCCGGCTTGCGTCCGCTCGAGTATGACGCCTGGGGCCGTGCCGATACCTCGGCCATGGTGGTATGGGACGCCGGGCCGGACTTCACGCCGCCCCCGCCGGTGAACAACACGCCGCCGCGAGAGGGCGAAGACCCGCATGCCTACCCGCGCAGCCAAGTGTCCGCGCGCTGCCAGAAGTCGCACTTCCTGCACGCCAAGGGTGCGGTTATCGACGTGAGCACCGTGCTGGTCCAGGCGGATTGCCCGCCTCTGCCTTACCTCGATCCGCCGGACTACGTGCCGCCGGTAGCGCCGCCGCCCCAGCACGGCGGAGGATTGCTGGGGCTGCTCGCGGACATCGTCGGTAGCTTGGGCGAGACCGTGGGCGATGTCACTTCGCTGCTGGCGCTGCTGCAGGATCCTGCATCCCTGCCGACAGAGCTGCAGGCACGCCTGAGCGAGGCGCCGCAGGCGCTGGAAACGCGGCTTGCCGGGCTGGCGGAGAGCCTGCTCGCGCTTGTCGTCGACGAAGAGGAACCCAGCGCTTCGCACTTGGTGCTAGGTCTATACGCCGACGTGGTCGGCTTGTTCCGCCAAGCGCTAGAAGACCCTCAGGGCCTGCCGCAGGATCTTGCAGATTTGCTCCGGCAGGTCGTCGACGATGGGGCGGGCTTGATCGGCCTCAACGGCGATGCCGCGGCGCGCGACGTCGAGCCGGTGGTGCTCAGCGGCGCACTGTTCCCCGACTGGGCGGCGCCGGCTGCGTTCGGTTTCCCCAACAATCCTTTGCCGGCGCCGATCGCCGAGCCGGTGCGCGACGCTCACGATGGCACGCTGCTGGTGCCGCCTGCGCTGTTCGAGCCCGTGCCGGTGGAGGAGATCGCCGCCTATCGTTGGGAGAACGGCCGCTGGGTAGAAATCCCGGTGCAGGTCGACGAGCGCTTCCTGTACTTCCTCTCCAATGACCGCTCCGATTTCGGCGCCTACTCGGGCACCGACCCGGAGCTTACCTACGCCTGGGACGATGAAAACTGGAAAAAGACGGCGACCCGGGTGGTGACGCTGCCCGACGGCAGCACCCGCTACGAGGCGGCCTATCCGCCCGGCGAAGGCCCGACGCCCGATCCGGTGCCCGGACTGGATGCCGATGACGAGATCGTCTTTATGGCTTCCGATACGGGTTTGGAAGCAGCCCCCTTGGCAGCCGAGCTACCGCCCGGCGTGCAGGCGGCCAAGAAGGTTGTGCTGGTCGACCCGCTCGATCCGGACACGCTGCGTTACGTCTACATCGCGCGTCAGCCCGGCGGGTCGAGTTTCAGCGCCGACAACGGCTATGTGCGCTATCAGCGCTGGAAGGATGCGGACGAATGGATAGACCGCAACTTCTTCCGCGACGACGATCCCGAAAAGTTGGGTAGCAGTAACCGCGGCTACGGCGCCAATCTCCAGGGACCGGTCAGCCCGCCGCAGGAGGGATACTTCAACTACGACCGGGCAGGTTGCGTGCCGGGCAGTATGGAGTGCTTCTCCGAGGATCGCTTCCCACGCGACGGGCTGACGGTGACCACCGAGCGCTATCGCTGGGAGGCGAGCGGCCGGTGGATGGTGCGCGATATTCGCATCGCGCCGCCGCGGCCGAGCTCCAAGATCGACTGGTACAAGCGGCCAGATCTGATCGATCGCTGGAAGGGGCGTGCGTTCCAGCAAACGCCGGACTCCGACATCTCCCTGGTCGGCTTCGAGGACGAGCAGGTCAACTGGGAAGCCAACGCCAGCCTGCTCGGCGAGCGCTGCGGCCCGGTGCGCTGCATCCGCGAGACCTGGGGCGCCGATTCCGGCACCAACGTCACTAAGACCGAGACCTTCTACCGCGACTCGGTGGCATATCGCTTCCGCGTGCGCGTTCATCCGATTCCGCCCGACGGGCTTTACACCAACTGGGATTACAACCGAGACGTCGCTGCGCGCTACTACAACGCGCTGCGGCCCGAAGGCGTGGCCATCGACGGGGTGCCGGACGACTTGCTGGAGATCAACGAGCTGCCCGTGCCGGGCTGCGGGACCCTGCTCGACGTGGCAGACAGCCTGCTGGATGCCGACATCCCGGGCATCTTCAGCGACCTGGTCAACGGTTCGCTGGCCGGCTGCGCCACCTACTTCGACTTCCCGGACCCGAGCTTCAACTTCCCGCTGGGCTTCATGACCTGGGAGCAGGTGTCCGGCCGCGGCGATGCCGGTTCGCTGGTCTACATCTTCGAGCTTAAGGGCCTGACCACGCTGACCAACCCGGTCATCGTGCCTTACTACCGGGACGACGCCTGCTTCGACGACGGTACCGGCGACGACCCGGTTCCGCGCCCCTGGCCGGGCGAGCGCTCCACCGACGAGCGCGTGCAGCAGGGCTACCTGAAGGCGGCGCAAGCGCGGGGCAGGGACGTGACGACGATAGAGGAACTGAGCTGCGCCGATCGCCAGGGCAGCTACGGCTCGCACGGCATACACATTCTGGTGCTGGCGGAGTCGGATAACCTCTTCACGGGCCTGCCGACGACGGAGCTCGATGGGCAGCAATGGCAGTTCATGGTGCCCACCGACGCGCCACGCAACGTCGGGCAGCCCTATGCCAATACGGTGCGCGTGCCGCTGCAGCCGCTGGTGCTGCCGGTGCCTTGAAGCCCGCGTTTTTAACGTACCGTAAGGCCGGAGTTGAACCACGGAGGCACGGAGACGCGGAGAAAGTAGAACGCGTCGCGAGCGTTTCTCCGTAGGGTGCGTATCACGCACCAGCGCCGGTCTGCGCGGTCGGAACGGTGCGTGATACGCACCCTCCTACCGTGACCACCTCGCTGCGACATGTGTCGTAGGGCGCCATGGCGCAGTATTGCGCCGAACGCGCTACGCCGATTCAGCCGGTAATGCTGGATGCCGAGCAAAAAGATAGGCCGCTCGCAGGGGCTGACGTCGGGGCAATGCCGCCGCAGTAAAGCTGCGGTTGTTCGGATAGGCGCTTAGTCAGGCTGGCTCAGTTGACCTGATCCACGGCTCGCCACAAGTACCAGCTCGCCACCGAGCGGTACGGTGCCCAGCGCGCGCCGTGTGCGCGCAGCTGGGCGGGGCGGGGTAGGTCGTCGAGGTCGTAGGTGATCTTGAAGCCCTTGCGGATGCCGAGATCGTCCAGCGGCAGGACGTCGGGGCGGCCGAGGTTGAAGATCAGCAGCATTTCCACCGTCCAGCGGCCGATGCCGCGCACGGCGGTCAGGCGCTCGATGATCTCCTCATCGCTAAGCTCGGCCAAGTGATCGGCCGGCGGGACGGTGCCGTCCAGGGTTTTCACCGCGAGGTCCTTGACGGCGAGCGTTTTATTGCGGGATAGCCCGGCACCGCGCAGGGTTTCGTCCGGTAGGGTCAACAACACGTCCGCGCGCGGTTCGGACTCGGGAAACAGCGCCAACACCCGTTCGTGAATGGTTCGCGCCGCCTTGCCGCTAAGCTGCTGATAGACAATGGCGCGCAGCAGCCCGAGAAAAGGGCTCTGCATGTGGCGCAGGGTGAGCTGGTACGGGCCGACGCGCGCGATCAGCATCCCAAGCGTAGGGTCGTTCTGCGATAAAACCCGGCGTGCGGCTTCGGCGTCATAGGACGGGTGCATGGTCGTTCCCGCTCAGCCGTTTTCGGAAGCGATCTGGCGGAAGGCCGCGACGAAGGTCGCCGGTTCCTGACCGCCGGAGATCAGATACTTTCCATTGATGATGTAGGCCGGCACGGCTTGTATGCCCGCCGCCGTGTATTGCTGTTCTTCCTGGCGCACGGCCGCGGCGTAGCGGTCGCTGTCCAGGATGTCGCGCACTTCGGCCGCGTCTAGCCCGAGGTTGCGCGCGGTTTCCTGCAGCAGCTCCGGGTCGGAAGGGTTCTTGCCATCGGTGAAGTAGGCTTTGAACAGCGCCTGGTTGAATGCCTCCTGCCGCCCCTGCTCACGCGCCCAGTGCAGCACGCGATGGGCGTCGAAGGTGTTGTAGATGCGTCTGTCGTCGCTCATGCGGATCTCAAAGCCGAATTCGCGCCCCGCGGCAGCGATGCGTTCGCGGTTTTCGGCCGACGCCGCGGTGCTTATGCCGTACTTGCGCTGCACGTGTTCGACGATGTTCTCGCCCTCGGGCGGCATGTCCGGGTTGAGCTCGAAGGGGTGCCAGTCGATCTCGAAGCGTAGCTCGTCCTTGAGCTGCTCCATGGCGCGTTGCAGGCGCAGGTAGCCGATGACGCACCAGGGGCACACCACGTCGGAGACGATGTCGAGTTTGATTGTCTGCATGCTGGATCTCCTGTGTTGCCGTCAGCCTACCTGTTTTCGCGCCTTCATGGCATGCCGCAGCGCGGAGAAGAGCGCGCCGCCGGCGGTGCCATAGAAATGAGCCTCAGTGATCACCGGGCCTTCCACGCTCAGCAGGCCCTCGCTTGAAGGGCCGCTCGCAGCCTCGATGATGAGCTTCACCGCGATGAGGCCGGCCAAGGCCGCGCCGATACGTCGGCCGTCGCGCCAAAGCTCCAAGGCTGCCGCGCCGGCCAGACCGTGCAGCAGGCCGGAGAGGCCGACATACCAATGCAGCTCCGGCATGAACAGCAGCAGGCCAAGACTCGTGCCCAGCGCGCAGCACGTGAAACAGGCCAGTAGGGCGCCGAACGAGAGTGGGGCGGGGCGGAGGAAGCCGAACCAGATCAGAACCAAGCCGATGAGATTGAGTACGAGGTGCAGCGGGCCGAGATGAACCAGGTGCGCCGTCAGTAAGCGCCAGAGTTGGCCGTGCAGGATGGCATCGCGCTGGTAGCGCAGTAGAACCTCGGCCGCCTCGCCCGTCAGGGCTACGGCGACCGAAGCGCCGCCCACTAACAGGGGCAATAAGTCCCCGTACTGTGGGCGGCTCAAGCGGGCCAACGGGTACTAGCGTTTAACCATGCGGTAAATCCACAGCAGCAGAATGGCGCCGATTACGGCAATGATGAAGCTGCGGATATCGAAACCGCTGACATCGCCGAAGCCCAGCATATTGCCGATGAAGCCGCCGACCACGGCACCGAGGATGCCGAGAATAATGGTGACGATGATTCCACCGGGATCCTTGCCCGGCATGATGAACTTGGCGATGACTCCGGCAATCAGGCCGAAGATGATCCAGGCGATAATACCCATGGGCGACACTCCTTTGTTTTGCCTCGTCTTGCCGAGAAGTGAGGACTAGTCGACAGCCGTACAAGCTTCGAGGCTATGGGTCGTCCTGAGGCATGCTCCGGATGTGTACGTCCTGTTGCGGGTAAGGAATGCGTATACCTTGCTCGCGGAAGGCGGTCCGGATGCTGTCGAGCAGCTCGTGCTGGGTGCTGAGCCGATCGCCCAACTCCGGGACGTGAACATACAAGGTAAAGCGCTGCGCGCCCGGCAGCATTTCGGTGAAGAACAGCGACGGCTCCGGATCGTCGAGCACCTTCGGGTGCTTGCGGGCGATGGCCAGCACCAAATCGCGAATCAGTTTCGGGTCCGTCTCCGGGCCGACATTGAATGGAATAACTAGGCGGGTGACGGCGTCGCTGAGCGTCCAGTTGATGAGCTGATCCGTGATGAACATCTTGTTCGGAATGATCAGCTCCTTGCGGTCCCAGTCGGTAATGGTGGTGGCGCGGATGCGGATGCGCGTGACGCGGCCGGTCTGCTGGCCGACGGTGACCGTGTCGCCTACGCGTATAGGGCGCTCGAACAGCAGGATCAGGCCGGAGATGAAATTGGCGAAGATCTCCTGCAAGCCGAAGCCGAGGCCGACGCCGAGTGCGGCGATCAGCCACTGAGCCTGCCCCCAGCTCACGCCGATAAAGCCGAGTGCGACGATGATCCCCACCCCGACGATGAAATAGCGGCTGATCGTGGTGATGGCGTAGCGATTGCCGGGGTCCACCGCCAGTCGCGACAGCACGGTGATTTCCAGCACGCCCGGCAGGTTGCGCGCAGCAAGCATGGTCATGCTGATGAGCACGAGAGCGGTCAGCACATCCACCAGCGTGACGGAGAACATCTCAGTGCCGTCAGCGCCCAGTTGCCGCCAGAGCACGACCTCATTGAGCACGTTCAGCGCCGGCAGCAAGTCGGACCAGATCAGCCACAGTCCGATGACGATAGCGACCCCGGCGACCACCCGCAGCAGACTGCGGGTGTGCTCGTCCACCATGCGCAGATCGGGCTCCGCGACCTTATGCAGGTAAGGGTCGACGGCTTCGCCGTCTTCGGCCGCTTCCAACTCCCGGCTGACCTCGCGCTCCAGGCGCCGCTGCGTAAGGCGTCGCTCGGCGACCCGAATAGAGCGCAGAATGAGACCGATCATCACGGCCGCGCCGACCAGCACGCCGCCGGTGGTGAACATGCGGCTTTCGAGCTGCAAAGCCGTGTAGTAGTAGCCGGACAGCGCCAGGAGCGCCAGGAGTAGCGGTGCCCCGATGGTGATGGGGTAGAGCAGCGGCCGCAGGCTCAGCCCCCAGGGCAGCCCCTCGTCGTCGTGCCAAAGACCGTATTCAGGTCGCAGCAGACGGTGCGCGAACACCGCCATGGCGCAGGAGCCGAGCACGAAGCCGAGACGGCCGAGACCGTTGCGATAGGTTTCCTCCGGCACCCATTCGGTAAAGCTGATCACGAAGGCCAGGGGCAGCGCTACGATCAGCAGCCATGTGAGGTTACGCCGCAGCACTCGGCAGGCGTGGTACCCCCAGCGCAAGTGACTCTCGGCAACGCCGCCTGGGCGGCACATCTGACGGGCGCCCTCCAGCGCCAGAGCAACACCCGCCACCGCGCGCAGCGCAAGCCCCGCAGCTTCGCTGGTCGTCGTGCTCTCGCCGGGCACTGTGAGTATCCAAGCCAGCATCGCGACCAGGGCCGGATAGGGAAGGGTGAGCAGGAGCGTGATCAGGAGGGCTCGCAGCGTTGAGCTAAAGCGATCGTGAACCGGATCGCCGATCGCTGTACGGCTGGCTTCCAGAGACTCGCGCAGTTGCGTTCGATTGCGTAGCAGAAGCAGGATGCCGATGAGTGTCGCCAGCGGCGGAATCGGTTCGGCGACAAAGCCCTTCACTAGGCGGGATGCGACTTCCAGCCATAACTCGGTGTCGAGCAGCCAGGACAGCGACAGGCCGATGCTCCTCAGCCAATCGAGATCGGCAGCGGGCGCGCTGGCAATCCAGAACAGGCTCTCGTCGAGTAGCTCCCGATATTGCTGAATCTGCTCGGTGAGCTCGTTTTCGTCCCGCACTAGCTCCGACAGTACGTCGACGTAACGCCCGTAGTTGATGGCGAGCTTTTCCTGCAGTTCTTGGCGGTCTTCCAGCAATTGGCGCAGTTGATTCCGCACCGCAGCCTCGAGTTCCGGCGAAACATCGGCGGGCAACTCGGAGATGGCGGCTTCGACCTGGGTTTTGAGCGTCAGGCTGTCTTCGGTCTGGGCGAGCTGGAACTGGCGCAGCGCGGCTTCTGCCATTTGTTCGTTGCGTTCTTCGGCGCGCAGGGCGATTTCCCTACCCGGCGGTAGATGCAGGCGTTCACGTCGCAGCGCTTCGCCCAAGGCTTCGGAGAGCCCGGCGATCTCGAGCTGCTGGCGGGTGTTGTCGAAAGCCGAACGCACCGATTGGAGGTTTTGCGACACCTCGCGTTGGCGAAGTTGGACTTCCTCGATTTGGCTGATAAGGGCGTCCAGTTGTTGACCGAGCCGAGCGTTCTCAGCAACGGCCTCGCCCAGAGCCGGTATTTGTGCGGCCAAGCCTTCGGCGGCGCGTGCTGCTGTACTGGCTGCTGCTGCCGCTTCCGCTCGGCTGGCCGCGTTGGCCAGCGCTTGCAGCTCCTGCACGAACGCGCGTTGCACCTCGGTCTGACGGGCCAGGAGGTTGCGCCTGGCGGTTGCCAGGGCCAGGCGTGCGTCGTGGCTGAGCAGCTCTTGTTCGAGCATGAGCACATGGCGATTCAACGCGAGGCGTTCGGTCAACAGGGCCGCCCGCCGCGCATCCTCGATGCGCGAATCCTGGTCGGCCGGCGGCGTTTCTTGTAGCGCGGTCTCGATGGCGCTGCGTTGCTGCTTGACCTGGTCGAGTTCGTCGCGCGCACGCTGCGGTCGTCCGCGTAGGCTGCGGATCTGGCTTTCCAACTCGCTTAGGCGGCTCTCCAGAGCGGCCAATTCGCCTTTTTCGCGGGCCAGAACCTGCTCGAGCTCGTTTAGGCTCGCGTTTTGATAGCGTGCGGCATCCTCCTCGGGGGTTGCTTCGATACCCTGTGTCTGAGCTTCTAGATTCTTGACCTCGGCAGGCGCCTGTTGAACGGTTTGCTGGTATTGGCTACGGGTGGTGGCGTAGCGCTCGGCATCCGCCAGATGCTCCAGCGCTTGCCGGTAGTAATCCAGCAAGCGCTTGTGCAACTCGGGGTCGAGGCCCTCAGCGCCTTCCAGGGCTTGGATTTGGCTCCTTAGGGTTTCCGCGTCGGGAGTCCCGGCCTCGTCGGTGCTCGCTTGCGTAGAAGCCGTAGTACCGCTCTGAGCCGACGCCAGGCTCCAGGGAGCCAGTAGCAAGAGCATCAGGGTGAGCGCGACTATTCGTAGCAGAAGTCGGCTGCTCCCGCGGAGTCCTTGAGTCTGAAGCTGCATCATCCTTTTCGCATAGATCATGGCGGCGAGGTGCTATTTCGTCGCCCGTGCTCATTGCCGCAGTGGCGTAAAGAACAGCTGCGTGAAGTAGAAATGCGCACCCGCCCGCCAGATGCCGATGCCGGTCTGGGTAAACTTGGGGTTCAGGATGTTGGCGCGATGGCCCGGGCTGTCGAGCCAACTTTGCAACGCTGTTTCGATCGGATCCGGGATGTTGTAGTTGTAGGCGATGTTCTCGCCCGCATGGCGGTAGTCGAAACCGGCCGCGAGCAGACGGTCGGCCGCGTCGCGGCCCTGCGGGTCGGTGTGATCGAAGAAGTCTTCCTCCTGCATGCGGCGGCTGTAGTCGCGCGCCAAGCGCGATAAGTCCGCTTGCAGCTGCAGCGGTGCAAGGCCCTCGCTACGTCGGACCTCGTTTACGGCCTCATGCAGTGCTTGTTCCAGACGAGCGATATCCTGCGTCGCCCAGGCGGCGGGCGCGGCAAGCAGGGATATCATCAACAATAGCGGAAGCGGGCCGATTGCCCGGCGCTTTATAGCCTTCATGCTCCCTTCCTTGGGGGCGCTATCGGTAGCGGCGAAGTATTAGGCGCGCTCAGGCGGCGCGAGCAGCAATCGCCTTGATGCGTTCCACGGTAGCGTAGAAGCCGCTGCGACGGTTGGGGCTGAGATTTTGCTCCAGCCCGAGGCGCTGGAACAGGTCCTCGATGTCGGTGCGCTGGATTTCTTCCGGCTGCTTACCGGAATAGGCTTTGAGCAGGATCGCCAGCAGTCCCTTGACGATGAACGAATCGCTGTCGGCGCGGAAATCCAGAACTTCCCCGTTCTTTTCGGCAATCAGCCACACTTTGCTGGTGCAGCCTTGCACGCGGTTTTCCTCAGTGCGCTCGGCGTCGGGAAATTCCGGCAGCTTGCGGCCGAGATCGATGAGTATGCGGTAGCGCTCTTCCCAATCGGGGAGCAGCTCGAATGCTTCAACTAGTTCGTCGAGTTGCATGGATAACCTCCGTGGGCGCACATT
>JAJUGG010000062.1 GCA_029268285.1 Ectothiorhodospiraceae bacterium | reverse complement strand
TGGGCATCGATGCCGGGGCTTTCATGTCGCAGATGCAGTCCAATATCAGTTTCTCTAATGATGTCGTCAACGGCATCATCAAGAGCCTGGTATTCGGTTTTGTCGCAACCTGGATCGCGCTGTTCGAAGGCTACGATGCGCCCGCCACCACGGAGGGCGTCAGCCGCGCCACCACACGTACCGTGGTGAACACCTCGCTCGCGGTGTTGGGGCTGGACTTCATTCTCACCGCTGTGATGTTCGAATAAGGGCTCTCAATCATGCAAAGCCAACGCACCTTGGAACTCTGGGTCGGGATTTTCGTTGCGCTCGGGCTGGCCGCGCTGTTCGTGCTGGCGCTGCGGGTCAGCAACCTTAACGACTTCACTGGTCAAGACGGCTACGAAGTCATCGCCGAGTTCCAGAACATCGGCGGCCTGCGCGTACGCGCCCCGGTGACGATGGCCGGCGTCAAGGTAGGGCAGGTGAAATCCATCGAGCTCGACGAGCAGAGCTTCCTGGCGCGGGTCGTTTTGTCTATCGATCCGCGCTACGACGAGCTGCCCGATGATACCAGTGCCAGCATCCTTACTTCGGGCTTGCTCGGCGAGCAGTTCATCGGCCTCGAGCCGGGCGGCAGCCCGATGTTCCTCGAGGACGGCGATGAGATCATGCTGACGCAATCGGCGCTGGTGCTGGAAAAGATCATCGGCCAGTTCCTCTACAACATGGCTAGCGGTTCCGGCGACTCGGAATAGGAGGCGAGGGCAATGAAACAGTGGTTGACGACCCTCTTCTGCAGTTTGGCGCTGCTTTGGGGCGGGCTGCAGGCGGCCGCGGCGCAGGACGATCCGGCGGCGCTGGTGCGCGATACCACCGACAGGGTGCTGGCGGAGCTTAAATCTCGCGAAAACGTGGATGCTGCCACTGCTTTCGAGCTGGTGCGCGAGATCGTGCTGCCGCATTTCGATTTCGAGCTGATGAGCCGCTTCGTACTGGCTCGCAATTGGCAGCAGGCGACGCCGGAGCAGCAACAGCGATTCGTGGAGGAGTTCCGCACCTTGCTGATCCGCACCTATGGCGTGTCGCTCTCGGAATACTCGGGGCAGGAGATCCGCTACTTGCCGGTGCACGATACCAGCGGTAAGCGGGTGACCGTGCGCACCGAGATTCTGCAGCCCGGCGGCCCGAGCATCCCCTTGCACTACCAGCTCTATCGCGGCCCGGAGGGCTGGAAGGTGTTCGACGTGGTTATCGAGGGCGTCAGCCTGGTGCAGAACTACCGTGGCGAGTTCGCGGCCGAGATCAGCCGCAACGGCATCGATCATCTAATCGAGCGCCTGGCGCAGCGCAACCGTAGCGGCAGCGCAGAATGAGCGCATACCTGGAACCGGCGGAGGGGGGCGGTCGCTTTCGGGTCAGCGGCGAGTTGGTGTTCGCCACAGTCCCTGCGCTCGACCTCCAGAGCCGGCAGCTGTTTACCGGCGCATCGCCGCTGCACATCGACCTTGGCGGCGTCACGCATGCCGACAGCGCCGGCGTGGCCTTGCTGATCGAGTGGGCGGCACGGGCCCGCGAGGCCGGCCGGCAGGTCGAGTTCCGTGGCGTCCCGGCCCAGATGTGCGAGCTGGTGCGCGTGAGCGGCCTGGCCGAGGTGCTACCCTTGGCGGCCTCTGAGTGAGCCGGCCGGCGCGTTGCGCAGGCGGCTTCTTACATTGACAGAACTATTAGGTACGGAAGCGCGAGCGATTATGGATCCGCAAGAAATAAAAGCCTTGATCGAGGCCGGACTGCAGGACGCCACTGTGGCCGTAGACGGCGACGGACGTCATTTTCAGGCGCTCATCGTGAGCCCGGAGTTTGAGGGCAAGACTCCAATTCAGCGTCATCGCATGGTCTATGCGCTGCTCGAGGAGCACATCCAGGCCGACGTGCTGCATGCGCTGTCCATGCGTACCCTGACGCCCGCGCAGTGGGCGGACGAGAATAAGTAGATCATGGAAAAACTTATTATTAAGGGCGGCGTGCCGCTCGACGGAGAGATTCGTATCTCCGGCGCCAAAAACGCCGCGCTGCCGATTCTAGCCTCGGCGCTGCTGGCCGATGGGCCCTTGACGGTCGGCAACGTCCCCCATCTGCATGACATCACGACCACCATGGAGCTGCTGGGGCGCATGGGCGTGCGGCTGACTATCGGCGAGCGCATGCAGGTCGAGGTCGACCCTCGCACCATCGACAGTTATTACGCGCCCTACGAGCTGGTTAAGACGATGCGCGCTTCCATCCTGGTGCTGGGTCCGCTGCTGGCGCGGTACGGCGAGGCGGTCGTGTCGCTGCCGGGCGGCTGCGCCATCGGTGCGCGCCCCGTTAACCTGCATGTCGAAGGGCTGCGGGCCATGGGCGCCGAGATCGATATCGACGGCGGCTACATCAAGGCGCGCTGCAGGCGCCTGAAGGGCGCGCGCATTGTGCTGGATACGGTGACCGTGACCGGCACCGAAAACCTGATGATGGCCGCGGCGCTGGCCGAGGGCACGACGGTGCTCGAGAACGCCGCGCGCGAGCCGGAAGTGGTTGACTTAGCGCGTTGCCTCAACAAGATGGGCGCGCGTATCAGCGGCGCCGGTACCGATACCATGGTCATCGAGGGCGTCGATTCGCTGTCCGGTACCGAATACGAAGTGCTGCCCGACCGTATCGAAACCGGTACCTATCTGGTTGCCGCGGCCATGACCGGCGGGCGCATCAAGGCCAAGGGAACGGCGCCACAGGTGCTGGAGGCCGTGCTGCTCAAGCTCGAGGAGGCCGGCGCTCATATCAACACCGGCGCGGACTGGATCGAACTCGATATGCGCGGCGAGCGGCCGCGTGCGGTGCGGGTGCGTACGGCGCCGTATCCGGCCTTCCCGACCGATATGCAGGCCCAGTTCTGCGCGCTTAACGCCATTGCGGAAGGCACCGGCACCGTTACCGAAACGATTTTCGAGAACCGCTTCATGCACGTGCTGGAAATGCAGCGCATGGGCGCCGATATTCGCCTCGAAGGTAACACCGCGATCAGCCGCGGCATCCCGCACTTGACCGCTGCGCCTGTGATGGCAACCGATCTGCGCGCTTCGGCGAGTCTGGTGTTGGCAGGCCTGGTCGCCAAGGGTGAAACCGAGGTGCAGCGCATCTACCACATCGACCGCGGCTATGAGTGTATCGAGGAGAAGCTGGCGCAGCTCGGCGCCGACATCCGCCGCGTGCCCGCTTAGCGGGCGGCCGTAAGAATCCGGGAGTACCGATGTCCCAGCGTTTGACCATCGCCTTGTCGAAAGGGCGCATCCTCGACGACACGCTGCCCCTTTTGGAGCAGGCCGGCATTGTGCCGGCCGAGGATCCAGGTAAAAGCCGCAAGCTGGTGTTGGAAACCAATCACGAAGACGTGCAGTTCGTCATCGTGCGCGCCACCGACGTGCCGACCTATGTGGAGTACGGCGGCGCCGACCTCGGCGTGTGCGGCAAGGACGTGCTGATGGAGCACGGCGGGCAAGGCTTGTACGAGCCGCTCGATCTGCGCATCGCGCGCTGTCGCCTGATGGTTGCCGGACGGCCGGGGGCGCATCTGCAGCCGGGGCGGCTGCGTATTGCCACCAAGTTCGTCAATATCTCGCGCCGCTACTTTGCCGAACGCGGCAGGCAGGTGGAGTTGATCAAGCTGTACGGCTCGATGGAGCTGGCGCCGCTGGTCGGCATGGCCGATCTGATCGTGGATCTGGTCGACACCGGTAACACGCTGCGTGCCAACGGCCTCGAGCCTTTGGAGCACATCGCCGACATCAGTTCGCGTCTGGTGGTGAATAAAGCCTCGATGAAGGTCAAGCACCAGCGTATCAAAGCCCTGGTCGAGCAGTTGCGCGGCGCGGTTGCGACGCGCTCCGCCTAGACGGATCCGGCCTGCCCTGGTGCGCCCCGGCCATGCGGCTTGCGGCGCCGGTGGCGAGCGGCCCGGCGTTGAACCCCCTTCTCGCACGGCCCTGGGGGCGGTACATTGGTGTATCGCCCCCAGGGCCGCCGTGTATCCCGATTGACGATAGGAGACGAGCATGCTGGAAATCCAGCGCCTGAGCACCGCCCAGCCCGATTTCTGGGAGCGCCTGCGTGCGCTCACCGCCTGGGATAACAGCCCCGAAGCTCACGTCGAGGACGCCGTGACCGAAATCCTGGCGGAGATCAAGTCGCGCGGGGATGCTGCTCTGCTGGAGTACACCCGGCGCTTCGACCAGCTCGAAGCCGCCAGTGTCGCTGATCTGGACATCTCCGCCGAGCGTTTGCAGAGCGCGTTGCGGGACCTGCCGCCGGAGCAGCGTCAGGCGCTAGAGCGCGCCGCGGACCGCATCCGCGTCTATGCCGAGCGGCAGAAGCAGGAGAGCTGGTCTTACACCGAGGCGGATGGGACGCTGCTGGGACAGCAGGTGACGCCGCTCGACCGCGTCGGAGTTTACGTGCCTGGCGGTAAGGCGGCCTATCCCTCGTCGGTGTTGATGAACGCGATCCCAGCCAAGGTGGCCGGCGTGGCCGAAGTCATCATGACGGTGCCGACACCGCGCGGCGAGGTCAACGAGCTGGTGCTGGCGGCCGCGGCGCTAGCCGGCGTTGATCGCGTCTTTACCGTTGGGGGGGCGCAGGCAGTAGCAGCGCTCGCCTATGGCACAGAAACCGTACCCGCGGTGGACAAGATCGTCGGCCCCGGCAATGCCTATGTGGCGGCGGCCAAGCGGCGCGTGTTCGGCATCGTCGGCATCGATATGGTGGCGGGCCCGTCGGAGATTCTGGTCATCTGCGACGGTCAGACCGACCCCGAATGGATCGCCATGGATCTCTTCTCGCAGGCTGAGCACGACGAGGAAGCCACTGCGATTCTGATCAGTCCGGAGTCGCGCTATCTCGACGAAGTCCAGGCTGCGATGGAGCGTCTCTTGCCGGGCATGGAGCGCTCCGAAATCATTCGCGAGTCGCTGAAGCGGCATGGCGCCTTGATCTGCGTGCGCGACTTGATGGAGGCCGGCGAGGTCGCCAATGTGATTGCGCCGGAGCACTTGGAACTCTCGGTGGCCGAACCTGAGAAGATGGCGCGCGAAATTCGCCACGCCGGAGCGATCTTCCTGGGGCGCTACACGGCTGAGGCGCTCGGCGATTACTGCGCCGGACCTAACCACGTATTGCCGACCTCGGCCACCGCGCGGTTCGCCTCGCCGCTGGGCGTGTACGACTTCCAGAAGCGCACCAGCATTATCGGCTGCTCGCCGGCCGGCGCCGCCGATCTGGGGCGGGTCGCAAGCACCCTGGCGCGCGGCGAGGGCCTTACTGCCCACGCCCGCTCGGCGGAATATCGCGTCGAGGACTACGAGAGCGACGCGTAGCCTTTGACGCTCCACGCCGGCGTTGTCGGCGCCTGCAGGGAGGAATGCCGCTGTGGGGCGGCCGCCGACCGAGACGGAGATCGCATCAGGCGACCTGCTCGCAGCCAGACCGCCATCCCTGCAGCGGCTGAACACCTGTAGGTCCGACTTCCGTCCGACGTCGGTTCGATTTCTCGCCCGAAAGATGGCTGCGAAGCTGTGATCGCCACGGATGAACACGGAAAGACATGGGGCGTATTCCAACCCCAGCATACCTTCCGTGCTTTCCGTGCCTAATCCGTATGCTTGAAAATCGTGGCGAGGTTGCCGCTCCTACGCGTGCACCGCTTGAATGCGGGAGCGGCTGCACCCCAACGGCCAAAGTCTCGTCGCCAGCCTCGCCAAAGCGCTGCGTGCGCCCAGCAGCGTTACCGGCTAACCGCTTTCCGCCGGCCGCTCGATTACGACGACCTCCGTGTCGATTTCCTTGCCGTTCCGCCATCCGCTAATGTTCAGCGTCGAGCCCGGCTTGCGTGAGCTGATTGCGCGCAGCAGGTCGGCGGGCGCCTCAACCGCCTCGCCGTCGATACTGAGAATGATGTCGCCAGGCTGCAACCCGGCCCGATGCGCGGGCCCGCCGCGGAGTATGCCCGCGACGATGACGCCGCGAATGTCCCCGAGCCCGAAGGATTCCGCCAGTTGCGGCGTCAGTTGCTGCACCTCTATCCCGATCCAGCCGCGCACGACCCGGCCGTGCTCGAGAATATCTTCCAGAACGGCTTGTGCGAGGTGGGCCGGAATCGCGAAGCCGATACCGTGCGAGCCCCCCGTTTGGCTGAAGATCGCCGTGTTGATGCCGATCAGTTCGCCGTAGGCGTTGATCAAGGCGCCGCCGGAGTTGCCTGGGTTGATGGCGGCGTCCGTCTGGATGAAGTTCTCGAAGGCCGTTAAGCCGAGCTGGCTCCGTTCGGTCGCGCTGACAATACCTTGCGTGACAGTCTGGCCGACCCCGAAGGGGTTTCCGATGGCCATCACCACGTCGCCGACTCGTACGTCGCTGGAATTGCCCATGACGATTACCGGCAGCTTATCGAGGTCGACGCGCAGCACCGCAAGGTCGCTGCCGCTGTCGTTGCCAATCACCTCCGCCTTGGCGCGCCGGCCGTCGGCGAGCATGACCTCCACTTCGTCGGCGCCGCGAATGACGTGATCGTTAGTGAGTACATAGCCGGCGTCGCTGACAATGACCCCAGAGCCGAGGCTGGTCTCGACGCGCTCCCGCGAGGGGCCGGGCGGGGCGTCACCGAAAAAGCGTCGGAAGAAGGGATCGTTGTAGAACGGGTTTAGATGCTGAACGACACGCTTGCTCGAGTAGATGTTGACCACGGCCGGTGCGGCGGCCTCGACCGCAGCGGCATATGAGACCGGTCCCTTGTCGGCAGCGGCGGCTGTTCGCGTCGGTGCTTCCTGGACCGCTACTACGGGGCGCTCCCGCTCGAGCAGTTCCGGGGCGAACACAATGACCAGCGCGGCTGCGACGGCACCCACGATGACGTAGCTGAGAATGAAACGTAGAACTCGGGGCCGGTTCATGATCTGTACTCGGTCTTGGTTTTATTGGGGCGGCGTGCAGAAGCCGTCGATGCGGTCATTCTACGTCCAGCGTCGCTTTCAAGGCCATGCCGAGGAAGGCTGCTTGGGCTTATCGGCAGCTTCGGGTAGCCTATGCGCGGATCCCAAGTGCAAGGAGCCTGATGTGGAACTGCGGGAACTGGTGGAGTACACCAACGCGCTGCTCGATGTCGATAGCTTTTCCGATTACGCGCCCAATGGGCTGCAGGTCGAGGGGCGGCGCGACGTGCGGGTGTTGGTTACCGGCGTTACGGCCAGCCAGGCCCTGCTCGACGCTGCCATCGCCGAGGGCGCCGATGCGATTCTCGTGCATCACGGCTACTTCTGGAAGGGCGAGGATGCGCGAGTGGTCGGAATGAAGGCGGCGCGCCTGCGGACTCTGCTCAGCGCCGATGTTAGCTTGCTCGCGTATCACCTGCCGCTCGATGCCCATCCTGAACTGGGTAATAACCGCCAATTAGCCAATCGGCTCGGCATACGCCTCGAGGGCAGTATCGACACCGACACGCGTCCGCCCGTCGGCGTATGGGGGCGGCTCGACCACCCTCTGTCCGGCGAGGAGTTCGCCGACCGGTTGGCGGCGGTGTTGCAGCGCCAACCGATTCACGTGCCGGCGGAGCGCCGCATCGAGCGCGTCGGCTTGTGCACCGGAGCGGGGCAGCGCTTCATCGATACCGCCGCGGCCGAGGGCATGGATGCCTATGTCAGCGGGGAGATTTCGGAGCCTACCGCGCACAGCGCGCGCGAGCAGGGGCTGCATTATTTCGCCGCAGGCCACCACGCCACCGAGCGGTACGGCGTGCAGGCACTGGGCGCCCATTTGGCGGCGCATTTCGGCTTAACGCATCGATTTATCGATATCGACAATCCCGCGTAAGGCTGCAAAATCAATGCCTTAAGGTGCCGAGCTTGACCTAGTTGGCACAATGTAAGAAGCTAATGCGCCGTATTTTCCGGGCGCTTAGCCTGACCGACGCGACCGCCTGCCTCTAACGCGGGATCAGGCACTAAATCTATATCTCGTGGGGACTCGTGAATGAATCAAGACGGCGTGGATAAGGGGAGACGCCGCTTCCTGACCGCAACCACAGCAGTGGTTGGTGGCGTGGGAGCCGTGTTCGCCGCTGTACCGTTCCTCTCGTCCTGGCAGCCCAGTGCCAGAGCCCAGGCCGCCGGTGCGCCGGTGCAGGCCGATATCAGCAAGCTCGAACCGGGCCAGCGCATCAACGTCGAATGGCGTGGGCGGCCTGTGTGGATCGTGCGTCGCACCGAGGACATGCTGGCCCGTTTGTCGGAACTAGAAGGCGTCTTGCGCGACCCGAATTCCGAGGTGGAGACCCAGCAGCCAACGTATGCGCAGAATCCACATCGCTCGATCAAGCCTGAGATTCTGGTCGTGATCGGTATCTGTACCCATCTCGGTTGCTCGCCGGTCTACCGCCCGGAAGTCGGAGCGGCCGATCTCGGCGGCGATTGGCCGGGCGGCTTCTTCTGCCCCTGCCACGGCTCCAAGTTCGACATGGCCGGCCGTGTGTTCAGCGGTGTTCCGGCACCGACGAACCTGGAAGTTCCTCCCTACTACTACATCGACGAGAACACCATTCTGGTCGGTGAAGATGAAGGAGCCGCCTGATGAACAAGATGGAAAAGGCGACCCGTTCCAGCGGTCTCCTGGGCTGGATCGATGAGCGCTTCCCGCTCACCGAGCTGTGGGAGCAGCACGTCTCCAAGTACTACGCGCCGAAGAACTTCAACTTCTGGTACTTCTTCGGTTCGCTCGCGCTGTTGGTGCTGGTCATCCAGATCGTGTCCGGCATCTTCCTCACCATGAACTACAAACCGGCCGGCGACCTCGCTTTCGACTCGGTCGAGTACATCATGCGTGACGTCGAGTGGGGCTGGCTGATCCGCTACATCCACTCCACCGGCGCTTCCGCGTTCTTCGTGGTGGTGTACCTGCACATGTTCCGCGGCGTCATGTACGGCTCGTACAAGAGCCCGCGCGAACTCATCTGGATCTTCGGCATGTTGATCTATCTCGTGCTGATGGCCGAAGCCTTCATGGGCTATCTGCTGCCTTGGGGCCAGATGTCCTACTGGGGCGCGCAGGTGATCATTTCCTTGTTTGGCGCGTTGCCCGGCATCGGCGAGGACTTGGCGCTGTGGATCCGCGGCGACTACAACGTCTCCGAGGTCACGCTGAACCGCTTCTTCGCGCTGCACGTGATCGCGCTGCCGCTGGTGCTGGTGTTCCTGGTGATCGCCCATCTCATGGCGCTGCACGAAGTCGGCTCCAACAACCCTGACGGCGTCGACATCAAAAAGCACAAGGACGAGAGCGGCGTGCCGCTGGACGGCATCCCCTTCCATCCGTACTACACCGTGAAGGACATTTTCGGGGTCGGCGTGTTCCTGATCGTGTTCTCGCTGGTGGTGTTCTTCGCTCCCGAGTTTGGCGGCATGTTCCTCGAGGCGCCGAACTTCGAGCCGGCTAACCCGCTGAAGACGCCTGACCATATCGCGCCGGTCTGGTACTTCACGCCGTTCTACGCGATTCTGCGCGCAGTGCCGAACAAGCTCGGCGGCGTGCTCGCCATGGGCGCGGCCATCGCGGTGCTGTTCGTGCTGCCCTGGCTCGACCGCGGCAAGGTGAAGTCCATCCGTTACCGTGGGCTCGGCTACAAGATCGCGCTGACTCTGTTCGTGATCGCGTTCATTCTGCTGGGCTACCTCGGGCTGCAGCAGCCGACGCCGGTGAAGACGCTGTTGGCGCAGATCGGTACTGCGACCTACTTCGGCTTCTTCATATTCCTCTGGCTCTACACCTTCTTCGGGTGGGAGAAAACCAAGCCGGTGCCGGAAAGGGTGACGTTCAAATGAAAAAGTTTTTCCTCGCTCTCTTGATCGCCATGGTGCCGGTTGCAGGTTTTGCCGCCGGCCCCACGGGCCCGTTGATGGATCCCCGTGTCGACCCTAACGACAAGGCTTCCTTGCAGCGCGGCGCCAAGTACTTCGTGAATTACTGCCTGGGGTGCCACTCCGCGCAGTACCAGCGGTATAACCGGCTGGCCGCCGATCTCGATCTGCCGGAGGATCTCGTCGAGCAGTACCTGATCCTCACCGATGCCCAGATCGGCGACACCATGGAAACCGCGATGGATCCGGTTGATGCCGAGCGCTGGTTCGGCGTCGCGCCGCCCGATCTCACGCTGACCACCCGCCTGCGCGGTGCGGACTGGGTGTATACTTACCTCAATTCCTTCTATGTCGATCCGTCGAAAGCGAGCGGCTGGAACAACACGCTGTTCCCCGACGTCGCGATGCCGCACGTCCTCTGGACGCTGCAGGGTACGCCGGAACCGGCTTACGAGGAGCACAACGGTGAGATCGCCATCGCCGGCATTCAGGTCGAAGAAGGCTCAGGGCTTCTGAACCAAGCCGAGTACCAGGCGGTTACTCGCGATATCACCAACTTCATGGCCTATATCGCGGAGCCGATCAAGGCGGATCGTCAGTCCTTGGGTATCAAGGTCATTGCGTTCCTCTTGGTCTTCACGATTCTGGCGTATCTCCTCAAGAAGGAATACTGGAAAGACGTTCACTAGGCGGCTGGTTTCGCACCAGCCCCTATGATAGGAGAGCGCGAATAAATGGCGGCAGTTAGTCGACGCGCGGTAATGACTTTGTTTTCCGGGCCGACCTGCCCGTTCAGTCACCGGATTCGTTTCGTGCTGGCTGAGAAAGGCATTACGGCTGAAATTCAGGTAGTCGAGGAGGGGGCCAAGCCGGAAGATCTGCTGGATCTGAACCCGTACGGCACCGTCCCGACGCTCGTCGACCGCGATCTCGCACTGTACGACACCAAGGTCATCGTCGAATATCTCGACGAACGCTTCCCGCACCCGCCGCTGATGCCGGTCGATCCGGTCTCGCGTGCCAAGGCGCGGCTGGTTCTGTATCGGGTGGAAACTGACTGGTACAGCCTGGCGCAGGTTTTGGAGTCGGGGGACGAGGCGCGTGCCGCCGAGGCGCGCAAGCAGCTGACCGACAGCCTGGTGGCAAGCAACGAGGTGTTTGCGAGCCAGCCTCACTTCCTCAGTGAGGAGTTCACCGTGATGGATTGTACGGTGGCGCCCTTGCTGTGGAGGCTGGAACATTACGGCGTCCACCTGCCGGTGGAGGCAAACGCTGTCAGCGACTATGCCGAGCGCCTGTTTGCGCGTGAGTCTTTCCAGCGGAGCCTGAGCGACGCTGAACGCGCCATGCGCTAAACGCTGAGTTGGTGTGTTTATGACTTCGAGCCGTCCTTATCTGATACGGGCCTTGTACGAGTGGATCGTCGATAATGGCCTGACGCCGTACATCCTGGTCGATATTGGTAAGGACGGCATCGATGCCCCCCTTGAATACGCCGACAACGGCAAGTTGGTGCTCAACGTCGCGCCGCGCGCCGTGCGCGGCCTCAATGTTGGCAACGACTTCGTCAGCTTCAATGCTCGCTTCGGGGGCACGCCGCGTGACGTAACCGTCCCCGTTGAAGCCGTGATGGCGATTTACGCGCGCGAAAACGGCCAAGGCATGCTGTTCAATGAGCGCGATGACGGGGGGGAGCCGCCCGAAGGCGGTCCGGGTGGCGGGCAAAAGAGCGCCGGCCGTCCGACCCTGCGTGTGGTGAAGTAAGCGGCAGCTGCTACTCGCCGCTGGGGCGAGTCCCGCTGTCTTGTCTTTTTCGGAGCGTGCCGGCTGCCGGAGTGCCAGCTGCGCAGTGACGCTATCCGTGCTTTAGCCCTCTTCGGAGCGTGTTTGCGCCAAGGCTCGGCGATAGAGCTTGTTGCGGGCGACGCCCGTAATCTCTGCGGCTAGCGCCGCGGCCTGCTTGAGAGGGAGCTCGGCCGCGAGAATTTGCACGACGCGTTCCGCCTGCTGGCCGTCATCTTCGGCTGTCTCCTCCGCACCGCCAATCATCACCACGAACTCGCCTCGGCTACGCTCTGCTTGTGCTGTCAGCCAGGCATGGAGGTCGCGCAGCGGACCGCGGCGTATGCTCTCGAAGCTTTTGGTCAGCTCCTTTGCCAGCGCTGCTTCACGCTCGGGGCCGAAGATCGCGGCCATGTCCGCCAAGCTGTCGGCGATACGGTGGGTGGACTCGAAAAACACCAGCGTGCGCGGTTCGGCTGTTAAGGCCTCCAGGCGTTTTCGGCGCGCTGCCGGTTTCGCCGGTAGAAAGCCTTCGAAGGCGAAGCGGTCGGTAGGCAGGCCGGCAGCTGAGAGGGCAGCGAGGACGGCGCTGGGGCCTGGCACCGGCACAACTTGAATGGCGTCATCCTGGGCGGCGCGTACCAAGCGATAGCCGGGGTCGCTGACCAGCGGCGTGCCGGCATCGCTGATCAGCGCAATACTGTCGCCGTTACGCAACCGTGCGATGAGGCTGCGGACCTGGCGTTCTTCGTTGTGTTCGTGCAGGCTCACGAGCGGCGAGGAAACGTTCAGGTGGCGTAGCAACGCACCGCTATGGCGGGTATCCTCGGCCGCGATCACGTCGACTTCCGACAGCACTCGAACGGCGCGTTGGCTGATGTCTTCGAGGTTGCCGATGGGCGTGGCAACAATGTATAGAATGCCCGGGTGGTTTGACACCTCTTAGTCCTCGTGTCGATACTGAGCCGCCGGCCGGCGCCGGTTTCTTCCGTATTGTACGCGTATTGAGAACCGACTTATGGACCTGCGAAGCCGTTTTGCTCCCCTCGCGGCCGTCCTGCTCGCACTGGTGCTTGCCAGTTGCGGTACGCAGCCGACGCGCGCGCCCGAGCGCGAGATCAATATTTACGAACAGCGGGCGTTGGAAGCCCAGGAAGCGGGCGAGTTGGAGCAGGCGGCCAGCCTCTTTGGCGATGCGGCAGCCACGACGCGTGATGACGCGGAGGCGGTGCGGCTGCGTTTTGCAGCGGCGAATATCTGGCTTGAGCTGGAGCGGCCGGGGGCTGCGCGCTTTCAGCTGTCGCGGCTGCCGGCGGTTCTGACCGAGCAGCAGCAGTGGCAGCGCCAGCTGCTTGAGGCCAGGCTGCACTTGATTGAAGATGCGCCGGAGCGAGCGCTGGCTCTGCTCGAGCGTGAGCCCGTGCCGGAGGCGTTGGCCGCTCGTTGGCTGAAGGCGCGGGCGCAGGCTCTGTCGGCGCTGAACCGGCCGTTGGACGCTGCACGAGCGCTTAGCGCCTGGCTGGAGACGGCGCCGGCTGAGGAGCGTATGCCAGGCGAGGAGATGGTGTGGGCGCTGCTGAGCAAGGTGCCCATGGAAGAGTTGAGCGCCCTCATGCCGCCGGCCCCGGATACCTTCGGCGGCTGGCTGGAGCTGGCTTATCTCATTCGCGAGCTGCGGCTGCGTCCGGACGAACTGGGCGAGGCGATGCAGGCGTGGCAAATGCGCTACCCGCGTCATCCGGCGTCGGCGCGGCTGATGCCGCAACTATTGGTTCGCTATCAGGCCGGTCTGCGCTACCCGAGCGAGATCGCGCTGCTGCTGCCGATGACGGGGCCCCTTGCCAGTGCCGCGGAGAGTATCTATGCAGGTTTTGCGGCGGCTTATTATGCGTCCGACGATCGGCCGCGGATACGCGTCTACGACGTCGGGGCCGATGGCCGTCACGTGGCCACGGCCTACGAGGAGGCGGTTACGGCAGGAGCGGAGTTCGTCGTCGGCCCGCTTACCAAGGAGTCGCTGGTGGCGTTGGCGGGTCAGGCCGAGTTGCCGGTGCCGGTGCTGGCGCTGAATACCCTGCCGGACGGCTATACCGGCCCTGCGGGTCTGTACCAGTTCGGCTTGCCGCCGGAGGATGAGGCTTGGGCGGCCGCCGCCTTTGCGCGCAGCCGAGATTTTCAGCGCGCCGTCATGATGCTGCCTCAGGGCGAGTGGGGGCGTCGAGTCGGCGCCAGTTTCGCCCGCGCGTTCGGTGAGGAGCGGGTGCTGGAGACGGTTTACTACAACCCCGCGCTCAACGACTTCAGCGATTCGATTCAAGCGCTGCTGAATCTGGACGCCAGCGCGCGCAGGTATCGAACGCTGCGAGGTGTGCTGAACCGTTCAATGGAGTTCGAGCCCTACCGACGCCAGGACGCCGATGTGATATTTTTGGCCGCCTATCCGCGCGAGGGGCGCCTGATACGGCCGCAGTTGCGCTTCTTCCACGCCATCGAAATGCCGGTTCTGGCGACGTCGCACATCTACACCGGAACGTGGAGCATCGCCGATCAGGATCTTGAGAGCGTCATGTTCATGGAGATGCCTTGGATGTTCGGGGTGGACGACGGCGCCGCGCCCCTGAGCCGCGAGGCGGTAGACGAGCTGTGGCCGGAGGGCGGCTCGACGCGCTTGTACGCGCTGGGCATGGACGCATACCGGCTGGTGCCTTATGTCGATGCCATGCGCGAGTTCCCCGGGGAAACGCTACCAGGCGGCACGGGCATCTTGAGTGTTGATCGTGATGGGCGTGTCGTGCGGAAATTGGTGCCGGTGCGCTTCATGAACAACGGCGTGCGCGTGTTGCTGGACGCGGCCACCTTTGGCGAGAGGCCCCATGCTGAGTCTGAGCCGCGGCCGGCGCGCTGAGCAGCAGGCCCGGCGCTACCTCGAGGCAGCCGGGCTGGTTTTGCAGGAAGCCAACTACCGCTGTCGGCGCGGCGAGATCGATCTCGTGATGAATGACGCGGATACGGTGGTCTTTGTTGAGGTACGGTTGCGTAGTGACGGCCGCTACGGCAGCGCTGCGGACAGTATCGACTGGCGTAAGCGGCGCAAGCTAATAGCCGCGGCGCAGCACTATCTCCTGTCGCGCGCATCAATGCCGGCCTGCCGCTTCGATGTGGTAGCGATCGATGGGGCCGGACAGGTTAACTGGATCAAAGGCGCATTCGACGCCGATTGAAGAAGGACAAGTAATGGATCCGCATGAGCGTATCATTCAGCATTTCCACGAGAGCATCGAGACCAAGCAGCGCGCCATTGATCAGCTGACGCCGCGCATCGTAGAGGCGGCTGAAAGCCTCGCGCGCTGTCTGCAGGAAGACGGCAAGGTGCTCAGCTGCGGTAATGGCGGCTCGGCGGGTGATGCTCAGCACTTCTCCTCGGAGTTGCTCAACCGCTTCGAGATGGAACGCCCAGGCTTGCCGGCTATCGCACTGACGACGGATAGCTCAACCATCACGTCGATTGCTAACGACTATTGCTACCGCGACATCTTCGCCAAGCAGGTCCGGGCCCTGGGCCAGAACGGCGATGTTCTGCTCGCGATCAGCACTAGCGGTAACTCCGACAACGTAGTGGCTGCCATCGAAGCGGCCCACGAACGCGGTGTTCGAGTGGTGGCCCTGACGGGCCGTGACGGCGGCGCCATGGCGCCGTTGCTCAAGGAGGGTGATGTCGAAATCCGCGTGCCGGCCCAGGTAACCGCGCGCATTCAGGAAGTGCATTTGCTGGTGATCCATTGCCTCTGCGATCTAATCGATCAGCACTTGTTCAATCCCGAGTAGATCATGAAACCCGTGGTTCTGCCCGCCCTGTTGGGCGTTGCTGTGCTTTTGGGAGGATGTGCGCCGCTGGTTGTCGGCGGCGCTGCCACCGGTGTGGCGGTAGTGCATGATCGGCGTCCCGCTAAGACGGTGGCGATGGATCAGTCGCTGGAGATTCAGATCAAGTCTGCTCTGGGCGACGAAGCCTGGTTCGACGACAGCCATGTCAATATCACCAGCTACAACATGCAGGTGTTGTTGACCGGCGAGGTGCCGACGCGCGAGGCCGGTTTGGCGGCCGAGCGCATCGCCCGCGAGTTCAACGAAGTTCGCACCGTGGTCAACGAATTGGGTATCGGCGAGCCGAGCCGTCTGAGCGCGCGCAGCCGCGATGCCTGGATCACTACTCAGGTTAAGACGGGGTTGTT
>JAJUGG010000061.1 GCA_029268285.1 Ectothiorhodospiraceae bacterium | reverse complement strand
GTGTCCAGCGGCAGCTCGGTGGCCGCTGCCGTAGCGGTGGCGGGCGTGGCGGCTTCGACCTCCTCCTCGGTCTCCGGCGGCAGGTAGCGATCGACGTTGATAGCGTCTATGGCGACTTGAAACTCGCCCTGCACCGGATCGAAATCGCCGATGGCCGCTTGCGCCTCGAGCGTGGTGTCGTCCAGCCCCACGCGCAAGGTGTGCAGGCGCAAGCCGTTGCTGCCGTACTGCAGCGCCGTCTGCAGGGCCACCCGCGTCAAGGCGGTGGGGTCGGCCATTTCCGGTAGCTCGATGTTCAGGCGCTGTGCCAACTCACGGGCATTGAAGGCGGGCAGGTCGAGTTGCGCCTGCGCTTCGACGCCCTCCTCGGGCAGTTGCACGTCCACGCTGGCCGTGGCCGGTACGCCGGCGATCCGTAGCTGAAGCTCGGGCGCGCTGAAGCGGCTGGTCTGTAGATCGCCGTGGATGGTACCGGCAAGAGTGATGGGCAGTTCTTCGGCGGGCAGCGGCTCACCGCTGCCGAGCAGGTTTAGCGCCAGATCCTCCAGCGCGAACTGCTGCGCTTCGGGGTCGAAGCGTAGCCGCGAGGAAATTTCCCCCGCCAGCCGCGGCAGATCGGTGCCTGTTACAACCCAGTCGCCTTCAACGGGAATAGCCTGCCCCAGCTCGAAGGCGGCGATTTCAAGGTTGAGGGGGGCTACTTCGTAGCGTGCGCCCGCGGCCCGATCCTCGTAGAGCACGTAGGCATCACGCAGTTCCAGGCCGCCCAAGGCGGCCAGGGCGATGGGCGGCGCGCCGCCATCCTGCGGCTGCTCGGGCTCGGCCGGCGCTTCTTCCGCGGCGTCTGCGTCATCGCCGGCGGCTACCAGACTCTCCCAGTTGCCGACGCCCTCCTCGTTGAGGATGGCCCGCAGCTCCAGGCCCTCGACCACGATACGATCGAGTTCAATCTCGCGGCTCAGCAAGGGCAGCAGCTTAACGGCAAAACGCACGCGGTCCACGGCGGCAAAGGGCTGGTCGCCGAAGGCCGCATCGTCGGCGAGGCGCATGGCCCCGGTTTCCAGGCCCAGCCACGGGAAGAAGGTCAGCTTCAGATCGCCCTCGATGGTCAATTCGCGGCCGGTCTGCTGCTCGACGATGCGGGCGATGTCGTCCCGGTAATCGTTAGGGTCGACCAAGACGATAATTGCGATAACCGCAATAACCACCAGCAGAATCAACGCCAGTACGATCCCGAGGATCCATTTCAACGCCCGCGCCATAGTTGGTCCTTCTCGTGTGGTCTCCGCGGCGATTTGCGTGCCCGCCACGGCGTTCTCTCGGTTTGGTTTCTATACTTTACATTGAGATCGAGGCCGTCGTACCCCAAAAGCCCATCTAGAGGTACAGCCGCAGCATCCTGTGCCTCCACACGACTTCGCCTTGGTCCGAGCTCGGATCACAAGCAATGGGAGTACACCATGAGCGAGTACTGCGTCGTAGTCGCGGAGGGAGCTCACGCCCGCGTTTTCACTCTCGAGCCCGCCGACATTCCCCAACTCCAGTCCGGCCCCAATCTCGTGGAGCGTTATCAGCTGCGCGATAACGATCTCGACGAGCGCTCCAGCGAATATCGCCGTGGGCGGAACCGGCCCGCGTACGGGCCCGGCCATACCTATGACGAAAGCGGCCGCACACGCGAGGCCACACGCAAATTCGCCCGTCGCGTTGCGCGGGAGGTCGAGAAAATGGTGCGCGCCAACGGCTTTCAGCACCTGGTGCTGTGCGCCGATAAACGCACGCTGGGCATGCTGCGCCCATCGCTCACCGAAGCGGTCGGCGAAGACATTCGCTACCACGAGGTGCCCAAGGCGCTGGCCCGTCTGAGCGGCATCGAACTGCATCAACATTTGGCTCGCGAAGGCCACCTGCCGCGGCGCCGGCGCCGTCACGCCGCTTGAGACCACTCCCTGCGCCCCCGATTATGAAGGGGGCGCACTTCACACCGCTGGAGCACCATGGACTGGATACTCCTGCTGCATATCAGTTTCATTACGGTCTGGTTCGGCAGCCTGGTTGCCCTGCCGCAGCTTTACGCGGCCCATTGCAAGGCCCAAACCACGGACGAGAACAAGCAGTTGGTGGCCCTGGAGCGCTCGCTGTTTTTCATGTTCCTGACGCCGGCCGCCACGCTTGGCATCGTCACGGGCGGTTGGCTGCTCTACAGCCGCGGTTTCGTAGGCGGCTGGCTGCCGCTCAAACTGCTGTTCGTGGCCTTGCTCGTGCTTCTGCACATTTATGCCAGCGAGCTTAGCGTCAAGTTCGAGGGCGGCAACAAGCCGTTCGCGCCCTGGTTCTACCATGTGCTCAGCTTCGCGCCGGTGCTGCTCGCGCTGCCCATTCTCGTGCTCGTGGTCGCCAAGCCCTTTTAGGCCTCGCTTATGCCGCTAGTCTTCGGCCGTGCCGACGTTGTACTCGAATACGAGCTTGCCGCCGAGCCAACCCGCCACCGCCACCATCAGCGCCGTCACGGCGGACAGCACGATCCCCCACGGATAAACCACTTCCACGCGCTCGCCCAAACGCGCGAGCAGGTTGGCAAACGCGGTGGCCAGCAACATGATCGCAGCGACCATGTGGTTGGACGATGAGAAATAGTGCCGAATCCGCCGCACGGTGAGGTAATCCGTCAGGCCGGCCACGGCCGCCACCATGCCGATGGTGAAGCCGAATGCCACCACCCAGAATGTCGCCTTGGCCCAGAACACGTCGCCGGTCCAGAGGTAGGTGACGTCGGTAGCCAAGCCACTGCTCAAGAACGCAATGGGGAAATTAACCAACATCGGATGGATGGGGTGGTTGGCAACGGCCGCCGTGCTCGGGATGCCGCGGCTATAGCTGTAATCGCGTGTGCGTTCCATAAACGCTAACACTGGGGGAGGCGCGGTTTGGATCAAGGCCGCACACCCTCATCTACCTCGTCAGTCCCCCAGATCCCTGCGTGGATAACCGAATAAGCGGAAAGGACTGAGTCATCGGCAGCACGCTACGCCAACTTCGCGGTGCACACCTGCTTCCCGGCCTGTTGGCGCTGGGATTCGGCGGCTGCGTGCGCTTCGACGGCGTGCAGTCGGCGCTAGCGCCCGTCAGCCCAGAGGCCGATCATGTCTTCAGCCTCTCTTGGATCATGTTCTGGGGCTCGGTGGCCATCCTGGTATTGGTGATGGTGCTGGGCTTCTATGCCGTCTTCGGCCGCCGTCGCCCGGCGCTGGACGGCAACAAAATGGTCATCGCCGGCGGCGTGCTGCTACCGCTACTCGCCCTGCCGCCGTTGTTGGTCTACGCATTGGCGCTAGGCGACGGCTTGCGGGCGCCGCCGCCGGAAGGCGCGTTGCGCATCGAAGTGACGGGGCATCAATGGTGGTGGGAAGTCCGCTACCGCTTTCCCGATGCCGGCGATGATTTCACCACCGCAAACGAAATCCACCTGCCGGTAGGCCAAGCGGTCGAGGTTCTTGTCACCAGCAATGACGTCATCCATAGCTTCTGGGTGCCGAGGTTGGCGGGCAAGATCGACGCTATGCCGGGCCACGCCAACCGCCTGACGCTCAAGGCCGAGGAGGCCGGCGAGTTCCGCGGCCAGTGCGCGGAGTTCTGCGGGGCGCAACACACGCATATGGCTTTCGTGGTGGTCGCGAAGCCGCAGGAGGCTTTCGAGGCCTGGGCGGCCGGTCAACGCAAGCCGGCACGCCAACCCTCTTCGACCGAAGCCCGCCGCGGCCTGGCCGCCTTCCTGAGCCAGGGCTGCGTCGAGTGCCACACCGTGCGCGGCACGCCGGCAAGCGGCCGTATCGGCCCCGACCTCACCCACGTCGGCAGCCGCCGCACCCTGGCGGCCGGTACTCTGGACAACAACAGCGCCACGCTGGCGGCGCTGATTCGCGATTATCAGGAATTCAAGCCGGGCGCGGACATGCCCTCGCACAAGGACGCGTTCGATCAACCGACCGCAGAATCCATCGCGGCTTATCTGGAGGAGCTGCAGTGACCAACGCCGACGCCGGCAGCAGCTTGCGCGAGCGCCTGGACGTCATCTGGGGCGCTCCACCGGGCTGGCGTGGCCGCTTGCAGGTGGTGAACCACACCGCCGTCGGCCAGCGATTCATCATCACCGGTTTCGTGTTCTTCCTCATCGCCGGGCTGCTGGCCATGGTGATGCGCGCTCAGATTGCCATCCCCGGCGCAAACATCGTCGACCACGAGACCTACAACCGCCTTTTCACCATGCACGGCACGACCATGATGTTCCTGTTCGCCGTGCCGATGGTGGAAGGCTTCGCGCTCTATCTCATCCCCAAAATGATCGGCGCGCGGGATCTGGTATTCCCGCGCCTGGGCGCCTACGGCTACTGGTGCTATCTCTTCGGCGGCCTGCTGCTCTACTCGAGCTTCCTGTTCGACATGGTCCCGGCCGGCGGCTGGTTCATGTATGTGCCGCTTAACGACAAGGAGTTCGCGCCCGATTCCAGCGTGGACTTTTGGCTGCTCGGCGTCACCTTCGTGGAGATTTCCTCCATCAGCGGCGCCATCGAACTCATTGCCACCATTCTCCGCGCCCGGGCGCCGGGCATGTCGCTGCGGCGCATGCCGCTGTTCGCTTGGTACATGCTGGTGGTGGCCTTCATGATCCTGATCGGCTTCCCGCCCTTGGTCATGGGCTCCATCCTGCTGGAGCTGCAGCGTACTGTGGGGCTGCCCTTCTACGACACCGCCGCCGGCGGCAATCCCTTGCTCTGGCAGCACTTGTTCTGGATCTTCGGCCACCCGGAGGTCTACATCATCTTCCTCCCGGCCGCCGGCATGCTGTCGATGATCATCCCGACCTTCGCCCGGCGTGCCATCGTCGGCTACTCGTGGGTCGTGCTGAGCGTGCTCGCGACCGGCTTCATCAGCTTCATGCTGTGGGCACACCACATGTACACCGTAGGGCTGCCCTATCTGTCGCAGAGCTTTTTCTCGGCCGCCAGCCTCGCCGTGGTGATCCCCAGCGGCATCCAGATCTTCTCCTGGATTGCGACGCTATGGACCGGGCGGCCCAAGTTCGAAGTGCCGATGCTGTATGTGTTCGGCTTTTTCTTCACCTTCGTGGCCGGCGGGCTTACCGGCGTCATGGTCGCCATCGCGCCCTTCGACTGGCAGGTGCACGACACTCATTTCGTGGTGGCGCATCTGCACTATGTGCTGTTCGGTGGCATGGTGTTCCCGCTGTTCGCCGCCTTCTACTACTGGCTGCCCAAGTTCTCCGGGCGGGTCCCCTCCAAACTGCTCGCGCGCGCGGCATTCTGGCTGATCTTCCTCGGCTTCAACATCACCTTCCTGCCCATGCACCTGACCGGCTTCCTGGGCATGCCGCGGCGCGTCTACACCTACGGCTGGGATGTAGGCTGGGAATGGACCAATCTCATATCCACCGTGGGCGGATTCGTGCTGACCGCCGGCATCGGTGCGCTCGTTGCCGACCTGGTGTTGCACTTCAGGTACGGTCGGCGCGCCGAGGGCGACGTCTGGGGCGCGGGCACCCTGGAATGGGCCGTGGATAATCCCGCGACGAATTACAACTTTGTCAGCATCGGCCCGGTGGACGACAGCCACCCGCTGTGGTCGAAGCCAGAGCTGGCCGGGCGGATGCACCGGGGCGAGTATTATCTCGCAGATACCTCTTCCGGCCAGCGCGAGACTCTCGGCACCAGCACCCTGGACGGCGAGCCGCAGCAAGTCATCATCCTGCCCAAGCCGACGCCATTGCCGCTGATCAGCGCTGTGTTCACGGCATTCTTCTTCATCGGCATCCTGAGCTCGCTGTACTGGCTGAGTGCCGCGAGCATCGCCGCTACAGTGATCACGATGCTGATCTGGGCTTGGCAGAACGGCAGTCTCACGCCGCCGAAACTGATCGATGCCGGACTCGGCCTGCGCTTGCCGCCGCACTACAGCACCCCGAACGCGCCCGGCCTCTGGGGCACCGGCTTGACGCTCGCCGGCGATGCCAGCCTGTTCGGCTCGCTACTGTTCACCTACTACTACCTCTGGGCTGTCTGGCCCGAGCCGTGGCCGGCCAGCGGCACAGCGGAAACAGCGCTGCTACCGGCGAGCCTGGCGGCCGCGGCATTGGCTGCCAGCAGCTTGATCGTCGCCATCGCGCGGCGCGGTGTGTTGCTGCACATCGGGCTTACCGCCGCAGCACTTCTTAGCGTCGTCTACCTCGTCCTCGAGTACCAGGCGCTGTCGCAAATGGCGCCCAAACCCACCGAAAGCGCCTACAGCGCCGTGCTGTGGACAATGTACGGCTTCGTGGCGACCCACATCGTCATCAGCCTGCTCATGAACGGCTTCGTACAAGCGCGACAATGGCGAGGCTACATTGACGCTCAGCGGCAACTGGAGCCCCGGGTGATGCGCCTGTTCTGGCACGGCACCGTGATCATGGGGATTGCGACCTACGCGACCATCCACTTATTCGCCGAGGTAATCTGATGCTGCGGCGACTGCACACGGGCGGACTGATCGGCATCAATCTAGGCTTGATCGTCTGGAGCGCGTACTTCGTACTGCTCTACGCGCTCATGTCGCTCGGTTGTCGCTATGCCCTTGACGCGATGCAGGCGCTGGGCAGCAATATCATCACGGTAGCGCTCGCTGCGATTGTCATCACGACACTCGCCTTCATCGGCTATCTCACCTGGCTCGCCTACGATACCTGGCGCCACGCCGACGACAATCGCACCCGCTTTCGCGCCGCCGTCGCCGGCCTCGTCGACGGCATTTCCCTCGTCTCCACCGTGTGGGTAGGCGCACCGGTGTTCATGGTAACCCCATGCTATTAACGCGGTTCCGGCGCGTTGCTTCGCGGATGCACCCAGCAGGCTGCTATTGAATCCCGGAGGCACGGAGAAAGGTGCTTTCTCTGTGGGAGCGCCGACCTCGCCGCGATTCCCATCGCGCCGCAACGGCCGAACTTCAATCGCGGCCGGCGGCCGCTCCTACCTAAAGGTGGCGCCTACTTGTGGGAGCGCCGATCTCGCCGCGACCGCCGCGCCTCGCCCCAGGACAACACGCGATTCCAGACTAAACTGATCAACAACGGTCCAGGCAAAAAAAGGGCCGAGTAATAACAACGGGTATCAAGGACGACCGCCCCGGCGGGGTCGAATGGAATCGCCATGAGAGCACGAGGTCTTCTCCGCACCCAACCCGAATGGGGCGTGGGAGCGTTGCTGTTTCTATGCGCTTTCGGGGTCTCGGCGGCGCAGCCGCTTCCGGTTACGCAACAGACCGTGGCTGCGTTGACGATTTATCCCAGCCGCAGCGCGCCCGGCACGGCCGTGCCGCTCAACGACGCGCGCATCAGCGCCGAGGTTCCCGGTACGGTCAAGGCGCTGCCCGTGCAGGTGGGGGACGAGGTCGAAGCCGGGCAGTTGCTAGCCGAGCTTGATTGCGACGCGCACCGGCTCGGCGCCACTCAGGCCGAAGCGCAGCTCGCAGTCGCGCAGGCGCAGCAGGACTTGAGCGATTTCCAGCTCGATCAGATGCGCCGAATGAAGGTCGGCGAGTTCGCCAGCGTCGAGATGCTCAAGCAGCGCGAGGCCGGCGCGCGACAGGCGGCGGCCGAAGTCCTGCGCCTGCAGGCCGCGCTCGCCGCGGCACACCGCCGCGTGAGCAAATGCGAGGTGCGCGCGCCGTTCGCTGCCGTGGTGCTGGAGCGCACGGCCAGTGTCGGCGACCTCGCCGAGCCCGGCACCGTACTGCTGCGGCTGGTCGACCGGGTACAGCTCGAGGTCAGCGGACAAGTCCAGGAGCAGGACCTTGCCGCCCTGCAGGAGGCGCGCCAGGTCGAGTTCGTCAGCCGCAACCAACGCTATGCGCTGACGCTGCGGGCGGTGGTACCGGTGGTCGACTCACGCCTGCGCAGCTACGAGGCCCGCTTCAGCTTCAGCGAAGAAGCCGCGTCGCCCGGGCAGGCAGGCCGGGTGCAGTGGACGACCTCCCGCCCGCATCTCCCGCCCGACGTATTGGTCCGTCGCGACGGCAGCATCGGCGTATTCCTGGCCGACAGCGGCCGCGCCCGCTTCCATCCGCTGCCCGAGGCCCGCGAGGGATACCCCGCGCCGATCGATTTGGAGCCGTCCGCGCAAGTGGTGCTCGAGGGTCGTTTCGGGCTGCACGACGGCGACCTGATCGCTCCGACTGCGCGGTGAAGCACGCGTGTACGCTCAACTACTGAAGAATCACATTCTCACCAGCCTGATTGCGCTCCTGTTGCTGGCGCTGGGGTTTGCTGCCTATCAAGCGCTGCCTCGGGAGCAAGACCCGACCGTCAACTTTAACTACATCGACATTCGCACCACGCTGCCTGGCGCTGCAGCCGAAGATGTAGAAGCCCAGGTGACCGATGTACTGGAGCAGGCCGTGCGACGCGTACGCGACCTGCGCAGCGTAACCAGCGTAAGCCGCGCCGGCGCATCGACCATAGGGGTGCGCTTTCTGAACCTCGACGACGAAACCTTCGCCGAACGCCTCGGCGACCTGCGCCGGGAGATTCAAAACAGCGCCGACCTGCTGCCGGCCGCGGCCTCTCAGCCGTTGGTGACTAAGCTCACCAGCGCCAACAGCAATGCCTCCGTCATGCTCATCCTGGCCGGCGACGAAACCACTGTCGAGCTGATGCGACTGGCCCGGCGCATCGAGAAGGACTTGGAGAACTTTGCCGAGGTCGAGGAGGTGCGCATCGAGGGCGAGCGTGAGCCCGAACTACAGGTGCTGTTCGAGCCGGCGCGGTTACTGGGGCTAGGCGTCGCACCTACCGCCCTGGCCGACACCGTCAGCGCCTATTTCCGCGATCTGGCGGCCGGCACCTTGCAGGTGGGCAGCCGCGAGTGGCTGGTTCGGGTTCAGGGCACCAGCAGCGATCCCGGCTACCTCGCGGGGCTGCCTGTGCTCACCGCGCAGGGAGAGGTGCCGCTGCGCAGCGTCGCCGAGGTGCGCCTGGGCTTGGCCGAGCCGATGGAAATGGTGCGTTACCAGAACCGCCCCGCCTTGCTGCTGAACGTCGTCAAGCAAGGCGACGCCAATGTGTTCGAACTCGTGCGGCAGGTAGAGGAATACCTGCGCGCCTTCAATCGGCAGCAGGCAGGCAGCGGTGTCGAGTTGGTTCTGCTCAGCGATCAAACCGCGCAAACTCAGCACGCGATCGGCGTCATGGAGGCCAATGCGCTGACCGGCCTGGTGCTGGTGCTGCTCGTAACTTGGCTGTTCCTCGGCGGCAAGCTCGCCCTGCTGACCAGCCTCGGCCTGCCGCTGGTGCTTGCCGGCAGCTTCATCGTGCTTCATCTGCTCGACCAGACGCTGAACGTGGTGGTTCTACTGGGGCTGGTCATCGTGCTCGGCATGCTGGTGGACGACGCCGTGGTCGTGGTCGATGCCATACACCTGCGCCTGCAACGCGGCCGCACCGCACTGGATGCAGCCGTTTCGGGCGTGCGTGAGGTCGCGGCGCCGGTTACAGCAGCGGTACTCACCACCATAGCAGCTTTTCTCCCGCTGATGCTGCTGCCAGGCGTGCTGGGCGATTACATGCGCGTGACCCCGTTAGTGGTCGTGGTCGCGCTCACACTGAGCCTGATCGAAGCCTTCTGGATTCTACCCAGCCACATCGTCGCCTGGCGCTCCGTCACGGCCCGGCGCACTGCCGTTCAGCGCTTACGAGAGGCCATCACACGCCGTATCCGACACGCTTATACTAAGCTCCTGCTGCGCGCGCTGCGCCGCAGCCGCTGGATCGCGGCAGCAGCGTTCGGCGCCTTGCTATTGGCGCTCGGGGCGGTTTCCGCCGGTGCCGTGCGCATGGACTTCTTCGCCAGCGACCCTGCGCGGATCTTTTATATCAGCCTAAGCACACCGCCAGGCACGACGCTCACCCGCACGCTCGAGGCAGCACGCGCGGTGGAGCAGGCGGTAAACATCGAATTGAGCCCGGAGGAACTGCGCGGCAGCGCGAGCTACGCCGGCGTGCAGTACGGCCCCGATGGTCGCGCCAGCGGCAGCCACCTCGGCCAAGTTGCCGTCAGCCTGCAAGCACCGGGCGCACACACCCGCAGCATCGGCAAGATGATCGAGCTACTGCGCACGCGGCTGCACGGCCTCGGCGGCATTGCCACTCTCAGCTTCTATCAGGTCACTAGCGGGCCGCCAGTGGATGCGCCCATCAACGTCAAAGTACGCGGCGACAGCGCGGCCGAGATCCGCGCAGCGGCGGATCGCGTCGCGGCCTTGCTGCAGGGCTTCGAGGGGGTACGGGACATCCGCGACGACGACGCGCGCGGACGCGCTGAGCTTACGCTGCGGCTCGACTCGGACGCCATCACCCGCGTCGGGCTCGACCCAAATATGGTAGCGCGCAGCATCCGGCTGTTGAGCGACGGCGAAGTGGCAGCTGCCATGCGCGAGCGCGGCGAGCCGCTCGGCGTACGGGTAAAAGCCGCAGAGGGCGCTGTCACGCAACTCGATGACTTTCTGCGCCACGACATTGCGCTAGCCGACGGCGGCGCTGTGGCGCTCGCCCACCTCGTGCATGCCGAAACCGCCCCCGGCGCCGATGAGATCCGCCACTACAACTTCCGGCGCGCTATCTCGGTAATGGCCGAAATCGACCCGGACCTCACCGATACCGTCTCCGTTAACCGCCGTCTCCAGGCTTTGTGGGAAAGCCACCACGCGCGCTTCTATCCGCAGGTAGTTCTGGATTTCAGTGGCGAACTGGACGACATCGAAGAAAGCCTCGCCAGCCTGGGCGGCTTCTTCCTGCTCGGGCTGGGGCTGATCTACCTCATACTCGCTACCCAATTCCGCAGTTATCTGCAGCCCTTGATCGTGCTCGCAGCCGTGCCGCTGGCATTCATCGGCGTCGTCATCGGCCTGATGCTGAGCCGCATGCCGCTCAGCCTGTACACGATTTACGGAATAGTCGCTCTGGCCGGCGTAACCGTGAACGGTGCGATCGTTTTGGTCTCCGCTGCAAACGCCTACCAACGCGCGGGCCTCGGCCCCTGGGCTGCGGCCGTATGCGCGGCGCGTCGGCGCGTCATTCCGATCTTGATCAGTTCCGTGACCACGATGGCGGGCCTGTGGTCTCTGGCTACGGGCCTTGCGGGGGAGTCTCGGGTCTGGGGCGCGGTGGCCGGTGCGATCATTTGGGGGCTCGGTTTCTCAACGCTTCTGTCCCTGTTCGTAACGCCGCTGCTGTACGGCTTGAGCAGCAAAGCTCACAGTGCGCCACGCGACGAACTCCCCGCGCTGCCCCGACTGCAGCAGCTAGAGGCAAACTGGCTGGCACGCTGGCGCGCTCACATTCACCTGAGCGCGCGCGAACGTAGCGACCTGAACCTGATTCACACCGATCAACACCTGCGCATACTATACCTTCAAGGATATCGAGCGCTCGCCACGGGCAACGCCTGGATCGCACTCAAGCATTTCCAGGAGGCTGCGGCACTCGCGCCAGACAACATCGTGACAAACGCCGCCGCTGCGCGAGCAAGCTTCGAGATCATGAAGGAGACCGGTTATGACGAAGGCTATGGTCGGCGCATGCGCCGCTTTCTCCAGCGCATACGTCGCATTGACCCGGAAGCTCCGGCTCTGGCCGCACTCGAAGCCGCGCTTCGGCGCCTGCGCCGCGCTCGATCGCACCGCCAAGCTCTCGACTCTCCTACTAGGCTCAAACCCATACGCGCCCCGGAGTTGTAGCAGGTAATGCCCACCGCCATACTCGATCTAAGCACTATCGGCCTTGGCTGACGCGCAAAACAAGGAGAGTTCCGTGTCGCCCGCCCAGGTATTCCAAACTTCCGAATTCGAGCCGATCTTCCAGCACTCACCTAACCCCTACGTCGTGATGCTGCCGGATCTCACCATCGTCGACGCCAACGAAGCCTACTTGCGAATGACCGGGCGCCGTCGGGAGGATCTCGTCGGCCGCGGCATGTTCGACGCCTTTCCCGGAGGGCCGGATCATTCGGAAGACGAAAGCGAGCGACAGTTGCGCGCCTCCTTCGAACGCGTCCTCAAAACACGCGCCACCGATACCCTGGCCTTGATCCGTTACCCAATCAGGCACCTGACCGCAGACGGCGAAGTGCTCGAGGTACGCTATTGGAGCGCTACCAATACGCCGCTGCTGGATGACGATGGCGACGTAAAGCTCATCCTCCAGCACACGATCGACGTAACCGAGCTTCAGCAGTTGAAAGAAGCGGCTCGCCTCAAGCGCAAGCCGACCGAGCTGCCTTCAGCAATGCTCGAGAACAGCGTCTTCCGACGCGCTCAGATCGTACAGGATGCCAATCGCTCGCTTGAAGCGGAGGCGGAGCATCTACGGCGCCTGTTCGATCAGACGCCCGGGTTCGTCTGTTTTCTCCGCGGTCCAGACCACGTCTTCGAAATCGTTAACCAGGCTTACTACCAGCTGGTCGGTCACCGCAAGCTCGTTGGATTACCGGTGCGAAAAGCGCTGCCCGAGCTCGAGCAGCAAGGTTATGTGGACCTGCTCAACGAGGTTTATCGAACCGGCAAGCCCTTCGCCGGGCGGAACATGAGTTTAATCGTCCAACGCCAGCCCGGCATGGACAAGGAGGAAATTTTTGCCGATTTTATCTATCAACCCATCATAGAGGCTAACGGGACTGTAGGCGGGATTTTCGTTCAGGGTCACGACATTACCGAGAAGCAGCGGGCCGAGCAGGAGCTTTGCCGTTATCGCGATCATCTCGAAGAGCTGGTCGAAGCGCGCACCCATGAGCTGGAGCAAAGCCAAGCCGCCTTATGGCAGGCGCAGAAGCTGGAAGCCGTCGGGCAACTGACCGGCGGCGTCGCGCACGACTTCAACAACCTACTCCAGGTCATCAGCGGAAATCTGGAGCTCTTGTCATCGCGGCTGGAGCCGGACTCGGATAATCGCCGCTTCCTCCAGGCAGCTCGCAACGCGGTCGAGCGCGGCGCACGACTCTCTTCGCAACTGCTCGCCTTCGCCCGCCGGCAGACGCTGCAACCGCAAGTCTTCACCCTGCACCGCCTGCTGAACGATATGTCGGATCTGCTCCGACGCGCCGTGGGCGAAGCCGTGGAAGTAGAGCTCGATTGCGAGAAAGGGCTGTGGAACCTCTTTGTCGATCCCTACCAGCTCGAGAACGTCATTCTCAACCTCGCCATCAACGCCCGCGACGCCATGAGCGGCAGCGGCCGCCTGCGTTTGGCCGCGCGCAATATAAGCCTTGCCGCAGAACACGCCGCTCAACTCGAGCTAGCTGCCGGCGACTACCTGGAGATCACCCTGAGCGATACGGGAGCGGGCATTTCTCCCGAGCTGATAGAACGCGTATTCGAGCCCTTCTACACCACCAAACCGGCAGGGCGCGGCACCGGACTCGGCCTCAGCATGGCATACGGTTTCATCAAGCAGAGCGGCGGCCATCTTTTGCTCGAAAGCACGGTTGGCGAAGGCACAACGGTAAGGCTCTATCTGCCGCGCACCGACAAAAGCGAGCAGCCTCGACCATCCCATTCGCCAAAGCTCAGCACGCTCCCCAGCGGGAGCGAAACCGTGTTGGTGGTCGAAGACAATCCGGCCGTACGCGGCACTGTCGTGCAGCTCCTGTCGGAGCTGGGCTATCAGGTACTACAGGCTTCCGACGCGGAGCAGGCGCTGGAAATGCTTGAGCATAAACCGGTGGACTTACTCTTCACCGATGTCGTTATGCCCGGCACCATGTTCGGCCACGAACTCGCAAAACAAGCTATTAGCCAACGCCCCGGCTTAGCCATACTGCTCGCCTCGGGCTACTCCCACGGCCTGACCGACCCGCCTACGGGCATCAGCCTGCTCCGCAAGCCTTACGGCCGAGACCAGCTCGCGGTCAAAGTGCGAGAAGCCTTAGACAACGCTCGACCGCACGATCACACAAGGCTGAGCATTCTCCTGGTCGAGGACGATGAGGAGTTGCGCAACTCTACGCAGGACCTACTGGAAGATTTGGGGCATGTGGTGCATACCGCCGAACACGCCGATGCCGCGCGGCGTGCCCTGGAACGCAATCGTTTCGACTTGCTGTTCACGGACTATCGCCTGCCCGGGGCGACTGGTTTGGCACTGGCCCGAGAAGCCTTGCAACAGCAGCCTGAACTGCGCGTGCTCTGTGTTTCCGGCTACGACCCCAAGCACTTGAACGATGCCGACGACGCGCCCGAGGGAACGCTGTTCCTCACCAAGCCGTACGAACTGACCAAGCTGGAATCCACCCTGAAAACCATTTGCGCGGCCCGCTTGACCCCCGGCTGAAAAAACCCCATTCAGGCTGTGCGTTTCTCTCATATCCCAACAACAAGGAGGTGTGTGGATATGACCGACCCAGCCAAGACCGGCGCGACCGATACCACCTACGACCTGACGAGCGTGCTCTATCACGCACTGCAGGGCGCGCAAGTGTACGACCAGTACATTCGCGATGCCGAGCAGGACGGTAAACAGGAATTGGCTGAGTTCTTCCGCGCAGTCCAGCAAGAGGACAAGCAGCGCGCCGAGCGTGCCCAGCAACTGCTGTCGCGGCTACACAGCTAAGCGCCAAACCCGCGCCGGGGCGTTCGCCCGCCTCGGCGTGCTCGATATCCGGGATACTCAGGGAAAAAGAAGAAGTGGAGCGGGTGATGGGAATCGAACCCACGTTAAGAGCTTGGGAAGCTCCCGTTCTACCATTGAACTACACCCGCTCAATACTCCGTATTATGAAGTTTTCCCAGCACGACGCAAGGGTCGTTTAATCCTGGCGGTGTTGTAGAATAGCTCCGCTATGGAAATCATTCTCAACGGCGAAACCCATTCCGTTCCCGAAGGCACTACCGCGGCCGAGTTGGTCAAGTCGCTCGACTTGGCCGGAAAGCGGTTGGCCATAGAGGTCAACGAGGACATCCTTCCCCGCAGCGAGTATGCGAGCTATCGCCTCTCGCCGGGCGACAGGGTGGAGATCGTCCACGCCATTGGCGGCGGCTAAGTTTCCCTTCAGGGAGCGCATATGAGCGAAAACCACGACCTCCTCACCATCGCGGGCAGGGAATACCGCTCCCGACTGCTGGTCGGCACGGGCAAGTACAAGGACCTCGACGAGACGGCACGCGCTATCGAAGCGAGCGGCGCCGAGATCGTCACCGTTGCCATTCGCCGCACCAACATCGGCCAGAATCCGGGCGAGCCCAATTTACTCGACGTGATCTCGCCGGAGCGCTACACCATCCTGCCTAACACCGCCGGGTGCTTTACGGCCAAAGACGCGCTGCGCACCTGCCGACTCGCGCGCGAGATGCTCGACGGCCATAGCCTGGTCAAGCTGGAAGTGCTGGGCGACGAGAAAACCCTGTTCCCGGACATGCCCGCCACGGTGGAAGCCGCCGAGGTGCTGATCAAAGACGGCTTCGACGTGATGGTCTACACCAACGACGACCCCATCATGGCCAAGCGCTTCGAGGAGATGGGCTGTGTGGCAGTAATGCCGCTGGCGGCCCCCATCGGCTCGGGGCTGGGCATCCGCAACCCCTACAACATCCTCACCATCGTCGAAAACGCCAACGTCCCGATTCTGGTGGACGCCGGCGTCGGCACGGCCTCGGATGCGGCCATCGCGATGGAGCTGGGCTGCGACGGCGTGCTCATGAACACCGCCATCGCCGGCGCGCAGAACCCGGTGCTTATGGCCTCGGCCATGCGCAAGGCCATCGAAGCCGGCCGCGAAGCCTTCCTCGCCGGCCGCATCCCGCGCAAGCGCTTTGCCAGCGCCTCGTCGCCGCTGGATGGGACGTTTTTTTAGCGATTGAATCCGAAGCACGGAGGCACGGAGGCACAGAGAAGAGAAAGGC
>JAJUGG010000060.1 GCA_029268285.1 Ectothiorhodospiraceae bacterium | reverse complement strand
GCGCGCCGGATCGGCAACTCAGCCAGCTTGAGAAATGGCTGCAAGGGCGTCCGGACGATGCGGCCTTGTTGTACGCAGCGGGCCGGCAGGCGCTGCGGGCGCGCATCTGGAGCCGGGCTCGCGACTATCTCGAAGCCGCGGTTGCACGTGATGCCGGGGTGGCCAGCAAGGTCACGCTCGCTGCCCTGCTGGCGAAAATGCAGGATCGCGAGACGGCGCTGGAGCTCTACGGGCAAGCTTTCGAGCAGCTGGAGTTAGGTGCGCCGCTACCGGAGTTGAGCGAGGAAGAAGAAAACGCGCTTGCCGCCCATGCGGCCGGCCACGGCGCCTGAGTTTTCGACGTTCGCGAGACCGAACACGGGGCGGTAGCGGTAGGCAGTCTGCTCCTACTCCTCCTCCAGCGCGGCGATAGCCTGCGCGAGGTTGCTGCGCGCGCGGGACTCCAGCCGCAGGCGATAGTACCGAGTTTGGTAGATGCGCGGGCGTTGCAGAAACCCGTTGAGGACATTGGCGCGGCCAGCGCGAAACAGCGCCTCCGGTACCGTTGGATGTTCACGACGCACCGTCCGCTCGAACTCCGCGTAGAGCGCCGGCGGCGCGCCGAGGATGGCGAGATCGATGTCGACCATGAGCGCGCTGTCGGCATCGTCCGCCAAATGGTTTCGGGTTGCTAAGATCAGCCGCGCGATCTGCCGGCACACCGGGAGCGGCACGCCGGCCTGCTTCAAGGTGCGCCAAGCCCATTCGGCGCTGCGGAACTCGTTATCCGGCGCTCCTGGCCGGTAGACCGCATCGTGGAACCAGAGCGCGGCTTCGATCGGAGCGCGGGCTCCCGGTACCGCCTCCGGTGTCGCATCCAGCAGCGCCAAGCACCGGCCCAGGTGGCAGACGTCGTGGTAGTGCCGATGCGGCTCGCAGTAGGCGGCTCGTAAGCGCGAGAATTGGGTAGGGACGGCGTTACGCCGCCCACCCAAGGCTTCGAGCAGGTTCTGCCAACGCTCGGGCGTGAGCCGCGTCGTGCGGAGCAGAGCCACGGCAGCTAGGGCATGAGCAGCGTCGAGCCGGTGGTGGCTCGCGCTTCCAGGGCCTGATGCGCGGCGCCGGCTTCGGCCAAAGGCCAACGCTGGCCGATATTGACCTTGATCACCCGCTCCCGCACCACCTCGAAGAGTTCGCGCGCGGTGGTAACCAGATCCTCACGACGGGCCGTGTACGTAAACAAGGTCGGGCGCGTGAGGAACAGCGACCCCTTAGCGGCGAGCTGGCCTACCTCCAGCGGCTCGAGCGCGCCGGAAGACTGGCCGAAGCTGACCATCATCCCCATCGGTCGCAGGCAATCCAACGATTTCATGAAGGTTGCGCGCCCTACCGAGTCGTACACGACGTCGACACCGCGTCCGCTAGTAATCTCCTTTACCCGCTCCACGAAGTCCTGTTCGTTGTAGAGAATCGGATAATCGCAGCCGAGCGCTTTGACGCGAGCCGCCTTATCGGCGCTGCCGACCGTGCCGATGACGGTGGCGCCCAAGTGTTTCGCCCATTGGCACATCAGGCTGCCGACGCCGCCCGCGGCCGCATGCACGAGGATGGTATCGCCGGCCTTGACCGGATACACCCGCCGCAGCAGGCATTGCGCGGTCATGCCCTTGAGCATGATGGCGGCGGCGGTTTCGTCGTCGATCTCGTCAGGCAGCTTCACCAGCCTGTTAGCCGGCATGGCGCGTGCTTGAGTGTAACTACCGGGCGGCTGCGTGGCGTAGGCGACCCGATCGCCTTCCTTCAATCCGGTAACCCCCGGGCCTACCGCGGTGACCCGGCCGGCTGCCTCGACGCCCGGGATGAAAGGCCGCTCGGCCGGCTGGTAGAGGCCGGTGCGGAAGTAGACGTCGATAAAGTTCAAGCCTACAGCCGTATGTTCTACCAGGACTTCCCCGGCTTGCGGTTCGGGCAGCGGGACTTCTTCCCAACGCAGCGCCTCGGGACCGCCGTGTTCGTGCACACGGATCGCGTATGGCATGCGGATCTCCTTGTCTTATTTCGGACCGGATCGGACTATTCTGGAAGTCGTTGCCGCCCGGGACAAGTATTACAGCCAGCCGCCGAGCTCGCGCGCTATCAGATCGGTTAGAGCCTGGATGTGATCGGCACGGTCGTTAAGGCAGGGGATGTACTCGAAGCGTTCGCCACCGGCGGCGAAAAACAGTTCGCGATTGGTCATCGCATTTTCTTCCAGCGTCTCGAGACAGTCAGCGGAAAAACCGGGGCAGGCTAGATCGATGTGGCGAATGCCGTCCCGAGCCAGGGCTTCCAAGGTCTTGTCGGTGTATGGCTGCAACCATTCGCGCGGCCCGAAGCGGGACTGGAAGGTCACGTTCCAGCGTTCGGCGGGAAGGTCCAGCGCGGCGGCAAGGCGTGCGGCGGTAGCATGGCACTCCTGCGGGTAAGGGTCGCCGCGATCGGCGTACTCTTTCGGAATGCCGTGGAAAGACAGCACGAGCCTCTCCCCTTGACCGCGAGCTTGCCAGTGCTCGCGCACAGAGGCGGCTAATGCCTCGATATAGCCGTTATCGGCATGATAATCCCGCACGAAGCGCAGCGCGGGGATGTCCCGTGCCTTGCTGAATATCGCGGCCACGGCGTCGAACACCGAGGCGGTAGTGGTCGCTGAGTACTGAGGGTAGAGCGGCAACACCAACAGGCGCTGGACGCCGGCGTCTAGCAACTCCTGCAGGCCTTGCGCGATGGAAGGCTTGCCGTAGCGCATGCCTAGCCGCATCTCGACAGGCGCGCCGAGGCGCTGGTTCAGCGCCGTACGTAACGCATCGAGTTGGCGGAGGGAGATTGCCAGTAACGGCGAGCCCTGTTCGGTCCAGACTTTGCTGTAGGCTTCGGCACTCTTGCGCGGCCGCGTGCGCAGCACCACGCCGTTGAGCGCCAGCCACCACAGCGGGCGGGATCCTTCCACCACACGCGGATCCCAGAGAAATTCGCCGAGATAGCGCCGCAGCGCTTCAGGGGTCGGTTCGTCCGGGGTGCCGAGATTGGCGATAAGGATCCCGAGCATGCCTAGAGTTTCTCCTCCTGAGGCTCGATGCCCATCATCGCCGCCTCAACCACGGCCAGCGCGCTCATGTTGACGATACCGCGCACGGTAGTGGACGGCGTCAGCACGTGCGCCGGGCGCGCGGCACCGAGCAGGATCGGGCCGACCGAGACGCCGTCCGCCACCGCCTTCAGCAAATTGAAGGCGATGTTAGAAGCATCCAGGGACGGCATGATCAGCAGATTGGCCTGACCTTTAAGGCGCGCGTTGGGGAAGATGCGCTTGCGGATCTGCTCGGAGATTGCGGCATCGCCCTGCATTTCGCCTTCCACCTCCAGCGACGGGTCGCGGTCGGTGATGAGGGTGAGCGCCTCGCGCATCTTTACGGCCGAGGGATGGTCCGAACCGCCGAAGCTGGAGTGGCTCAGCAGCGCCACCTTGGGCGTGATGCCGAAGCGGCGGACTTCGTCGGCCGCAAGAATCGTCATCTCGGCAATCTGGTGCGCCGTCGGCTCCGCGTTGACGTAGGTGTCGCACAGGAACACGGTGCCCTTGGGCAGGATCAGCACGTTCATGGCCGCCATGTTGCGCACGCCCGGACGCGAGCCGATTACCTGCTCGACGTAGTGGAGCTGGCGGTGATAGCGGCCGACCAAGCCGGCCAGCATGGCGTCGGCTTCGCCGCGGCGAACCATGAGCGCGCCGATGACGGTGTTACGGGTGCGGACGATCTGCCGCGCGCGCGCTGGCGTGACACCGCGACGCTCCATGAGGCTGTGGTAGAGCTGCCAGTACTCCTTGAAGCGCGGATCGTCCTCGGGGTCGACCAGTTCGAAGTGCTCGTCCGGACGGATGCGCAGGCCGAGGCGCTTGAGCCGCATGTCCACGACCTTGCGCCGGCCGATCAGAATAGGCTTGGCAAGCCCGTCGTCGAGCACGGCCTGAACGGCATGCAGGACGCGGTCCTCTTCGCCCTCGCAGTAGACGACGCGCTTGGGGTTCTGGCGCGCGCGCTCGAAGATTGGCTTCATCACCAGCCCAGACTGGAACACGAACTGGTTGAGACGCATCCGATAGGCTGCGAAGTCCTCGATCGGGCGTTCGGCGACGCCGCTCTCCATCGCCGCCTGGGCCACGGCCGGCGCCACAGAAGTAATTAGGCGCGGGTCGAAGGGCTTGGGAATCAGGTACTCCGGGCCGAAGCGCAGGGCCTTACCGCCATAGGCGGCGATCACCACGTCGGAGGACTCCTGCATGGTCAGATCGGCGATGGCGCGCACCGCCGCCACCTTCATTTCTTCGTTGATGGTGGTCGCGCCGACGTCCAGCGCGCCTCGGAAGATGAAGGGGAAGCACAGAACGTTGTTGACCTGGTTCGGGTAGTCCGAACGGCCGGTAGCGATAATGGCGTCGGGTCGGACTTCCTTGACCTTCTCCGGCAAGATTTCCGGTACCGGGTTGGCCAGCGCCAGGATCAACGGATTCGGCGCCATGGATTCGACCATCTCGGGGGAGACGACGCCTGGTGCCGACAGGCCGAGGAAGATGTCCGCCCCTTCCATGGCCTCCGCCAGCGTGCGTACGCTGCGCTCGGTGGCGTAGCCGGCCTTGCGGGCATCCATCGCTTCCTTGCGACCTTGATAGATCACGCCCTTGCTGTCGGTTGCGACGATGTTTTCCTTGCGCATGCCCATGCTGACGAGCAAGTCCAGGCAGGCGATGGCGGCGGCGCCGGCGCCGGAGGCGACCAGCTTGACGTCTTCGATCTTCTTGTCGACCAGTCGCAGGCCGTTGAGCACCGCGGCGGCGCTGACGATGGCCGTGCCGTGCTGGTCGTCGTGGAAGACCGGGATTTTCATGCGCGCACGCAGGGCTTCCTCGATCTGGAAGCACTCCGGCGCCTTGATGTCTTCGAGGTTAATGCCGCCGAAGGTCGGTTCGAGGCTGGCGATGATGTCGATCAGCTTCTCGGGGTCGCGCTCGTCGATCTCGATGTCGAATACATCGATGCCGGCGAATTTCTTGAACAGCACGCCCTTGCCTTCCATGACGGGCTTGGCGGCCAGCGGTCCGATCTGGCCAAGCCCTAGCACAGCGGTGCCGTTGGTGATTACCGCTACGAGATTGCCGCGCGAGGTCATCTCGGCGACCTGCTTGGGGTCCTCGACGATGGCTTCACAGGCCGCGGCGACGCCGGGCGAATAGGCGAGGGCTAGATCGCGCTGGTTTGCCAGCGGTTTTGTAGGCGTAACCTGGATTTTACCGGGTGGGTTGTTGCGGTGATATGCGAGCGCGGCATCACGAAAGTCGTCGGACATCTAGGCCTTCTCCGAAACCTTAAATAAGCGGGCGTGGCGGAAAAGAAGCATTATACGAGTCAGAGCCCCCTTTCAGCCACCGCGATTGCTCAGGTCAATCGCTTTATCCCGGGGAAGCAGCGTTGCGGAAAGGCGACAGGAAGCGTCGCAGCGCTTCGGCGAAGGCTTCCGGTCGCTCCACGTGCAGCCAATGGCCGGTTTCGGCCAAGGTTTCCACCTGCGCCTGCGGGAAGTAGCGACGCACCGCGGGCAGTGCGTCTTCGGTGAGGTAATCGGACGCGGCGCCGTGAATGAAGAGTGTCGGCCCTTCGTAGCGGCCGGACAGTTCCGGGAAACCGCGTATTGCCGGCATGGCCGCTGTCAGCGTATCCAGCGGAATGCGCCAGCGGTAACCATCGTCGCCGCGCTCCAGATTGGTGAGCAGGAACTGCCGAACCATAGACGACTCGATGCGCTCGGCTAGCGCGCGGTCGGCGGCGGCGCGCGACTCCAACGCGGTCAGCGGCAGCGCGCGCAGCGCGTCTAGGATGTCATCGTGGCCGTGGCTCTGCCGGTAGGTCACCGGTGCGATGTCGGCGGCGATCAGCGCTCGTACCCGCCCCGGCGCCTGTAGCGCCAGCGTCATCGCGGTCTTGCCGCCCATGCTATGCCCGAGTATTAGCGCCTGCTCGATATCGAGGCGATCAAGCAGCGCCCCGATATCGGCGGCCATGGCCGGGTAGTCCATGGGCTCGGCGTGCGGCGAGCGCCCGTGATTGCGCAGATCCGGCAGGATGACGCGGAAGTCCTTTTCCAGCCAGCGGGCGTGGCTGAGCCAGTTGTTGCCCGAGCCGTAGAGCCCGTGCAGGAGCAGCAGCGGCGGCCCTTCGCCGCGGCTGCTGAAGTGCAGTTCAAGGGTTTGCATCAAGACATGTCCTCTTCCAGCGCCGGCGCCGCGCCAGCCTGGGCGAGGCGCTTGAGCTCCTGCACCGCCATGGCCAGCATCGGCAGCTCCAGCGTGCCTGCGCTGCGCAGCTCGCTAAGCGTCTGCTCGCTGCGTTCGGCGAAGTTTGCGTTACGGGCGATCCAGGCATCGACCCGCCGCGCCGCGGGCTCGCCGTGCGAAGTGGCGCGCAGTACTGCGCTGCCGACGTCGCGCAACTGCAAATAGAGTTCATCAAGCAAGCTGTCGCGCAGCCTCTCCTGCCAGTGATCGGCGACGACGTAGTGTTCCAGGGCTTTGCGCAGCCAGCTGATCCCGAGTTTTTCGGCAGCGCAATAGTATACCTGTGCCGCAAGTTCCATGTCGCAGCCGGCGCGGTTGCGGATGGCGGCGATGTCGAGCGCGGTGTAGGAAAGCCTGAGGGCCGCCACCCGCGCCGCCAGTGTCTCGGGAAGGCCCTGCTCCATCAGTTGGCGGCTGCCGTCCTCCAGGCGTTGTCGGCCGGACTCGGGCAGCAGCGTCGGCAGTGCCTTTCCCAACTGCTCCACGCACGGCTGTAACTGTTCCACGACCTGGTCGACCGCGATGCCGTCACGGCATTCGCGCAGCAGCCACAGTGCGGCGTCTTCGTGCAGGCGGGCGATTTCGTTCAGAATCCGCCCTTGCACAGCAGCCTCGATACGGTTGTCCAACGGCTCGAGATCTGCGCGTAGCGCGCCAAGACCGAGAATTTCACGCGCGGCGATATAGGCCCGAGCGACGTCGCCGCTGCCGGCGCTGGTTCTGTCCGCCACACGTCGCGCGAAGCCGGGGCCCATGCGGTCGACGATTTCGTTGGTGAGGACGGTAGCGGCAAGCGCATCGCGCAGCCGGTGTTGCCTGACGGCTTCGGCATAGCCCTCGGCGATGGGCGCGGGAAAGTAGTCCAGCAACTGTTCGGTTACGCGCGGCTCGTCCAGGACCGGATCGTCCAGCAGCTCGCCGTAGAGCGCGATTTTTGCGTACGCCAGCAAGACGGCGAGCTCCGGTCGGGTCAGGCCGCGCTTATCGGCGCTGCGCTCGGCGAGCGCCTCGTCATCGGGCAGATTCTCCAGCGCGCGGTCGAGCAGCCCGTTGCGCTCGAGGTGGCGAATCAGCCGCGTGTGCTCGTCCAGGAGCTCGAGCGCGCGCGCTTCGGTCAAGCTGATTGCCTGCGTCTGATGGTAGTTGTTGGACAGTACCAGCCGCGCGACCTCCTCGCGCATGGCTTCCAGTAACTGATTGCGCTGCTTGAGCGTCAGGTCGCCGTTGTCGATGGCTTCATTGAGCAGGATCTTGATGTTGACCTCATGGTCCGAGCAGTCCACCCCGCCCGAGTTGTCGATGGCATCGGTGTTGATGCGCCCACCGCGCAGCGCATATTCAATGCGACCTTGTTGCGTGAAGCCGAGGTTGCCGCCCTCGCCCACGACACGTGCTCGCAGCGTGCGGCCATCGACGCGAACGGCATCGTTGCCCTTGTCGCCCACCTCGGCATGGGATTCGTAGGAGGCTTTTACGTAGGTACCGATGCCGCCGTTCCAGAGCAGCTCCACCGGTGCCCGCAGCACGGCGCGGATCAGGGCGTTGGGCGAGAGCTCCTGTTCTTGGACGTCGAGCGCGCGGCGCGCCTCGGGCGATAGCCGGATGCGCTTGGCCGTGCGCGGATAGATCTCTCCGCCCGTGGAGAGCTTGGCGCGATCGTAGTCGTCCCAGCTCGAGCGGGGCTTGGCGAAGAGGCGTTGGCGCTCCTGGTAGGAGATCTCGGGATCGGGGTCGGGATCGATGAAGACGTGGCGGTGATCGAAGGCGGCGATCAGCTTGATGTGGCGCGACAGCAGCATGCCGTTGCCGAACACGTCGCCGGACATGTCGCCGATGCCGACAACGGTGAATGCCTCGCTTTGAATGTCCTTGCCAAGCTCGCGGAAGTGGCGGCGAACGGCTTCCCACGCGCCTCGGGCGGTGATGCCCATGGCCTTATGGTCGTAGCCGGCCGATCCGCCGGAGGCGAAGGCGTCGCCGAGCCAAAAGCCGTACTCCGCGGCTACCGCGTTGGCGAGATCCGAGAATCGGGCGGTGCCTTTGTCGGCGGCGACGACCAGATAAGGATCCTCGTCGTCATGACAGACCGTGCGTGGCGGACGCGTGATACCCCCCTCGGTTCGATTGTCCGTGATGTCCAATAGGCCGCGAATGAAATTGGCGTAACAATCGCGCACCGCTTCGCTCAACGCCTCGCGGTCGCCGGGTGGGTGCTTGAGCACGAAGCCGCCTTTGGCGCCAACCGGAACGATGACCGCGTTCTTCACCATCTGCGCTTTCATCAGCCCGAGAACCTCCGTGCGGAAGTCCTCCCGCCGATCCGACCAGCGTATGCCGCCGCGGGCGACTTTGCCGCCACGCAGGTGCGTGCCCTCGAAGTCTCGCGCGTAAACAAAAATCTCGTAGGCCGGGTGCGGTTCCGGCATGGCCGGGATCTCGGCAGGCGCGAGTTTGAGTGAAAGATAGGGCTTGGGCCCGGTTTCAGCTGTCTGGAAGAAATTGGTGCGCAATGTCGCCTTTATGGCGGCTAGGTAGCGGCGCAGGATGCGATCCTGATCCAGGCTGGTTACCTCATCGAGCGCGGCCTCGATCTGATCGGTCAGTTGGTCCGCCCGTGCCGGGTCGGCGTGGTCAGGGGCGAGGTGGGCATGGAAGAGCTCGACTAGCCACTGGGCGATGCGGGGATGTGAGGCCAGCGTATCCTCGATGTAGCCTTGGCTGAGGGTGGTACCTGCTTGGCGCAGATATTTGCAGTAAGCGCGGAGAATCACAATGCGGCGCCAGTCGAGGCCTGCGGTCAGTACTAAGCGGTTGAAGCCATCGTCCTCGGCGCGGCCGTGCCAAACCGCGGCAAGCGCGTCCTCGAAACTATCGCGTATCTGGTCTAGCGAATCGGCGCGAGGGTGCTGCATGCCGAAATCGTGGACCCAGCGCACCGTCTCCCGGTCGGGGTGCACGTCGTAGGGGCGCTCGTCGATAACGCGTAGTCCCATGTTCTCCAGCAGGGGCAGCGCATCGGACAGGGCGATGGGGTGGTCGCTATGGAAAAGCTTCAAGCGCAGAAAATCCGGGGCCGCTTCCAGCGGGCGGTACAGGCTGATGGCGAGCGGTTTGTCCGGCCCCAGGGCCTCCAGGCGCGCGGTGTCGTGAGCCGCGAGCCGCGGCGGCACGTCCTCGCGGTAGCCGGCGTCGAAGGCCTCGCGGTAGCGGTTGAACAGCCGCGTACCCAGCGCTTCGCCGAACTGCTCCAGTAGCGCGATGTAATAGCCGTCTCTCCAGTGCTGCATGGTCGCGCTGAGGCGCGCTTCCAGCGCCGCCTGATCGAATGCGGGCTGCCCCGGCTCGCGCAGAAACACGACGATGTGTATGCGCGCTAGAACCGACTCAGTCAGGTGTACTGCGAACTCGGTGTAGTCCCCGCCGAAAACCTCCATAAGGACCTGCTGCATCTGCTCGCGTACTTCGGTGTTGTACCGCTCGCGCGGCGCGAAGATCAGGCAGGAGACGAAGCGATGGAAGACGTCGTGGCGCACAAAAATCTTTAGCCGGCGCCGTTCCTGCAGTTGCAGCACGCCCAGGCTGAACCGGTACAGGGTGTCGGGGTCGATCTGGAACAGCTCGTCGCGCGGGTAGGTTTCCAGGATGTGGAGCAGTGCTTTGCCGTCGTGGCTGTCCAGACGCAGGCCGGCCTTGTCGATAACGTAGGCGATCTTGCGGCGTAGCACCGGAATGCTGCGCGGATTACGGTTGTAGGCGGCCGAGGTATAGAGGCCGAGGAAGCGATGCTCCCCGATGACGCGGCCGTCGGCATCGAAACGCTTGATGCCGATGTAGTCCATGTGCGCGGGCCGGTGAACCGTCGCGCGCGCATTAGACTTGGTGACGATCAGCGGCTCGGGTGAGCGGGCCAGGCGCTGTACGACCTCCGGCAGCTTGGCAAAGCGCGCCGATATCTCGCTGCCTTTGCGTTGGCGCAAGATACCGAGGCCGGTATCGGACACCTGACGCAGAACGTCCTGGTCGGCTTGGCGCTCGAGTTCATAGCAGCGGTAGCCGAGGAAGGTGAAATTGTCTTCTGCCAACCACTGCAGTAGAGCCAGGGCCTCGTCGCGTTCCGCCGCCGCTACCGCGGAAGGTGTCTGTTGGAGTTCCCGGCGCACCGCCTCCAGTCGTTCGCGCATGGCCTGCCAGTCGTTTACCGCCAGGCGCACGTCCTCCAGAACCGCGGCGAGCTCCTGCTGTAGTGACTGCAGGAACTCGGCGTCAGTATGGCGGTCGACCTCGAAGTGCATGCACGCCAGCCGACGCTCGGCTTCGGCTTCCGAGCTGAGCTGCGGCGGGCTGCTATCGTCTACCGGTATAACCGGGTGAATGATGAGATGGATCGTGAGGCCGCGCCGGTTGAGCGCGATCGTGACGGAGTCGATCAGGAACGGGCGGTCTTCGACAACGATTTCGATGACGGTATGACTCGATTGCCAGCCGTGCTGTTCGGGGTCGGGGTTATAGACCCGGATCAGCGCCTGGTTCCGATAGGCTTGCAGCAGCTGCCAGTGCGAGACCGCGGCGCCGTACAAGTCCTCGGTGGCCGTGCTGTGGAGATCCTCCGCTGCGGTGCGGCGGTAAAACTGTTCGATGAACGCGGCGATGGGTTCTCGATCCGGCGCCGGCCAACGTGTCTGCGCCAAATCGCACAGTTGCTCCAGGCGCTCATCCTTGTTGCTCAGGGGCTCGTTTGGCATGCCTCGTCCTGCTTGTGCGGCCGGTGTCGGCGTTGCTCGTCAGCGGGTGGTATTCCCGGATTCGTCGAACAGGCACTAAGTCCTTGATGTCGAACCTTCAAGCCGCCGGTGGTAGGATCAACTTCAATCTCCAGCATGGTTGGGGCGCGTATGGCCGAGCAGGGTAAAGCGATACGGCGACAGGCTAAGCACTATTTCATGGAGCACGGGCTGGGCGCCGACACGCAGACGCGCGTGACGCTGTTCCTGCAAGGCGTCAAAGGTCTTAACGCGGCGATCCTCGCGCGGGTGGAGTTTCAGCCCTTCGAGTGGCTGCCTTACAAATTCCTGCACAATCAGTATTTCAAGGAAGTCGAACTCTCGACGCTGCTCGGCAAGGGAACGCAGTGGAGCTCCAATCCGCTGGTCTACCTCGCCGCTACCAACCTCAACCTGGCGCTCTGGCGCGATACCGGGGCAGCCAAGCATCTAAGCGGGTTCTTCCGCGCCGACCACAACTTCTACGAGTACCTCGCGCTGTCGCACGCCTTCATGGCGGAGATCCGGTTTCTACCCCTGCTTCCGCCCACCATGCCGCTGGATACGCCGTTCCTGTCCGCGCTCAAGGAGATCGAGGAGGAGAACGGACGCCAGATTCAAACCCAGATCCGTCTCCTCAAGGACTTGGATATCGGGCTGTCGCCGGAGGCGCGCGAGGACATCGTGGAGGGCCGGCGCGCGATAGTAGCGGCATTGTTCGAGACGCTTCTCGCCGAGGTCAGCAGGGCGCCAAGCGCGGAAGGAGGCTGAGATGCCGGTGTATCGCCACCAGGGACGGCGCGAGGTGTACTACGAACTGTACGGGCGTGAAGGCGATCCGGTCGTTACGATCTGCAACGGGCTGGCCATGAAGACCAGCCACTGGGCGCCCTACTTCGAGCAACTGCCGCGGCTCGGAATTCGGGTCCTCAGTTACGACATGCTAGGCCAAGGGGCTTCGGCGAAGCCGGTGCTGGGGGTAGGTTTCGACGATCACGCCTACCAGTTGCACGACTTGCACGAGCATCTCGGCATCGAGCGGCCCTACGTGTTGGGGATCTCCTTCGGCGGCGTGGTGGTGCTCAAATACGCTTGCCTGTTCCCAGAGCGCATCGGCGGCCTGCTGCCCATCAGTACCTTCAGTGAGCTCGATCCGCAGCTGCGGGGGCATGCGCGCAATCTCTACATTGGCATGGCGCGGGTGGGGTTCGATTACTTTCTCGATCTGCTCATGCCGTTAAACTTCAGCAACGCCTGGCTGGAGCGCAACGCGCATATGCTGGAGCTCACCAAGCGCCTGGGTGTGGTGGGCAACGAGCTCTACGCAATACAGAACCTCATGGAGTCCATGCGCGATTTTCAGAGCATGACTCACGAACTCGTTGCGATCCGCTGCCCAACCCTCGTGCTCAACGGCGAGTACGATACCCTCACGCCGCGCCACCACCACGACATTCTGCGCCGAGCCATCCCGAACTCGCGGCTGATGATCGTGCCGCGCATGTGCCACGCCTTCACGCTGGAAGCTCCGGCGCTGGTTGCGCGCATCATCGCCGATTTCGTCCAGGCAGTAGAGCAGGGAAGCTGGCGGGGCGACCAGTCCGTCTGGATCGCCGCGGAGGACCCGGCGGCGAAGGACATCGCCACGCCCTATCCGGAGCCCTTCGACCCCCTGCGCAATCTGCCGCTCGATCGTGAGGGAAAGCTGGTGACGGGCGTGACGGAGGCTAAAAGCAGCGGAGAAAAACCGCGGAGGACTCAGGCGCGCAAGCGTACGGGGGCGAAGAAGAGTGATAAGACCTAGCGCTATGAGCGATTGCGAAGCCCTGTAACAGCGCTAAAAGCTGATCGGCCCGGTGATGCGGGGTGCCGCCCCGCGGGCAGGCTGCTTTTTAGCGCGTCCCAGAAGAGTCTCTTACTGCAAAAATGTGCCGCGTAGGTCCGACTTCAGTCGGACGCCTCGCCGAAGACGTTCGACTGAAGTCGGACCTACGAGAAGCCTGCGTTCTCCTGTGCGGCTCGGCGGCTTTGAACGGGGTGACCGAGAGCCCAACCCCAGCGGCCTGTGCAAGCCGCCGCGGAGCGTCCATGGCCTCCTTCGCTGGCCGTTCTCCGTGCCTCTGTGGTTTACCCTGGCTTTAATCCGGCACCGGCCGGCTAGGTCATCCGCAGCGCGCAGGCGGCTTGGTTGTAGCCGACGCCGGAGCCGATCATGACGACGAGGTCGCCGGATTTGATTCGGCCTTGCTGGATGGCGGTGTCCAAGGCCATGGGAATGCAGGCCGAGCCGGTGTAGCCGCAGTCCTCCATGATGGTCGGCACCTTCTCCATGGGTAGTCCTAGCTCCTGGGCGACGAACTCCACCGTGTGCTTGTTGACCTGGGTGAAGATGGCTTGGTCCACGTCGGCCGCCGTGAAACCGCAGTTCGCCGCCACTTGATTGAACAGCTTGGGCCAGCCTTCGTTGTTGATCTCGGGCGGGTAACGCTTGACCAGGCGCACATGGGTGCGGCCGGCCTCGATGGCCTCCGGCGTGGCCGGCTCCTTGGTGCCGCCGGCGTACACGCCCCAGGCGTCGTAATAGCTGCCGTCGGCAAGATAGGCCGCGCCGAGAAAACCGGGCGCGTCCCCGGGTTCCACAACCGCGGCCCCCGCGCCATCGCCATAGAAGAAGATGGTCGGGTCGTTCGGGTCGGCGAGCTTGTGCATCATGTAAACGCCGAGCACCAGAATGGTCTTGATGGCCGGATTAGTGGCGATGATGCCGGCGGCGGCGGAAAGGGCTGTGGGAAACGAGGCGCAGGCGCAGACGACGTCGAAGGTGCCGGCTTTGCTCGCCCCGAGTTTGTGCTGTAGCACGGTGGAGGTTGCCGGCGTGACGTAGTCGGGCGAGTCGGTGCCGAGGATAATGAGATCTACATCCTCCGGCCGTCGCCCGGCCCGCTCCAGAGCTTGCTTGGCCGCAGGCAGCGCCAGATCCGAAGTCGCCCAGTCGTCCGGCGCCCAGAAGCGCTGGTTGATGCCGGTGCCCTTGGCGAACTTGTCGATCACTTCGGGGTTTCCAAGGCGGGTGAAGTGCTCTTTGAGCTCTTCATTGCTTACCCGGCGTTCGGGCAGATACTGACCGGTGGCAACGATGGTGGCAATGCGGGCCATGGCGCGTCTCCTCGTCCGCATGACGATATAACCGCAAGCTTAAACGGAATGTCTGTGCCGGGGAATCGCGAAAACGGCCGCCCGCCGCCGAGGCATGGCGGCGGGGGCTGGGGGGCGCCTGGGTCAGCGCTTCTTGGGTAGATAAAGGTCAGTCAGCGTACCCGCAACGGCTTCTGCGCTCATGGCCACCGTCTCCGACAGCGTCGGGTGCGGGTGTACGGTGAGGGCGATGTCCTCGGCTACGGCGCCGAACTCGATAGCCAACGCGATTTCAGAGATCAACTCGCCGGCGTTCGGTCCCGTGGCCGCACCACCGATGAGGCGCCCCGAATCCTTTGCAAATATCAGCTTGGTGATGCCTTCGTCGCGACCTTGGCTGAGGCTCCGGCCATTGGCCGCCCAGGGGAAAACGCCTTTTTCGTAATCGAGCCCCGCGCGCTTGGCCTCTTCCTCGGTGACGCCCGCCCAGGCCACTTCCGGGTCGGTGTAGGCGACACTCGGTATGACGCGCACATCGAAGGCGCTCTTTTGCCCGGCGATCTGTTCGGCCGCGACCTTGCCTTCATGGCTTGCCTTGTGGGCGAGCATGGGTTGGCCGACGATGTCGCCGATGGCATAGATATGCGGCACCGAGCTGCGCATGAACTCATCGACCCGTATATGCCCGCGCTCGTCGAGCTCGACGCCGGCCGCTTCCAGATTCAGCCGATCGCTGTTGGGGCGGCGGCCGATGGCGACCAGGACGCGGTCGAAGCGTGCCTCGGCCGGCGCGCCCTCGCCCTCGAAGCGCGCCAGCACATCCTTATCGCCCGCCTCCAGCGCGGTGACCTTGGTGTTGAGCAAGATCTGCTCGTAGCGCGCCTCGATGCGCTTGCGTAACGGCTTGACCATATCCGCATCGGCACCGGCCATGAGGCGGTCGGCCAGCTCCACCACGGTGATCTTCGTCCCCAGGGCCTGGTAGACCGTAGCCATCTCCAGGCCGATGATGCCGCCGCCGACGACCAGCAGACGTTCGGGGATGTCGGGGAGCTCCAGCGCGTTGGTGGAGTCCATAATGCGTGGATGATCGAGGTCAAAGCCCGGCGGAGCGACGGGGCGCGAGCCGGCCGCGACGATGCAGTTGGCGAAGCGTAGCTGCCGTTGCTCGCCGCCGGCGGTGTCGATCTCCAGCGTATGAGCGTCCGCAAAGCGAGCGCTGCCCTGGATCACCTCGACCTTGCGCTGTTTGGCGAGTTGCTTGAGGCCGCCGGTGAGCCGCCCCACGACCTTTTCCTTCCAGTCGCGCAGCTTGTCGATGTCGATCTGCGGATCGCCGAAGCGGATGCCGTGCTCGGCAAAGCTCGCTGCTTCGTCGATGACCTTGGCCGCGTGCAGCAGCGCCTTGGACGGGATGCAGCCGACGTTGAGGCAAATGCCGCCAAGGCTCTCATAGCGCTCGACGAGCACGGTCTTCAACCCCAGATCGGCGGCGCGGAAGGCAGCGGTATAACCGCCGGGCCCTGCGCCTATCACCACGACATCACAGTCGACCTCGCCCGCAGGCTCAGGACTACGAGCCTGCGGGGTCGGCGCCGGGCGCTCGGGACGCGGCTCTTCCTCGGCCGGCTCCTTGGTAGGCACGGTCTCCTGGACGGGTTCGGTCTTGGGCTGCTGGGGCGAGGACTCGGCGGGTTCCTCGCCGGCGAGCTCGGCGGTGGCGATGACATCGCCCTTCGAGACCTTATCGCCGACCTTGACGCGTACTTCCTTGAGGGTGCCGGC
>JAJUGG010000059.1 GCA_029268285.1 Ectothiorhodospiraceae bacterium | reverse complement strand
TCTTCCTCGAGACGCTGGAGTTCTTGCGGGTTAATCCGCCCCACGTAGCCCAGAGCGTGCACCGCGACCTCGCCGTGCGGGTAGTGCCGCGACAGCTCGGCCTGAACCTCTACCCCGGGGAAGCGGTGGCGATCAACGGCGAAACGCGCTACTTCTTCCGGCGATAAGCGGAATTTGAGCGGGATTTCTTCAAAGCGGCGCTTGCGGGCGAGCAGGTCGCGAAAGCGTTCCAGATCGCCCTCGCTCAGTTCGATGACCTGACCGAGCCGCCTCAGCATGTCGTCCATGTCGCGCACTTCCTCAGGCGTGACGATGAGACGGAACGATGGGCGGTTTTCGGCCAGGAGCACCCCGTTGCGATCGTAGATCAGCCCCCGCGTGGGAGGGATGGCCACGAGCTTGACCCGGTTCTCGTGCGACAGGGTGCTGTAGTGCTGGAAGCCGAGCACCTGCAGATAGGTCATGCGGCCCAGCAATACGCCCATCAGCGCCAATACGGCGAGCGTCGCGACCAAGGCGCGGCGCAGCACCATCCGGCGCTCCTTGTATTGATCTTTGAGTACCGTGCGTGAAGACATGGGCGATCAGCGAACACTGAAGCGCTGGCGGACGCTGCGCATGACGAGAAAGACCACCGGCCAGAGCGCGGTGCTGGTGACCGATGCAAACCAGTACTGAGAGGTGTCGGGCGCGCGCCCGGTCACGCCGCTGGTCCAGAGCACGATCAGCCGGGTCAGCAATAGCAGTACCATGACGGCCAGCGCCTGCTGCCAGAGCGGGAACACACGAATGCGCTGGTGCAGCTTGATGGATAGGAACGCAAGGATTCCGTAAGCCAAGGCGTGCTGCCCGAGCAGATTGCTTTGCAGTAGATCCTGCAACAGACCGACCAGCCAGCCCGTGCCGGCGCCAACACGGTCCGGCAGCGCCATAGTCCAGTATATGAGGATCAGCGCCACCCACTGTGGGCGCGCATGCTGGAGCCCTTCCGGGAGCGGGAAAACGACCAGCAGCAAGGCGACCAGGAAGCTCACCACGACCACCCAGCCGCCGTGGTGACGGACCTGGTTCATGAGCTCGCCTCCGCAGGCGCTGTTTCGGCCGGCTCCTCGTCACCGGCCTCCGCTTCCGCTGGGGGTGGAGTTTGCGAGCGCGTCTTGACCAGGAGTACCTGACGGCTGCGATCGAGTTCGGCAGACGGCGCGAGCGCGATGCGCGCGAACGGCTCGCCGGGATCGATGTGAATCTCGGAGATGAGGCCTACCGGATAACCTTGCGGGAAGCGCCCGCCCAGGCCGGAGGTCACGACCAGATCGCCTACTTGAACATCGGCGTTATTAGGCAAGCTGGCCAGCTCCAGGCGATGAGCATCGCCCGTACCCAGCGCCACTGCGCGCAGGCCGTTGCGGTTGATCTGCACCGGGATGGCGTGGCCCGGGTCGGTAATCAGACGCACCACCGAGCTGAAGGGGTCGAGCCCATCGACCTGCCCCATCACGCCTTTGGCGTCGAGTACCGGCTGGCCCATGAACAGACCGTCCCGGCTGCCTTTGTCGATCTTGATGATGTGGGTGTAGGGGTCGAGATCGACGCGCAGCAGTTCGGCGATTAGCACCGTTTCGCTGATTTCGTAGGAGGACTGCAGCAACTGGCGCAGCTCGATATTCTCGCGCTCGAGCGCGTCGAAACGCTGTAGCCGCGCGGCATACTGTAGCTGCTGGGTGCGCAAGCGATCGTTCTCTTCGATGAGCTGGCGTCGGGTAGCGAGTTCTTCGGTGATGAAGTCGAAGAAGGAGAATGGCAGATCGGCGGCCAAGTGCAGCGGGTAGACGACCGCGGACAACGAGCTCTGCACCGGTTCAGGCAGCTTTTGCCGGTTGTCGAGCGTCATCAAGCCGAGCGCGGCGAGCGAGAGCAGCACGATCCGCGCAGGCAGCGATGGTCCTTGTTGAAACAGCGGTTTGATAGCGCTATCCCGTGCCTTGCGTAAGTAACTTATTGTAAAGAGCGAAAGGCGCCGACCCGCTGTGATCGGCGCCTCAGAAGCGCTACTCGACGGTGAAGAGGTCCATGCCCTTCTCGTCCATCAGTTCGAGCGCTCGGCCACCGCCGCGGGCGACGCAGGTCAGCGGATCGTCGGCCACGACGACCGGCAGCCCTGTCTCTTCCATCAGCAGGCGGTCGAGGTTGCGCAGCAGCGAGCCGCCGCCGGTGAGCACGATGCCGCGATCGGCAACGTCCGCGCCCAGCTCGGGCGGGGTCTGCTCCAGCGCCGTTTTGACCGCGCCAACGATGCCAGAAAGCGGCTCTTGCATGGCTTCCAGGATCTCGTTGCTGTTGAGCGTGAAGCTGCGCGGCACACCCTGGGCTAGGTTACGGCCCTTGACCTCGATCTCGTGTACTTCGGTGCCGGGGAAGGCCGTGCCGATCTCGTGCTTGATGCGCTCGGCGGTCGCTTCGCCGATCAGAATACCGTAATTACGCCGCACGTAGTTGATGATCGCTTCGTCGAAGCGGTCGCCGCCGATGCGCACAGAGGCCGAATAGACGATACCGTTAAGGGACAGTACGGCGACTTCGGAAGTGCCGCCACCGATATCCAACACCATGGAGCCGCGAGCTTCGTCGACCGGCATGTTGGCGCCGATGGCAGCGGACATGGGTTCTTCGATCAGGTACACCTCGCGGGCGCCGGCGCCGGCCGCGGATTCCTTGATCGCACGACGTTCGACCTGAGTCGAGCCGCAGGGCACGCAGATCAGGACGCGCGGGCTGGGCTTGAAGAAGCGCGCCTCGTGCACCTTTTTAATAAAGTACTGAAGCATCTTTTCGGTGACAGTGAAGTCGGCGATCACGCCGTCCTTCATCGGCCGAATAGCGCGGATGTTGCCAGGCGTACGGCCGAGCATTTGCTTAGCGTCGGTGCCGACCGCCGCGATGCTCTTGGGGCCGCCGTCGCGGTCCTGTCGAATCGCTACTACCGAAGGCTCGTGGAGCACGATGCCCTGGCCGCGCGAATAAATAATCGTGTTGGCGGTGCCGAGATCGATCGACAAGTCGTTCGAAAACAGCCCGCGAATGCCCTTGAACATAGTGTCTACCTAGCCTAGCGAAGCGGTTAATCTAGCAATGGGTGGGGGTTTGGGCAAGCGACCTTCTATGGTAACGTTGTGCGCTGTTTTCGCACCCGTTTCATGGAGAAGAAGGCCATGTCCCTTGGGCCCGCCGAAGTCAAGAATATCGCGCATCTTGCGCGTCTGGACATTGATGAATCACTCATTCCGGACTACGCGAAGAATCTTTCCGACATCCTGGCCTTCGTCGAACAGATGAACGCGCACGCTACCGAGGGGGTCGAGCCCATGGCTCATCCGCTCGATATGTCGCAGCGTCTGCGTCCCGACGAGGTTACTGAGCGCGATCAGCGTGAATTGTTCCAGCGCATCGCGCCGGCCACGGAAGCCGGCCTGTACCTCGTTCCCAAAGTGATCGAGTAGCGCGAACTTACTGGACGGAATCATCAGATGCACGACAAAACGATTACCGAACTCGCTGCGGCGCTGAAAGCCGGCGAGTTCTCCAGCGTCGAGCTGACCGAGGCGCTGCTGCGGCGTATCGAAGCGCACAACCCCGAACTCAATGCGTTCATTACCGTAACGCGCGAACCGGCCCTGCAGGCGGCGCGCGAAGCCGATGCCGCTCGCGCCGCGGGCAAGGCCGGGCCGCTCACCGGCATCCCCATCGCCCACAAGGACATCTTCTGCACCGCGGGTGTGCGCACCAGTTGCGGCTCCAAGATGCTCGACAGCTTCGTCTCGCCCTACGACGCGACCGTAGTCGAGAAGCTGAAGGCCGCCGGCGTGGTCATGCTGGGCAAGACCAACATGGACGAGTTCGCCATGGGCTCGTCCAACGAAACCAGCTACTACGGACCGGTGAAGAACCCCTGGAAGCTGGACGCGGTGCCCGGCGGCTCCTCCGGCGGCTCGGCCGCGGCCGTGGCCGCGCGGCTGGTGCCGGGCGTGACCGCCACCGACACCGGCGGCTCCATCCGTCAGCCGGCGGCAATGTGCGGCATCTCCGGGCTCAAGCCCACCTACGGCCGGGTGTCTCGCTACGGCATGATTGCGTTCGCTTCCAGCCTCGACCAGGGCGGCCCCATGGCCCGTACCGCCGAGGATCTGGCGCTACTCCTAAATAATATGGCGGGCTTCGATCCGCGCGACTCCACCAGCGTCGAGCACGTGGTGCCGGACTACACCGACGGCATCGCCGAGTCCCTGGAGGGCCTCAAGATCGGTCTGCCCAAGGAGTTTTTCGGCGAAGGCCTTGATCCCGAGGTCGGCCAGGTGGTCGAAGCAGCGATCAAGGAGTACGAAAAGCTCGGCGCCGAAGTGCGCGAAGTGAGCCTGCCGAACTCCAAGCTTTCGGTGCCGGTGTACTACGTAATCGCTCCCGCCGAGGCGTCCTCGAACCTTTCGCGCTTCGACGGCGTGCGCTACGGCTATCGCTGCGAGAACCCGGTCGACCTCGAGGATCTCTACAAGCGCTCGCGCGGCGAGGGCTTCGGCGCCGAGGTCAAGCGTCGCATCATGGTCGGTACCTATGCGCTCTCGGCCGGTTACTACGATGCCTATTACCTCAAGGCGCAGCAGTTGCGGCGCTTGATTCGCGACGACTTCGTGCGCGTCTTCGAGGAAGTCGACGTGCTGATGGGGCCGACGTCGCCGACTGTGGCGTTCAATATCGGCGAGCGCAGCGATGACCCGCTGCAGATGTACCTCTCCGATGTCTACACCATTGCCGTCAACCTGGCAGGCGTGCCCGGGCTCTCCATCCCGGCCGGTTTCGCCAAGGGGCTGCCGGTAGGGCTGCAGGTGATCGGCAACTACTTTAGCGAGGCCAAGCTCCTCAACGTGGCGCACAAGTTCCAGCAGGCGACCGATTGGCACCTGGCCACGCCGGAGGGATTTTAAGATGGAATGGGAAACCGTCATCGGGCTGGAGATCCACGTCCAGCTCGCCACCAAGAGCAAGATCTTTTCGGGTTCCTCCACGGCCTACGGCGCCGCGCCCAACACCCAGGCCAGTGCCATCGACCTCGGCATGCCCGGCGTGCTGCCGGTGCTGAACGAGGATGCGGTGCGCATGGCCGTCAAGTTCGGCTTGGCTATTGGCGCTAAGATCGCCCCGCGCTCGGTGTTCGCGCGCAAGAACTACTTCTATCCTGATCTGCCCAAGGGCTACCAGATCAGCCAGTACGAGTTGCCGGTGGTCGAGCACGGCGTGCTCGACATCGATTTGGAAGACGGCAGCACCAAGCGCATCGGCGTGACCCGCGCTCACCTTGAAGAGGACGCCGGCAAGTCCCTGCATGAGGATTTCGAGGGCATGACCGGCATCGACCTCAACCGCGCCGGCACGCCGCTGCTGGAGATCGTCTCCGAGCCGGACCTGCGTTCGGCCAAGGAAGCCGTGGCGTACATGAAGAAGATGCACAGCCTGGTGCGCTACCTGGAGATCTCCGACGGCAACATGCAGGAAGGCTCCTTCCGCTGCGACGCCAACGTTTCGGTGCGCCCCAAGGGCCAGAAGGAATTCGGTACCCGCGCCGAGATCAAGAACCTCAACTCCTTCCGCTTCGTCGAGCGTGCGATCAACTATGAGGTCGAGCGCCAGATCGACTTGCTGGAGTCGGGCGGCACGGTTGTGCAGGAAACACGCCTCTACGACGCGCAGAAGAACGAAACCCGTTCCATGCGTACCAAGGAAGAGGCCAACGACTATCGTTACTTCCCGGATCCAGATCTGCTGCCCTTGGACATCGAGCCGGCTTTCATCGACGCCGTGCGCGAAACCCTGCCCGAGCTGCCGGACGAGAAGCGCGACCGCTTTATGAAGGAGTACGAGCTGCCGGCGTATGACGCAGGCGTGCTTACGGCCAGCCGCGAACTCGCCGCTTTCTACGAGCACGTGGTGCAGGAGTCGGGGCGCCAGGGCAAGCTCTCCGCTAACTGGGTCATGGGCGATCTTCTCGGCGCGCTCAACAAGGCCGGCCTCGACATCACCGAAAGCCCGGTGACGCCGCAGATGCTGGGCGGCATGCTCAAGCGCATCCAGGACAACACCATCTCCGGCAAAATCGCCAAGGATGTCTTCGAGGCGATGTGGAACGGCGAAGGCGAAGCCGACGAGATCATCGAGAAGCGCGGTCTCAAGCAGGTCACCGATACTGGTGCCATCGAGGCCATGATCGATGAAGTCATCGCCGCCAACCCGCAGCAGGTCGAGCAGTACAAGGCCGGCAAGGACAAGCTGATGGGCTTCTTCGTCGGCCAGGTGATGAAGGCTTCCAAGGGCAAGGCCAACCCGGCGCAGGTGAACGAGCTGCTCAAGCAGAAGCTAGGCTGACAGCTGGAACCGGGGCCGGCGTTCCGCGGCGAAGCTCGGCCTGCGGCGCCCTTAGAGTGACTTGCGGCCGGGGGCCGCTCCCACAGGAGGCTGATCTCTATTGTGGGAGCGGCCCCCGGCCGCGAACATCTTGAAACTGGCGGCGCGCATTAGGCTATCGAACTTCCCCAGGCTGCTCCTGTCTGAGTCCTAAACCCTCCTTATCCACCAGGTGCGAGCCGTAAATCAGGCACGTGCCCGGCTACTTGGTAAATCGATGTCGACACCGGATCATCTGTATCGCTTTATTTTTGAGCACGAGAATGTGCGCGGCGAAATCGCGCATCTCGATGATGCCTATCAGGCCGTGCTGGCGCGCGGCGATTACCCGCCGGTTCTGCAGCGCTTGCTGGGGCAGGCGATGGCAGCGGCGGCGCTGCTTGCGTCTACCATCAAGTTCCGTGGCTCGTTGATCATGCAAGTGCAGGGCGACGGACCGCTGACCCTGCTGGTCGCGCAAGCCACCAGCCGAGGTGGGCTGCGCGCCCTTGCGCGTTGGGAGGGCGAGCTCGACGAGCAGGCGGATGTGGGCGAGCTGTGCCGTAACGGACGCCTGGTCATCACCATCGACCCCGACAACGGTGAGCGCTACCAAGGTGTCGTGCCGCTGGAGCGGGGTACGCTCGCCGGTGCGCTCGATTTTTACTTCCTGACCTCCGAGCAGCTGCCGACCCGCGTCTGGCTGACGGCCGATGGCACGCGTGCCGCCGGCATGCTAGTCCAGCGCCTGCCGGGCGAGAGCGGCGACAAGGACGCTTGGAACCGCGCGGAGAAGCTCGCCGAAACGATCACCGACGACGAGCTGCTCCAGCTCTCTGCGCCGGAGATCATCCATCGGCTGTATCACGAAGAGGACATCCGCCTCTTCGACCCGTCGCCGTTCCACTTTCAGTGCGGCTGCTCGCGCGACAAGGTCGCCCGCGTGCTGATATCGCTCGGCTACGAGGAAATGCAGGACGTGCTGCAGGAAAAAGGCGAGGTCGAGGTCGCTTGCGATTTCTGCAACGAATCGTATCGCTACGACTCGGTGGATATCGAGCAGTTGTTCGCCGACGACAGCGCCTCCCCGCCCGTGCCTGAGACACGGCACTAGACCTAAGCCCGGGCATCGCCCGGGTTTTTTGTGCCCGCATCGCTCCACATCGGAGCCGGCGCTCGCGCGCTCGTCTTGATGTTCCTTTCGCATGGCCGGATATCGAAAGATGCCGGCCGTCTCCGCACGCAGCAGCGGCCGTTCATTCGCAAGAACAAAAGCCGTCGTGCACGCCAATAGCATGCTTAACCATTGTCTTCGTGGACTTGCCCTGATCTTGCTCGCGCTCGCCGTTTTGGTGGGTGTGGGGGCTTGGGCGCAGGTGCCCGCCGAAGCGCCTGCGGCCGATGAGCCAGCTGAGCCCGAGTTGCCGCCCGATCCGCTTAATCGGCGCACGCCGCAGGGGCTGGTAGTCGGTTTGCTGGAAGCCCTGGCGGACGAGGACTATCAACGCGCCGCGCAATATCTGGATCTGAGCGTGCTGCCCGCTTCGCGGCGCGAGGCCCGCGGGCCGCTGCTGGCGCGGCAGCTCCAGGGGATACTGGACCGTGGCGGGGTGGTGGCCTCGCATCGGCAGCTGAGCGACGCCCCGGAAGGTCGCCTTGATGATGAGTTGCCTCCGAACCGGGATCGCATCGCCACCGTGCGCACCGTCGAGGACACGGTCGAACTGCTCGCCGAGCGCGTGGAGCGCGAGCAGACTGGACCTATCTGGCTGATTTCCGCGGAAACGGTCGGAATGATCCCGGAGCTCGCAGTCGAGGTGCAGATCGGTTTGATCGATCGCCTGCTGCCCGCAGAGCTGTCCGGCGGCCCACGCATCGGCGGCGTGCCCTTGGGGCATTGGCTGGTGTTGCTGGTGCTGGCGGCATTGGCCTATGTGACGGCCTGGGTCGTGATCGGGGTGCTTGCCTTCCTGATCCTACGACTCAAGGGGCTCGATCGCCATCCGCATGCCAGAGAGCTGATCCGCCGCGGTAAGCTCCCACTGCAGTTCATGCTCGCTGTGTGGATTTTCTCCACGGTGGGGCTTGCGCTCGGCGTTTCCATCGTGGCGCGGCAGTACTTCGCGGTGTTGACCGAAGTGGTTATCTGGGTCGCACTGGCTTGGCTGATCTGGCGCATTCTCGATACCGCCGGCGCGGTCAGCATGGACCGGATGTCGCGGCGCGGGCAGTTGACCGCCTTTTCGGCGGTGCGGTTCTTTCGCCGCAGCGCCAAGATCGGCCTGTCTATCGTCGCCGGCATCGCAGTGCTCGACACGCTGGGCTTCGACGTTACAGCGGGGCTTGCCGCGCTGGGTATCGGTGGCTTGGCGCTGGCGCTGGGCGCGCAAAGAACGGTGGAGAACTTCGTTGGCAGCCTTACGCTGATCGCTGACCGGCCCGTGCGCGTGGGCGACTACTGCCGTATCGGCGATGTCTCCGGCACCGTTGAGGATATCGGTATGCGATCCACCCGCATTCGGACCTTGGATCGGACCCTCATCACGGTGCCAAATGGCGAGCTGATGTCGCTGCAGATCGAGAACTTCGCCCATCGCGACCAGTTCTGGTTTCATCCGCAGCTACCGCTGCGCTTCGGCACCACGCCCGATCAGATCCGCTACCTGCTGGTCGAGATCCGGTCCATGCTGTACGGGCATCCGCGCATCGACCCCGATGTGGCGCGCGTGCGCTTTCTCGGCTTGGGCAAGGACGCACTGCTGATCGACATCTTTTCGTACATCAATGCCGAAGGCTACGACGACTTCCTGGAAATCCAGGAAGATTTGATGCTGCGGATCATGGACATCGTCGCCAAGAGTGGCACGGCCTTCGCGCTGCCGTCGCAGACCTTATACATGGCGCGCGATCCCGGCACTTCGTCGGAGAGGGCGGAGGCCGCCGAGGCGCAGGTGCGCGACTGGGTGGCGCAGGAGGACCTGCAGTTGCCGCGCTTCCGCCCCGAGCGCATCGAGGCACTACGCAATACTGTGGTCTATCCACCAAAAGGCTCCGCGTCGCGCGCGAAAAAGCAGAGCCCGCACTCAAAGTAGTCTGGCGCCGTGGCGGGTCAGGGGCGCTGCGCGCAGATCGGGCAGGAGGGATCTCGACGCAGGCGCAGGCGTCGCCACTGCGTTGCCTGCGCGTCGAATACCAACAGCGCGTCGGCGAGCCCGTCCGGGCCGCCGATCAGCAGTTTCATGGCCTCCAGCGCCTGCATGCTGCCGATAATGCCGGGCAATGGCGCGTAGACGCCGGTTTCGCTGCAGGTCAAGGCTGCTTCCTCGGTTTCCGGGAACAGGCAGCGATAACAGGGGCCGCCGGCCCGGTCGAGTCGGAACACCGCCAGTTGGCCGTCGGTGCGAATGATGGCGCCGGATATCAGCGGCTTGCCCGCGGCGGCGCAGGCGTCGTTGACCGCAAAGCGGGTGCCGAAGTTATCGCAGCCGTCCAGCACGACGTCCACGCCACGCACCGCAGTGGTCAGGTTTTCCGCGGTCAGCCGCTGCGGCAAGATTTCCACCGTAACATCCGGGTTCAACGCGCGAATCTTCTCGGCCGCGGACTCCACTTTCAGGCGCCCGATATCGCCGCTGCTATGGATGATTTGGCGCTGCAGGTTGGATAGCTCCACCTCGTCGAAGTCCGCCAGCACTAGGCGTCCCACTCCGGCGGCCGCCAGATAAAGCGCCGACGGCGAGCCCAGCCCGCCCAGCCCTACGATCAAAGCCGAGCTGTCAAGCAGTCGCTGCTGCCCTTCCAGGTCGACCTGGGGCAGCATGATGTGGCGGCTATAGCGGAGGAGCTGTTCGTCGTTCATGCGGCTAGTGTAGCGCGGACTGCGGCGTTGGAGAGATTTTGGAAAGGCGTCGGCTGCACATGGATACGAGAACGCCTTGGGAAAATCAGCTCTTCGTGTTTGTGCAGCCTTTCCTCACGGCGTGGTGCCGGGATCGGGCAGCCTGCCTAGTGTTACTCGTTCGTGGCCCGCCAGATCGCGCTCGCTGGCGACGTCGACGAAGCCCGCACGCCTGAACAACTCTCGCACCGCTGCTCCCTGCCGGTAGCCGTGTTCGACCAACAGCCAGCCGCCGGGGTAAAGATGCATGGGCGCTCCGGCAGCGATGAGGCGCAGGTCGGCAAGGCCGTGCCCGTCCGCAACCAGGGCGCTACGCGGCTCGAACCGGCAGTCGCCTTGGCTGAGTTCCGGTTCGGCTTCGCCGATGTAGGGCGGATTGGAGACGATGACATGAAAGCGTCGCTCCCTAACCGGTGCATACCAGTCGCCCTCCAGTAGCTCGAGGTCGAGCTTTAGCCGCGCGGCATTGCGGTGCGCGACCGCAAGCGCTGCGGCGGAAGCATCGACGGCGGTAACCCGCGCCTCGGGGCGCTCGTGTGCAATCGCCAAGGCTACCGCGCCGGTGCCGGTGCCGAGGTCGAGCACCGTGTCGCGCGCAGCAACGCGCTGCAGGGCGAGCTCGACGAGATGTTCGGTTTCCGGGCGCGGGATGAGTGTTGCAGCGTCGACTTCCAACTCCAGCGACCAGAATTCCTGCCGCCCGGTCAGGTAGGCCACCGGCTCCCCGGCGGCGCGACGCTCTATTAAGCGACGGTAGTCTTCGACCTGTGTCTCGGACAGCTGTTGCTCGGGCCAGGTATAAAGATGGCTACGCGTTGCGCCCAGCACATGGGCGAGCAGCACTTCAGCCTCGAGCCGGTCGTCCAGGCGGCCACGTGCCCAGGTCAGTGCTTCGGCAAGCGTCACAGCGTGTTCTAGGCCGCTCAAGCCTCGTCCAAGGTCTTGGCGAGGATGGCTTTTTCTTCGAGCATGATCGGAATGCCGTCCTCGATAGGATAAATACGTTCGCCGTTGTCGGTGACGAGGGCTTCCTGCAGCGGGTCTAGCACTAGCTCATCGCCGACATTGCGCACCTTTCCGGCCGTAATCGCCGCGTTGACGCGCTTGAGTTCGTCGCGGTCGAGGCGATGCACGGGCACACCGGTAGCGGGGCAGCAGAGCACGTCCAAAAGGCGGCGGTCTACGGGCATAGCTCACTCTCTTAAAAACGGGTCGGTGTAAATGCCAACTATATCACCTGCACAACGCGTAGAGCTTGCCATACTCGGAATATGACGGTGGAGCGAAGCGCGCGCACGAGGCGCTCGCCGATTTCGCCGCGGATGATATGCCGCATGTAGCCTGCGCCTCGATCGCAGACGTACAGCGGGGGTTGTTGGGGGTCAAGGATGCTTGCCCGAGAAGCGTACGAAGCGCTTTGGCGCATCGGCCGGCAGGGAAGGTTCGGCCGAAAGGTGCCGCAGCATCGGAGGTAGAGAATGAGTCGCGACTATTACGACGAAGGTACGCGCAATCAGGAAGAAGCCATCTTCTGCTCTTTCTGCGGAAAGGCTGAAGAGGACGTCGGCGCGCTGATTGCCGGACCGTCGGCCTTCATCTGCGAGCACTGCGTGGAGGACTGCACCAATTTGCTCGAGGATGAGCTGTCGCTGTCGCCGCGAGAGCTGGTCAAGGCCCTGCCCACGCCGCACGACATTCACGCATTCCTCGATGAATACGTGGTCGGCCAGAAGGCTGCCAAGAAAGTCTTGGCCGTAGCCGTCTACAACCACTACAAGCGCTTGGCGCATAACAAGAGCAGCGACCGCCTGCAGATCAGCAAGAGCAATATCCTGATGATCGGCCCCAGCGGTTCGGGCAAGACCCTGCTGGCCGAGACCCTGGCGCGCTTTCTCGATGTGCCGTTCACCGTCGCCGATGCGACCTCTCTGACCGAGGCCGGCTACGTCGGCGAAGATGTCGAGAGCATCGTGTTGAAGCTGCTGCAGGCTTGCGACTACGACGTCGATCGAGCCAGCCGCGGCATCATCTACATCGACGAAATCGATAAGCTCGCCAGTCGCGCGCTCAATCCCACCCACGGTCGCGATGTCTCGGGCGAGGGCGTGCAGCAGGCCTTGCTGCGCATGATGGAAGGCACGGTCGTCAACGTCTCGGTCAAGGGGCAGAAGCGCCCGGGACAGCAGGAGCAATTGCAGGTCGATACTCGCAATATCCTGTTCATTTGCGGGGGAGCTTTCGCCGGCTTGGAGAAAGTGGTGGAGCGTCGCCTGACGCCGCGTGGCATCGGCTTCGGTGCTACCGTGGCGGCCGAGCGGAGCGCGACCCTCAGCGCCGAGCTGGAGGCCGCCGACCTAGTCAGCTTCGGCATGATCCCCGAGTTCATCGGGCGTCTGCCGATCATCGCCGCGCTGGACGAGTTGGACGAGGATGCGCTGGTCGGCATTCTCACTGAGCCAAAGAACGCGCTGATCAAGCAGTATGCGCATCTTTTCGCGCTGGACGGTTGCGAGCTCGAGATCACCGACGAAGCCCTGCGCGCGGTCGCTCGCGAGGCCATGTCGCGCGGTACGGGCGCGCGCGGGCTGCGCTCGGTCTTGGAAGCGCTGTTGCTTGAACCCATGTACACGGTCCCGGCCCGGGGCGATGTCGAGCGCCTGATTCTGGATGCCGACTGTCTCGAAGGGGCTGCCTGCCGGTATGTTTACGTCGAGGCGCCGAAAATCGCGCAAAGCTAAGACGACGGCGGCAGCTGCGCGCTAAACCGACGCCCGGGGTGGTTCCGAAGCTTGACGGAACCGAACCGGGCGTTTCTGCTTCTAACAATAGGCAAACGGACGCGAGCTATTGGCTCGTTCAGCATTTTCTTAAACGAACTTTCATAGTCCATTGCTATCATAGGGTTTTTGCCAGTCTCGCTCGCGCGGGATAAGATGGCTTGATCATTCGTCAACGACTGGCGCTGCAAACGGCGCACGTGAGAAGCATGGCCGAAAAGAACATCGACGATCTGAACATCCTCGCCATGGAGCGCCTGCCGACGCCACGCGAGGTCAAACAACGCCTGCCGCTAAGCGATGCCGCGCGGCGCACCGTCATCGAGGGCCGCCGCACTGTAGAGGCCATCCTCGACGGCCGCGACCCGCGTCTACTGGTGGTGGTGGGGCCCTGTTCCATCCATGACGTGGATGCGGCCAAGGAGTATGCGCAACGGCTCAAGAAGCTGCACGACGAGGTCAGCGAATCGCTGTATATCGTCATGCGCGTGTACTTTGAGAAGCCCCGTACTACGGTGGGCTGGAAGGGTCTGATCAACGACCCGCACATGGACGATTCGTTCCGGATCGACGAGGGCCTGTTTCTCGCGCGCGAACTGCTGCTGCACCTCGCCGAACTGGGCTTGCCGGCCGGCACCGAGGCCTTGGATCCGAATACGCCGCAGTACATCGGCGACCTGATTTCCTGGACCGCAATCGGTGCTCGAACCACCGAGTCTCAGACCCATCGCGAGATGGCAAGCGGGCTGTCGACGCCGGTCGGATTCAAGAACGGTACCGACGGCAGCTTGGAAGTCGCTATCAACGCCCTCAAATCGGCGGCGGCCGGTCATAGTTTCCTCGGCGTCGACCAGGACGGGCGCAGCGCCATCGTGCGCACCCGCGGCAACCGCTACGGCCATGTGGTGCTGCGGGGCGGCGGCGGTAAGCCGAACTACGACTCGGTCAGCATCGCCCTGTGCGAGCAAGAACTAAAGGCCGCCGGCCTGACCAGCAAGCTGGTGGTCGATTGCAGCCATGCCAATTCCAACAAGGATCCGGCCTTGCAGCCCCTGGTACTGGATAACTTGGTTACCCAGATCCTCGAGGGCAACGAGTCCATTGTCGGAGTGATGCTGGAGAGCCACTTGAATTGGGGCAACCAGCCGCTCGGTAAGAATCGCTGCGACCTGGCTTATGGCGTGTCCGTGACCGATGCTTGTATCGACTGGGAGACGACGGAGCGGTGTTTGCGTGATGCGGACAGCAAATTGAAGTCTGCGCTGCAGAATCGACTTGCCTCCTAGGTGCCGGCGTCTTATAACCGGAACCTTCTTGGCAAAAGCTTGTCTTTAAGTCCGGTACACGGAACTGAGCGCGGGTTTGAAAGCCGGGCTCGCAACATAGCCAACAGCTTTCGACGCAAGAGGGTGTCGGAGCACGAGGGGGAGGGGCCACGGCCCCGCGCTTGCTAGCGTGCCCTGAACAGGGCATGAAAATGGAGGAAGCCATTAATGTCTACTAAGCACGCTCTGCCGGTAAAGGGCTTCGAGCCCTACAAGGAAAAAAAGGGCGAGTCCTACATGAACAAGGACCAGCTCGAGCACTTCACCAACCTGCTCCTGGCGTGGAAGCGGCAGCTGCAGGAGGAGGTGGAGCGTACCGTGCATCAGATGCGGGATGGCGCCAATAACTACGCCGACCCCGCTGACCGCGCGACGCAGGAAGAGGAGTTCGCCCTCGAGCTGCGTGCTCGAGACCGCGAGCGCAAACTGATCCGCAAGATCGACCAGACGCTGGAGGCGATCCGCAAGGACGACTACGGCTACTGCGAGCAGTGCGGCGTCGAGATCGGCCTGCGCCGGCTCGAAGCCCGTCCGACGGCAACGCTCTGCATCGACTGCAAGACGCTGGAAGAAATCCGCGAGAAGCAGCGCGTCGCTTAAAGCTTGAACTCTCCGGGCATTCCCGAGAACCTGAAAAGCCTGCCATAATCGGCAGGCTTTTTTTATTTCTGCAAGGAGAGTGTGGCGATGCGCGTGTTTTGCTTGATGATGGCTTTGCTGGTGCCGGGGCTGGCGCTGGGAGCTGCGGTGGAGGTCGAGGACCCTTGGGTTGCAGAGCCTCCGCCGGGCGCGCCTGTAGTCGGCGGCTTCATGCTGCTGCACAACGGCAGTGACGAGGATCGGAGCCTGGTCGGCGCGCGCGGCGATAATTTCGGCAAGATCGAGCTGCACCAAACGGTGCGTGAAGACGGCATGGCGCGCATGATCCCGCAGGACAGCATCCCCATTCCGGCCGGCAGCACCACCGCGCTCGAGCACGGCGGCTATCACTTAATGCTGATGCAGCCGGAGAAGACCCTGGTTGCGGGCGATCGGGTCGCCCTGGAATTGCGCTTTGACGACGGTAGCAAGGTCAGCATTGAGGCACCAGTACGCCGCATGGGGCATATGGGGCACTAACACCGCGCCAAGCTAAGTCCGTAGGGCGCGTAGCCCGCACTCATCTGCGCTTGTGTAAGTGGGGTTAAACCACGGAGGCACGGAGACACGGAGAAAGGCAGCGCTTAATGCGTGTTGCCGAGCAGGGACTACTGTGGGTATCCATGCTGCTGCGCCTCGCAGACACCAGTGGGACTCGCCGCGAGCCGTTTTTCCGTAGGGTGCGCGCCTATTTGCTGCATTTCCTCGTCGGCCGCCCGCAGGGGCAGGCGCACCCCGCGGCATGCACAAGCCTTGTTGTGGGAGCGGCGCCCGGCCGCGAATGTTCGGGATTCAGCAAAGTTTCCGATCATTCGCGGCCAAGCGGCGCTCTCACGATCTATCCTCAGGCCTCCGCCAGTGCCGCCAACTGATCGGCCTGATATTCGTTGACCAAGGGGTCGATCACCTGATCCAGGTCGCCCTGAAGGACTTCCTCCAGCTTGTACAATGTCAGGTTGATGCGGTGGTCAGTCACGCGGCCCTGCGGGAAGTTATAGGTGCGAATGCGTTCGGAGCGGTCGCCCGAACCGACCAGCAGGCGGCGCTGGGCCGTCTGCTCGGCTTGCTGGCGCTCCTGCTCCGACGCTAGC
>JAJUGG010000058.1 GCA_029268285.1 Ectothiorhodospiraceae bacterium | reverse complement strand
CCCCGCCCGCAATAAATCCTTCGGCAAGGTGAATACCACCTTCTCCTCGCGCCCCTTCAGTTCCTGCGGCGCAGCGGCGCCCCACTCTACCAGGCGGTCTATAACCTGCTGCACCAGTGTCTCCGGCGCAGAAGCTCCAGCAGTAAGGCCGATGCGCTCGGCGCCGTCCAGCCATTCGCGACACAGGTCTTCCGGGCCGTCGATCAGGTAGGCGGGAATGCCGCGACGGGCAGCGAGTTCGCGCAGGCGGTTGGAGTTGGAGCTATTCTTGGAGCCGACGACAAGCAGCAGATCGGAGCGATCGGCAAGCTCTTTGACCGCATCCTGGCGATTCTGGGTTGCGTAGCAGATGTCGTCCTTGCGCGGACCGTGGATCTTGGGGAAGCGCACGCGCAGCGCATCGATCACCTGCGAGGTGTCGTCCATCGACAGCGTGGTTTGGCTCACATAAGCAAGCTGTGCCGGATTGCGCACCTGCAGGCGCTCGACATCGTCCGGCGTTTCGACCAAGTAGATCGCACCACGGTCCGCGCCTTCGCCGACATACTGGCCGATGGTGCCCTCGACCTCCGGATGCCCCGCATGGCCGATTAGGATGACCTCGCGGCCCTCGTGCGCATGCTTGGACACCTCGATGTGTACCTTGGTGACCAAGGGGCAGGTGGCGTCGAAAACGCGCAGCTGACGGCTCTTGGCTTCGGTGCGTACGGCCTGGGAAACACCGTGGGCGCTGAAGATGACGGTGGCGCCGTCCGGTACCTCGTACAACTCCTCGACGAAGATCGCGCCTTTGCTGCGCAGGTCTTCGACCACGTAGCGGTTATGTACGACTTCGTGGCGGACGTAGATGGGCGCGCCGAAGATCTCCAGCGCGCGCTCGACGATGCTGATGGCGCGATCCACACCGGCACAGAAGCCGCGGGGATTGGCGAGCAGAACCTGTTGCATGATGCTCCTCAGGCCTCGCGGGCCTCGGGGTTGAACAGCATATGGGCGATTAGCCCGATAACGCCCAGTGTGATGGCGATATCGGCGACGTTAAATACCGGCCAACTCCAGTTGCGGTAGTAGAGCTGAATAAAGTCGATCACGTGGCCGTAGGCCAGGCGGTCGATGAGATTCCCGACGGCCCCGCCCAGAACCAGCGCGATGGAAGCCGACAGCCAGCGATCGCGGTTACCGATCTGATGCAGCCAGCGTATCAGAAATACGCTCACGACCAGGGCCAGGATGGTGAAAAACCAACGCTGCCAGCCGGAATGATCTGCCAGGAAACTGAATGCAGCACCGGGGTTGTAGCTCAGCGTGAGATTGAAGAACGGCATCACCGGCACAGGCTGATGGAAAATCAGCCAATGATCGGCAGCGAGTTTAGTCGCCTGGTCCAGCGCCACCACAATGACGGCCGCAACTAGCCATTTAAGCATTCCTGCTCCTGAAGGTGCGTTCAATCACCTGACTGCTCGAACCATGGAGGCGCGGGGGCTGTAGAGAAGGGAGAGGGTTGCCTGGCATCGGCATGGGTTTCGCCTGCGCTCAACCCATCTCACCCATACTGATTCCGCCGCTCCTACGGAGGGCATCCTCCCAAACTTTCGCTCACCGCGCCTCTGTGGTTAATCCTTGTTGTTAGGCAAAACGCCGCACTTCGCCCTCGCCCGCCACATTCGATACGCAACGACCGCAGATGTCGGGATGCTGCGGATGGCTGCCGACGTCCTCCCGGCGGTGCCAGCAGCGCACGCACTTGGCGTGTTCCGAAGCACGTACGCGCAGGCGGATCTCGCTGCCGTCGTCGAGCGTCGCGGCAACGGTGTCTGCCGGACGCTCTTCGAGCGGGTACACGTTGGCATAGGAGGTGATGAGCACGAAGCGCAGTTCGTCGCCGAGGCGCTCGACCTCATCGCGCATGGCCGCAGGCAGATAAAGATCAACCTCGGCCTCCAGCGAGCCGCCGATTTTATCCTCGTTACGCTGGCGCTCGATCTCCTTCGCCACCGCCTCACGCAGATCGATGATGCGCTCCCAGAACGCCTTGCCGAACTGATTCTCTTCGCCTTCCGGGAAGCCCTCGTAATAGCTCTCGAGCAGCACGGACTCCGAGCGCTCGCCCGGCATATGCTGCCAGATCTCGTCGGCGGTAAAGCTCAGCACCGGCGCCAGCCAGCGCGAGAGCGCTTCGACGATGTGATACAACGCCGTCTGCGCCGAACGCCGCGCGAGGCTGTCAGCCTGCGTGGTGTACTGGCGGTCCTTGATAATATCAAGGTAGAACGCGCCCATATCCACCACACAGAAGTTGTGGATCTTCTGGTAGACCTGGTGGAACTCGTATTCCTCGTAGGCCTGGGCAATCGCTTTTTGCAAGCGCGCGGCCTGATCAACCGCGTAGCGGTCGAGCGGCAGCATGTCCTCGAATGGCACTAGGTGCTGGGCCGGATCGAAGCCGGTGAGGTTGGCAAGCAGGAAGCGCGAGGTATTGCGAATACGCCGGTAGGCGTCGGCGATGCGCTTGAGGATCTCGTCGGAGACAGCCATCTCGCCGCTATAGTCCACCGAAGCCACCCACAAGCGCAGGATGTCCGCGCCGAGCTGGTTCACCACCTTCTGCGGCGCAACCACGTTGCCGAGCGACTTGGACATCTTGCGGCCGTCGGCGTCCACGGTGAAACCGTGCGTCAGCACGCCCCTATACGGCGCCGCCTCACGGATCGCCACCGAAGTCAGCAGCGAGGACTGGAACCAGCCGCGGTGCTGATCCGAGCCTTCCAGATAAAGATCCGCCGGCACGCTGTGACCTTCGCGCTTCTCAAGCACCGTGGCGTGAGTGGAGCCGGAGTCGAACCATACGTCGAGAATATCGGTGACTTTCTCGTACTGATCGGCCTGATCGCCGAGCAACTCGCGCGGGTCGAGCTCGCTCCAGGCATCCACGCCCTCGGCCTCGATGCGCTTGGCGACCGCTTCGATCAGGCGCTCGGTGTCCGGGTGCGGCTCATAGTTGCGCTTATCGACAAACAACGCAATCGGCACGCCCCAAAGGCGCTGACGCGAGATGCACCAGTCCGGGCGATTGCGGACCATGCCGTCGATGCGAGCACGGCCCCAAGACGGGGTGAAGTCCACCTTCTCGATCTCTTCCAACGCGCGCTCGCGCAGGCCGCGCTTGTCCATGTCGATGAACCACTGCGGCGTGGCCCGGAAGATGATCGGCGTCTTGTGCCGCCAGCAGTGCGGATAGCTATGCTGTAGCTTGGCGCTGTGAACCAGCATGCCGCACTCTTCCAGCACCTCGATGACCTTCTTGTTGGCCTTGAGCACCGGCAGCCCGGCAAAAAGCGGCGTTTCCGGCAAGAACGCACCATCCGGGCCGACCGGATTCTCGACCGCCAAGTTGTAACGCCGACCGACGACGTAGTCCTCCTGACCGTGGCCGGGTGCGGTATGCACAGCACCGGTACCGGACTCCGTGGTGACGTGCTCGCCGAGGATCACCGGCACCTGACGCTCGTAGAACGGGTGCGAGAGCTGCAGGCCTTCCAGCGCCGCGCCGGGGAAACGCCCGAGCACGCGGAAGTTCTCGATGCCGTAGCGGGACAGGGCTTCTTCGTGCAGCGCCTCGGCCAGCACCAGCCCTTCCGGGCCGTCGTGGCTGCTCACCTCAACCAGCACGTACTCGAGCTCAGCATTGAGCGCCACGGCTTGGTTTGCGGGCAGCGTCCAGGGCGTGGTGGTCCAGATCACGACCGAGATGCGGTTGAGATCGGCGTCCTCGATGCCTGCCCGCTGCATAGCATCCGCGGCATCTACGGCGGGAAAACGCACATCGATAGCCGGTGAGGTCTTATCCTGGTACTCGACCTCGGCCTCGGCCAGGGCTGAGCCGCAGTCCGCGCACCAGTGCACCGGCTTGAAGCCGCGGGTGACGTGGCCGTTGGCAATGATGCGGCCCAATGCGCGCAGGATGCCCGCCTCCACCTTGTAATCCATGGTGAGATACGGATTCTCCCAATCTCCCATGATGCCGAGGCGCTTGAAGTCGCGGCGCTGCCCGTCCACCTGCTCGGCAGCGAACTTGCGGCAGGCCTCGCGGAATTCCTTGGCGGTGACCTTGACGCCGGCCTTGCCGACCTTCTTCTCCACCATCAACTCGATGGGCAGGCCGTGGCAGTCCCAACCGGGGATGTACGGCGCATCGAAGCCGGCGAGATTGCGGCTTTTGATGATGACGTCCTTGAGGATCTTGTTGACCGCGTGGCCGATGTGAATATCCCCGTTGGCGTAGGGGGGCCCGTCGTGAAGAATGAACTTCTCGCGCCCGGCCCGCGCCTCGCGCAGCTTGCCGTAGATATCCAGGCTCTCCCAGCGTTCCAGCCATTCTGGCTCGCGTTTACTGAGATTGCCGCGCATGGGAAAGTCGGTCTTGGGGAGATTGAGAGTGTCTTTATAGTCAGCCACAGCAGTTTCCCGTGTGAATCCCACCGTCACTCGACGGCGGCAAAGAATTCGCGCGCGCGGTCTGCGTCCCGCGCGATTTGACGTTGCATGGCCTCGACGGATTCGAAGCGCTCCTCGGCCCGCAGCCACTGCAGGAACTCCACCGACAGCGTACGCCCGTAGAGTTGCCCCTCGAAATCGAGCAGATGCACTTCCAACAGCGGCTCGACACCGTTCACCGTCGGGCGCGTGCCGATACTGGCAACCCCCGGTCTGGGTGCGTCCAAGCCATGCACCCGCACGACGAAAATGCCATTGGCCGCAGGCTGCAACCCGCCGAAACCGATGTTTGCGGTCGGGAAGCCGAGGTCGCGCCCGAGCGCCTGGCCGCGCCGCACGCGCCCGCTAATCCTATATGGATGCCCCAGCAACGCAGTAGCCGTGCTCAAATCGCCTTCGGCCAAGGCCTGTCGGACGCGCGTGCTGCTGATACGCTCTCCGGTAGCGTCCGTCACCGTCGGCGTACAGGCCACTTCAAAGCCCTGCTCCGCTCCCGCACGCTGAAGCATGGCAAAGTCGCCGCGCCGTTTGCGCCCGAAGCGAAAATCATCGCCCACCAACAGGTAGCGCAACCCCAGCCGCTGGACGAGGATTTCCTCGATGAAGCGCTCAGGCTCCATCTGCGCCAGCACGCGGTTGAAGCGCAGGCACAGCACACGCGTCAAACCGAGCTCTCGCAGCAACGCTACTTTATCGCGCAGGCTGGTCAGGCGCGGCGGCGCGATGTCGGGGCGAAAGAACTCCAGCGGCTGCGGCTCGAAAAGGATGAGCGTTGCCGGCAGGGAGCGCCGCGCGGCCTCCTCCGCCAAGTGCTTCAGAATGACCTGATGGCCCCGGTGCACACCGTCGAAGTTGCCGATGGTTGCGACACAGCCCCGGTGTCGCTCCCGCAGATTGTGCCAGCCGCGGATCAGCTCCATGCTCGTCTGCTCAAAGCCTTGAATTGTATCGTACTAGAGGACCTGCTGTCGTTGCCGAATCACACTGCAGGTGCGGTCAGACATGGCGGTCCAGGCCGCTCAACGCTCCTGCCGTAGGTTCGACTTCAGCCGGACCGTTTGGCCGTGACGTCCGACCGAAGCCGGACCAACGGTATCAAACCCAACCGCAGCACATTCGCTGCGCTTACACTTCCACTACCCGGTTACGGAGCCTTCAAAGCCCGCCAGGACTGCCCAAACACATGCAGCAGCCCAAAATACAGTGCCGCGGCGGCGAGCACCACCGCCATTAGCGCTCCGGCACGGACCCAAAGTGTCGCATCCAGCCAGAACTCCAGCTGTCGAGCCGGGTAATACAGCAGCGCGGCCATCGCCAACGTAGCAATGCCTATCCGCCGAATGAAACCGGACCAGCCCGCGGCCGGTCGGTACACGCCGAGCTTGCGCAAGCCCATGAGCAGCAAACTGCCGTTGAGAATGGCAGCCACGGCCGTCGCCGCCGCCAGCCCCACGTGCCCAATGCCGGTACCATGGAGCCACACGACCGCGGCGGTACTCAGTATCATGTTACAAACCATGCTCAGGGCCGCAATCTTGACCGGCGTTTTGGTGTCTTGGCGCGCGAAGTAGCCCGGCGCGGCCACCTTCACCAGCATGAACCCGCTCAAACCCAGCGCGTACGCCATCAACGCCAGCCCGGCGGCCAGCACATCCGCCTCGCCGAAGGCGCCGTACTGGAACAGCGTCGCCATCATGGGCGGGGCCAGCATCATCAGACCGACCGTGGCCGGCAACGCGATCAGCACCAACCACCGCAGCGCCCAGTCCAGTGTCGTCGAGAAGCGCTCAGGCGCGTTAGCGGCATGCTCGCTAGAAAGCCGCGGCAGGATCACCGTGCCCAGCGCGACGCCGAAAATACCGAGTGGAAACTCCACCAGGCGGTCGGCGAAGTACAGCCAACTCACGCTGCCGGTCACCAGAAACGAGGCCAGGATCGTGTCGACCAGCAGATTGATCTGTGCCACCGAGGAGCCGAAGATTGCCGGCCCCATCAGACGCAGAATGCGGCGCACGCCCGAATCGCGCCAGCCCCAGCGCGGCCATGTCAGCATGCCCTCGCGCGCCAGATAGGGCAGTTGTAGCAAGAGCTGCAGCACTCCAGCCACGAATACGCCGATTGCCAACGCCATAATGGGCACGTTCAACAAAGGCGCAACGCCTACCGCAGCCGCGATGAGCACCACATTCAGCAGCACCGGCGCGAAGGCGGGCGGCCCGAAGCGGCCATAGGTATTGAGCACACCGCCGGCGCAGGCAACCAGCGAAATGAAAAGAATGTAGGGAAAGGTGTAGCGCAGCATCTCGACGGCGAGCGCCTGCTTGGCAGGCTCGTCAGCAAAGCCGGGGGCGAACAACTGCACCAGCCAGGGCGCTCCCAGCACACCGAGCACGCTGAGCAACAACAGCACACTGCCGAGCGCGCCGGTCGCGCTCCCGACCAGGCGACGCACGTCCTCGGGCTTACGCTGCGTTTTGTATTCGGAAAGTACCGGCACAAAGGCCTGCGAGAACGCCCCTTCCGCAAACAGACGGCGCATGAAATTGGGGATCTTGAAGGCCACCAAAAAAGCGTCCGTGGCCGCCCCGGGACCAAACACCGTCCCCACCACGACGTCGCGCACCAGTCCGAGCACACGCGAGACCAGGGTCAGCGAGCCAAAGGTAAAAATCGAGCGCAGCAGGCCTTGTTTCATTAGAGTCGTGATGCATTAGCAGGCAAAGGATGGATGATACTGGCATTCACGCGGTTTACCTATGCCGCAGCACACGCACGGACACGGCTTGCCTAAAAGTGCGCAGTTCAAGACCGCGGCCCTGCAACACCCACGCACCTTTAACGCATTGCCTCTCTCTGCGCCCTTCTTGCCTCTGTGGTTAAGTCTCACTCGCCCTTTGCCGCCTCGACAGGTTGACAAGCGCCTTCAAAATCCGCATAGTTACCCGCCTTTACAACCAGGCATCAGTTTTTATCAGGAGTTAGGCCTTGGCTAACATCGCGTCTGCAAAGAAACGTGCCCGTCAGGCGGAAAAGCGCCGTCAGCACAACCAGGCACGCCGCTCCATGCTGCGCACTTACATCAAGAAGGTCGTGCGCGCGATCGACGCGGGCGACAAGGCGCAGGCGGAAGCCGCTTACAAGGCAGCAGTGCCGATCATCGACACCATGGCCGGCAAGGGTCTGATTCACAAGAACAAGGCCGCGCGCCATAAGAGCCGCCTGAGCAGCCGCATCAAAGCGCTGCAAGCCTAAAATCAAATAAGCCGGCTTCTCGCCGGCTTATTTTTTGCCCTCAGCTTTTCGCCAGCTTTGGTCTCACAACCAGATTGTCACGATGGATCAGCTCCGGCTCGTCCACATACCCCAGCAAGGCTTCGATACGATCGCTAGGCTGGCGCAAGATGCGCGCGGCCTCGTCAGCATTGTAGTTGACCAATCCGCGGGCGATTTCGTTGCCCTCCTCGTCCAGGCACATTACCAAATCGCCACGAGCGAAACGGCCCTCTACCCGCGTTACGCCAACCGGCAGCAGACTGCTGCCCGACTCTCTGAGTACCCGCACCGCGCCGGCATCCAACCATAACCGCCCGCTCACTTTGAGGCGATTAGCCAGCCAACTCTTGCGCGCAGCCAGGGGCTCACGCGCAGGGACCAGCAAGGTTCCAACCGACTCCCCCGCGCGCAGCCGCATCAGCACCTGCTCCTGCCTTCCGGACGCAATGATCGTGGCAGCTCCTCCGCGCGCTGCTCGCGAGGCGGCCAACACTTTGGTCAGCATGCCCCCTCGGCCGAGCGCGCCCGCGCCGCCGCCGCACATCGCCTCCAGAGCAGGGTCGCCGGCGCGCCCCTCTTCCACCAGCTGCGCATCGGCGTGCTTGCGAGGATCCTTGTCGAACAAACCGTCTTGATCGGTGAGTATGACCAGCAGATTGGCCTCGATGAGGTTCGCAACCATGGCCGCCAGCGTGTCGTTGTCGCCGAAGCGGATTTCATCCGTAGCAACGGTATCGTTTTCGTTGACCACCGGCACCACGCCGAACTTCAGCAAGGTCCGCAAGGTACTACGTGCGTTGAGGTAGCGCTCGCGGTGCGCCATATCTTCGTGAGTCAAAAGCACCTGAGCCGTACGCAGACCGTGGCGCTGAAACTCAGTCTCGTAGGCCTCCACCAAACCCATCTGACCGACCGCGGCCGCAGCCTGAGATTCGTACAGCGCTTTAGGGCGCCGCTTCCAACCGAGGCGCTGAACGCCTTCGGCGACCGCACCGGACGACACCAGCGCGACATCCACCCCTGCCTTGCGCAGCGCCACGATCTGCTCGACCCAGGCCCGAATTCGGGTGCGATCCAGGCCTTTCCCGTCATTGGTTACCAGCGCACTGCCGACCTTGACTACCCAGCGCCTCGACTTCCCCAGCGTTTCGCGCTTATTCGCCGTCACCTTGCTCGCCCTCGCCCTGACGCGCCTCGGCCTCGTCAGCCCACACCGCCTCGAGCCGCGTCATGATTTTCTGACTGAGCGCCTCCGTGCCCTCCCCGGTCAAAGCAGAAACCGCGAACACCGGCCCCTGCCATTGCAGCCGCTCGATCAACTCGCGCACTTTATCCTCGCGCTCATCTTCGGGCAGCATGTCGAGCTTGTTGAGCACCAGCCAGCGCTCGCGCTGCGCCAGGTCCTCGCTGAATTTTTCCAATTCGCGCTCGATCACGCGAACTGCTTGCACGGGATCCTCGTCGTCGCTGAGCGGCACCGCATCGACGAGATGCAGCAGCAAGCGTGTGCGCGACAAGTGCTTAAGAAAACGGATCCCCAAGCCGGCACCTTCCGCCGCACCCTCGATGAGCCCGGGAATATCGGCAACGACAAAGCTGCGATGAAGTCCCACGCTAACCACGCCGAGATTGGGATGCAGCGTGGTAAAGGGATAATCCGCAACTTTGGGCCGCGCCGAGGAAACTGCACGGATCAGGGTCGACTTGCCGGCATTGGGCAGCCCCAACAAACCGACATCGGCCAGCACCTTGAGCTCGAGATGAAGCTCCCGTCGCTCCCCAGGGGTTCCCGGAGTGGCACGCTGCGGCGCGCGGTTGACCGAGCTCTTGAAATGCACGTTCCCCAGCCCACCGCGCCCGCCCTTGGCAACCAGCAGTCGCTGACCATGGCGTGTGAGGTCGCCCAGCCGCTCGCCGGTCTGCGCATCGGAAACGATGGTGCCGACGGGCACGACGATAGTAATGGACTCACCGCTCTTGCCGGTGCACTGGCGACCGCTGCCGCTCTTGCCGCGCTCAGCCGCAAAACGACGGGTATGGCGAAAGTCCGACAGCGTGTTCAGGCCTTCATCGGCTTCCAGCCAAACATCGCCGCCGTCACCGCCGTCGCCGCCATCGGGCCCGCCTTTGGGAATATACTTTTCCCGCCGGAAGCTCACACTACCGTTGCCGCCGTCGCCGGCAGTCACCCGTATGTTCACTTCATCAACGAATTTCATACGGCCCTATCCTAGAGAATTCATCAGTAAGTCGCGCGGCACGACACGCTGGCCAAGTCTATCGCGTAACCATGCTTCTGGGGCGTTCGCGCACAAAAAAGCCCCGTTCGACGACGGGGCTTTTTCTGGAACCTTTGCAAAAACGCTTAGGCGGAGCGGATGCTCACGAACTTGCGCTTATGCGGCCCCCTGGTTTCGAAAACCACCTGCCCGTCAGCCTTGGCAAAGATCGTGTGATCACGGCCGAGACCGACGTTATCGCCGGCGTGGAAGCGGGTGCCGCGCTGACGCACGATGATGCTGCCCGCGGTGACTTGCTCGCCACCGAAGCGCTTCACGCCAAGGCGCTTTGACTCAGAATCGCGACCGTTACGAGTACTGCCGCCAGCCTTTTTGTGTGCCATCTGCTAATCCCCTGCTTAACCTGCCGAGATGCCGGTGATCTTGATCTCGCTGAACTGCTGGCGATGACCGAAGATGCGCTTGTAGTTCTGCCGGCGCTTGAACTTGATGGCCGTCACCTTCTTGCTCTTGCCGTGGCGCAGCACCGTGGCCGACACCTTGCCGCCCTCGAGCACCGGAGCGCCGATCTTGACGTCGTCACCATCGGCAACCATCAACACTTGATCCAAATCCAACGAGGCGCCTTCGTCTGCGTTCAATTTCTCGACACGCAGTACGTCGCCTTCGGAGACGCGATATTGCTTGCCTCCGGTCTTGATCACGGCGTACATGATCCGTTCTCCCAATAGTCGTGAGCGACCCTAAATAAGGCCGGGGATTCTATCCCGTCGCCGGCAGCGCGTCAAACTGCCTGATGAGCCGCCTTGACACTAGGAATCCCCCTGCCTAGCATCGCAGCTTCTTCAAAAGGCGCTATTCTGCATGGACCTCGAAGCAATCCGCTCTCTCGCCAGCACTGACATGGCCACCGTCGATCGGTTGATCCAGGATCGCCTACGGTCCGACGTCGTCCTGATCAACCAGCTCGGCAGCTACATTATTAATAGCGGCGGCAAACGCCTGCGCCCCATGCTGGTGGTCCTGAGCGCGCGCGCCTGCGGCTACGGCCAAGGTGAAGATCATGCCTTGCTCGCCGCAGTGATTGAGTTCATCCATACCGCAACGCTGCTGCACGACGATGTCGTCGACAACTCGGACATGCGTCGAGGTCGCGACACGGCCAACCATATCTGGGGCAACCAAGCCAGCGTTCTGGTCGGCGATTTCCTCTACTCGCGCTCCTTCGAAATGATGGTCGAGCTCCAGGAGATGACCGTCATGTCGGTGCTCTCCACCGCGACCACAACCATCGCCGCGGGCGAAGTCATGCAGCTGATGAACGTCAACGACCCCGACGTTACCGAAGAGCGCTACCTCGAGGTCATCTATCGCAAGACGGCCGCACTGTTCGAAGCCGGCTGCCGACTGGGCGCTTTTCTAAGCGGCGCCGACGAAGCGAGCCAGGACGCCATGGCACGCTACGGCCGCCACCTCGGCACTGCTTTCCAGCTCATCGACGATGTGCTCGATTACGACGGCAACCCCGAAGAGATCGGTAAGAACATTGGCGACGACTTGGCCGAAGGCAAGCCGACGCTGCCGCTTTTGCGCGCCATGCAGACGGGCTCGGCTGAGCAAGCAGCACTGATCCGAGAGGCCATCGAGACCGGCGGATTAGAACGTATCAAAGAAGTTCACGCAGCCGTTGAAAACAGCGGCGCCATCGCCTATACTCGCCGCCTCGCACATGACGAGGCTGACCGCGCCATCGAGTGCCTTCGCTGTCTCCCGAACAGTGAATACAAAGAAGCACTCACGGGGCTGGCCCGATTCGCGGTGGAGCGTCACAGCTAACGGGGTGTAGCTCAGCTTGGTAGAGCACTGTCTTCGGGAGGCAGGGGCCGGAGGTTCAAATCCTCTCACCCCGACCAAATCGAGCTAGTAAAAAAGGGCTTACGCTGGTAAGCCCTTTTTTCTTGCCTGCGCGTCTACAATCTCCGCACAGCTTGTCATTTCACCTCGCCGCCCCGCATGTCCGCCTAGTCCGTCAACAACGGCAGGAGGAAGACACATGCGAGTCATCGAAGCGATGACGCACCACTGCGAACGCCTCAAGGCGTCCGATAGCATTCGTAGCGCCGCTCAGCGCATGGGCGAGCAGGACATCGGCATGATTCTGGTCGAAGACTCGCAGGGCGAGATGCGCGGCGTCGTCACCGATCGCGACATTACCTGCCGCGCCGTGGCCGAAGGCATGAGCCTGGACGCCCCGCTGGAGCAGTGCATGAGCGAAGAACTCGTCACCTGCCACACACAGGATTCGCTCTACGATGCCATCGAACTCATGAAGCGCGAGCGCGTTCGGCGTCTGCTGGTGCTCGACCTGGACGAAAAGCCTGCCGGCGTTCTTGCACAAGCCGATGTGGCGGCTGCCATCGCCAGCTACGGCCCGGCCGGCGAAATGATCGAAGAGGTCTCCAAACCCGGCGGCAAGCACAGCTCCCAGCACTAACCCCTCTGCACCTAATATTGGCGGGCGGGGGCCGCGATACCCGGCTCCTCGCCCACGGGTAGCGCCGTCTCCGGCTGGCTTTGCCTCTGTTCGCTACAGCCCCTTCCGTCTCGGGTCGCCGCGGTTTCAGCGCCACGACGGCGAGCATGCCAAGCCCTAATGTGCTAATTTCTACACAAACTATAACGAAATCCCGAGACGCCCATGGCCTCCTCATCGACCCCGACACCCGGGCCCGGTACAACAGACCGTGACGCGCCGATCTATCTCTATGCGGATCGCGCAGTCGGCGAAAAGCTCGCCTTGGAGCTTCGGCATCATGGCTTCAAAGTTCGCGCCTTCGTCAACACCGATGTACTCCGCAACGCGGCTCGTACTCAACCGCCCGCGCTTCTAATACTGGCGCTGGACGATGCGGCAACAGCTCTGACCCGCGATCTGCGCGACAGCGCTCAGGATGCTCGGCTGCCGGTTATTTTCGTTTCGGAGCGCGACGACACACGCACGCGGCTGCGCGCCGTACAGGCCGGCGGCAGCGCTTTTCTCCCTCACCCGATCAACCGCAGCGCTCTGATCCACTTGGTACGCCTGCACATCCGGCAGCCCGCCGAGGAGCCGGTTCGAGTCCTTCTGATCGGCGAAGCAGACGTCGAAGAGATGATCGCGCCGCTCCGCGAACGGGGCATCGAGCTCAGCCGCCTCGGCACGCCGAGCGGTGCGCTAGAGGCGTTGCGCGATTGCGCTTACGCGTGCTTGCTGGTTACCGAGCCCGCTGGACGATGCAGCGCCGCCGAGCTGATCCGCACGGTGCGCCAGGAGCCTTCGTTCTACGACCTGCCGGCGCTGGTGCTCACCGCCGGCGACAAACGCCGCCTCGACCAAGCGGTTTCGACCGCGGGCGCAGACGCCTTGCTGGGCCTGCCGGTGGAAGCCGACGACTTGGCCGCGGTCATTCACGCCCGCGTACGACGCATTCGCGGCTTGCGCGCGGCGTATCGCTATCTGGCGCGGCATGATCCCGCTACCGGCCTTGCGAGCCGGGATCACTTCGATGAAGAGCTGGAGCGCGCGCTGGATACCCTGGAAGGCAGCAGCCGCATGCCGGCATTGCTCTATCTCGAGTTCGAGCGCAACACCACGCCCCACGGGCGCGGCTGCGATCCACAGGCGGCGCAGCTGGCCGACCAGTTGTTGCGCGAACTCCCGGCAACTGCCATCGCCGCACAGGTCGCCGACAATGCCTTCGCCATTCTGCTGCACCATATAGAGGCTGGCGCATTGGAGCGCCTTGCCGACAAGCTCACCCGCAAACTGAACGCGGACAGCCTGCAAGCGGGCCAAGGCGTCTCGAACGAGGCCTGCCACGTCGGTGTGACTACCATCGGCCGACATCACGCCAACGCGGCCGCCGTGCTCGCGTCGGCTCGACAGGGCGCAGCGCTGCAACGCAGCGGTAGCGACAACGGCAAAGAAAGCGCGGACCACGCACGAGAGGAAGACTCGCGCCCACTCTGGCAAGCACGGGTAGACGAAGCGCTGAGCGACAATCGCTTCCGGCTGCTGTATCAACCAATCGCCAGTCTGAGCGGCGCGCCTACGCCTTACTACGAAGTCTTCCTGCGCATGCTGAACCAGGACGGCGACGAACTCTCGCCGCGCGAGTTCCTGCCCGCTCTGGCCGGCTCGCCACTGGAAGCACGCCTTGATCGCTGGGTCGTAAGCCGCGCGTTGCATGTGCTGGAGTCACAGCAAGCGCTTCAACACAAGCCGGTGCTGTTCCTGAAGCTATCCGCGGGCAGCATCGTAGAGCCGGGCTTTGCACGCTGGCTCGAGGATCAGCTCGCGCAGACTCGACTCCCTGGCGAACGCCTGGTGCTCGAGATCACGCAAGAGGTTGCGGCTACGCGCACGGCGGAAACACTTGCGCTCATCGAAGCGGTACGCGCCCTGGGTTGCGGCGTGGCACTGGAGCACTATGGCGCCAATGGCGTGCAGCAGGAAGAGCTCCTGAAAGCGGTCGCCCCTGCCTTCGTAAAATTAGCTCCCGCGCTAACTGACGAAATCGGCAGCAACCGCGCTCAGCAGGCCCAAGTGCAGGCCGTGGCGAGCCTGGCGCGCGCGCTCGGTGCCAAAAGTGTGGCCGTGTCGGTACAGGATGCAACCCATCTTGCCGTACTCTGGCGCTGCGGCATCGAGTACTTGCAAGGCTATTTCATGCAAGGGCCGGCGGATGTGTTTGCCGAAGAGTCCTAGCCGATAACCCGTGCATCACAGCACCGACCCGGCTCTCGGAACTTGAAGTCGTTCCTGGTTCGGGGTGTGATGTTCGTCTATATTCGTGGCTCAAGTTCCGTCTGTAGATCGCTGATAACAGACGGGTCGTTGCCGACAACGATCAAGAAATAATAAGGACGACAGCTTCGCTTTATGGCAGCAGTAACCCCTCCCCTCAAGCTCGGTGGCTTGCCTGGCCGCTTGGTCCTCGACGGTCTGCTCACCGAGGAGCAAGCCAAGGAAGCTTTGGCGGAGGCCCACAGGGATAAGCTTCCGGTCGTTTCCTATCTGGTGCAGCAAAAGCTCGTCCCAGCGCGCGTCATCGCCGAGACGGCAGCGCAGCAGTTCGGCGTGCCTTTGCTGGACCTGGACGCGATTGAATTCGAAGAAAGCGTGGTCTCGCTGGTCAAGGAGAAGCTGATCCGCAAGCATCACGCTCTGCCCTTGTTCAAGCGCGGCAAGCGCCTGTTCGTTGCGGTATCGGACCCGACCAATCTCGCCGCCATCGATGAGATCAAGTTCCACACCGGCATGGCTACCGAGCCGGTACTGGTGGAAGACGACAAGCTCGTTCGCGGCATCGAGAAGGCGCTAACCGACAACTCAGCGATGATGGCGGACCTCGACCTCGACGAGGACCTCGAGAACCTTTCGGTCGCCTCGGGCGAGGACGACGATCAGGTTGTCGAAGCCGATCCCGAAGACGCGCCGGTGGTGCGCTTCGTCAACAAGGTCCTGCTCGATGCCATCAACAAGGGCGCCTCGGATATTCACTTCGAGCCCTACGAGAAAACTTACCGCGTGCGCTTCCGCCAGGACGGCGTACTGCGAGAAGTGGCCGCGCCGCCGATTCAGTTGGCGCCGCGCCTTTCGGCTCGCCTCAAGGTGATGTCGCGCATGGACATCGCCGAGCGTCGCGTGCCGCAGGACGGCCGCATCAAGATGTACATCTCGAAGACGCGGGCCATCGATTTCCGCGTCAACACCTGCCCCACGCTTTACGGCGAAAAGATCGTACTGCGTATCCTCGACCCGGACAGCGCCAAGCTCGGCATCGACCAGTTGGGCTATGAGGAAGAGCAGAAACGCCTGTTCATGGAGGCGATTCATAAGCCCTACGGCATGGTACTCGTGACCGGCCCGACCGGCTCCGGTAAAACGGTGTCGCTGTATACCGCGCTCAATATTCTCAACACCGTGGATCGCAATATTTCCACCGTCGAAGACCCGGTGGAAATTAACGTCCCCGGCATCAACCAGGTCAATCTGAATCCGAAGAGCGGGCTCACTTTCGCCTCCGCCCTGCGCGCGTTTCTACGCCAGGACCCGGACATCATCATGGTGGGTGAGATTCGTGACCTCGAAACCGCCGAGATCGCCATCAAAGCGGCACAGACTGGTCACTTAGTGCTTTCGACTCTGCACACCAACGACGCGCCGCAGACGCTCACCCGCCTCGCGAACATGGGCGTACCACCCTATAACATCGCTTCCTCGGTTAGCCTGATCATTGCTCAGCGCCTAGCCCGCCGACTCTGCAACAACTGCAAGGAGCCGGTGGAAGT
>JAJUGG010000057.1 GCA_029268285.1 Ectothiorhodospiraceae bacterium | reverse complement strand
TCGGTGGCGCGCAGCCTCGCGTATGCGCTTAAGGTGCCGGCTGTCGGCGTGCACCACCTGGAGGCGCATCTGCTGGCGCCCATGTTGGAAGAACAGGTGCCGGATTTTCCTTTCGTCGCCTTGTTGGTGTCGGGCGGGCATACCATGTTGGTTCAGGTTGCCGGCGTTGGACGTTATCGCGTATTGGGCGAGTCGGTGGACGACGCCGCCGGCGAGGCCTTTGATAAAACCGCTAAGCTGCTCGATCTCAATTACCCGGGCGGGCCGGCGCTGGAGGCGCTGGCGCGCGAGGGCAGTCCCGAGCGCTTCCGTTTTCCCCGGCCGATGACCGATCGCCCGGGCCTCGATTTCAGCTTCAGCGGGCTGAAGACGTACACACTGAACACGGTACACGCGGAAGGCGCGGCGGCGCGCGCGGACATCGCGCGGGCTTTCCAGGATGCTGTGGTGGATACCCTCGCTATCAAATGTCGTCGGGCGCTGGAGCAGACAGGCGCGAAGCGCCTAGTAGTGGCTGGCGGCGTGGGCGCCAACCAAGCGTTGCGTACGCGTTTGCGCGAGATCGCCCAAGACTTGGGCGGAGAGGTGTTCTACCCCCGGCCAGCTCTGTGCACCGACAACGGCGCCATGATTGCCTACGCCGGCTGGTGTCGGCTGCGCGCGGGCGAGCAGTCCGATCTAGGCTTTAACGTCACCGCGCGCTGGCCGCTGGGCGAGTTGCGCGAACCGGCGCAGGCGCTATAGCGTCTGCTGCAAGCTTTGGGCGCGGCCGTCGGCCGCGCACCCTTCTAGCTCTTCTGCCCGATTCGGCTTTCGGTGCCGTTGAGGATCTTCACGATATTGCTGCGATGACGCCAGTAGGTGATGACGGTGATGATGATCATGGCGCCAACCAGCGCCTCTTCGCCGGTCAACCACCAAAGGTACAGCGGCGCCAGTAGAAAGGCGGTGAGCGCGGCGAGCGATGAGATGCGGAAAATGGCTGCCATCAGCAACCAAGTAGCCGCCACCAGCAGTAACACCAGCGGCGACCAGCCGAGAAGCACGCCGAGGCCCGTGGCGACGCCCTTGCCGCCTTTGAATCCAAAAAAGACCGGATATAAATGGCCGAGATAGGCTGCGGCGCCCACCCAGGCAAGCGTCATCGGCTCTGGCTGCACCGCCCAGGCGATGAGCACGGGGATGGTGCCTTTCAAAAGGTCACCTAGCAGCGTAATGGCGGCCGGTTTCTTGCCGCCGACGCGCAGCACGTTAGTGGCGCCGGGGTTGCCGGAGCCTTGGGTGCGCGGGTCCGGCAGGCGCATCAGTCGACAAACGATGATGGCGGACGAGACGGAACCGAACAGGTAACCGAGGAGAGTGAGCAGCGCTGTGATCATCATGGCGCTATTGGACTGGCAAGGCGCAGTCCGGTCAAGTACCCGCCGCTCTGGTATAGTGCGCACGTTGCGTCCGGCAGTGTGTGTCGCTGCCTGCGCGGACAGCGTGCAGCGGTGCGCAGCGCGCGCCCGTGAGACGCACGCACCAAGGCTTCTGGAACATCCGCATGGATATTGTCTTTATCAACGATTTGCGTATCGCGACAGTCATCGGCATTTATGACTGGGAGCGGCGTATTCGCCAGACCGTGTGCCTGGATCTGGAAATGGGCACGGATATTCGCCCGGCAGCCGAGAGCGAAACCATCGAGCGCGCCCTTAATTATCAGGCCATCGCTGAGCGTTTGACGGAGTTCGTCGGGGCGAGCGAGTTTCAGCTTATCGAGACACTGGCGGAGCGGTGCGCGGCGTTGGTGATGGAGGAGTTTGGAGTGCCTTGGTTGCGTTTGCGGTTGACCAAGCCGGGCGCAGTCAAGGAGGCGCGGGGCGTCGGGGTGCTGATCGAGCGAGGACGTCGGGCGGAATGACACGCGCTTATGTTGGTATAGGCTCGAACATCGAACCTGAGCGTCATGTACGTGCGGCGGTTGCGGCCTTGCGTGAGCGCTATGGGCCATTACTGATCTCCCCCGTCTACGCGAGCGCAGCCTTCGGCTTCGAAGGCGACGAGTTCTACAATCTGGTCGTGGCGCTGGAGACCGAGCAGGGGTTGCCGGAGCTTGCCAACACGCTGGCGCGGATCGAGCGCGAGCAGGGGCGCCCCGACGGTTCGCAACGTTTTGCGCCACGCACGCTGGATCTGGATATTCTCACCTTTGGCGATACCGTAGCCGACGCACCACGGCGAATTCCGCGGGATGAAATCACCTATTACGCCTTTGTGCTGCGACCGCTCGCGGATATCGCGCCGGATGAGCGCCACCCAGCGCTCGGCGCGCGCTATGCCGAGCTATGGCAAGCGTTCGATGGTGTCGGGCTGCCTCTGCGCCGAGTCGATTTGGAGCTGGTATGAGTCGGGCGCGTGAGCAACAGTTGATTCATCAGCTGCAGAGGGAGTGGCCGGCTCCCGATCCGGCCGCGGTGGCGATCAGTGCCGAATTGTGCGAGCGCATCGATCAGGAAATCGAGGCTGCCGGCGGCTCCTTACGCTTCGAGCGCTATATGGAAATGGCATTGTATGAGCCGGGCCTGGGGTATTACAGCGCGGGACTACCGCGATTCGGCCCCGGCGGCGATTTCACGACCGCACCGCTTACCAGTGCCCTGTTCTCCCGGACGCTCGCGCTGCAATGCGCTGAGTGTCTAGCACAAACCGGCGGTGTCATTTTGGAGTTGGGCGCCGGCACCGGGCGCATGGCGGCCGATATGCTATTGGAGCTTGCCGCACGCGATGCCGTGCCGGAGCGCTACTACATTCTCGAAGTGAGCGCGGCGCTACGCCAGGAGCAGCGGCAGACATTAGAGCGCACTGTGCCGCAATGGCTCGGCCGGGTCGAATGGCTGGATCGCTTGCCGGAGACGCCGCTGCGCGGCGTTATCGTTGCCAACGAGGTGCTGGATGCATTGCCCGTCGCGTTGTTCCGCCGCAGCAAGGAGGGGGTGGAGGAGCTGCGCGTCGCGCGAGCGAGGGACGGTTACGCATGGCACTATGCGCCGGCAGGTGCGGCGCTCGCTGCATCCGTGGCCGCGCTCGAGGATGCGTTGAATGAACGGCTGCCGGCAGGCTACGTCTCGGAGCTATGCCCGCGCCTGCCGGCATGGATCGCCTCGCTGAGCGATCTGCTCGAGCACGGGGTACTGCTCTTCATCGACTATGGCTACCCGCGCCGGGAGTATTACCACCCTCAGCGCACCATGGGCACGCTGATGTGCCACTACCGGCACCGGGCGCACGCGAATCCGCTGATTCTGCCGGGGCTGCAGGATATCACGGCCTTCGTTGACTTCACCGCCGTCGCCGATGCCGGCCTGGACGCGGGGCTCGAGGTGCTCGGGTTTGCACCGCAAGCGCAGTTCCTTCTTGGCGCCGGCTTGCCAAGCCTGCTGGAAGCGGAAATGCTTCACGCGGATACTCGGGAACGTTTATCGTTGTCCCAGCAGGCGAAGCAATTGATGCTACCCGGAGAAATGGGAGAGCGCTTCAAGGTGATGGCGCTCGGGCGCGGTTATGGCGAGCCCTTGTCCGGGTTCGGGTTCGGGGATCAGCGAGGGCGTTTGTAGTGAAGCGGCAGCGCTGCATCATGGTGGTGGATGATGATGCGACCTCGCGCACCATGCTGGATCGCATCCTCTCGGCCGCGGGTTTCGTGGTCGAAGCGGTCGAGAGCGCGGAAGCCGCCCTGCAGCGCTTAGCGGATTTCGAGCCGGACGCCTTTGTGCTGGATGTGGAGATGCCGGGCATGAACGGCATCGAACTCTGTCAGCGCCTGCGCGCGGACGCACGGTTCCGGTTTCGCCCGATTTTGATGATGACCGGCTCGGACAGCGCGCAAACCTTGCGGCGTGCGTTTGCTGCCGGCTGTGACGACTTCCTGGAAAAGCCGCCGACGCCGCTGGTGGTGACGGCACGCCTGGGTGGCCAGTTGCAGAAGTACGAGGTTTTCAGGCAACTCGACCGCGTACGGCAGAACCTGAGCCGCTACATCTCGCCGCGCGTGCGGCAGATGATTGAGACCGTGGTCGATACGGGCAGAACGCCGCCTCCGCGCGAGCGTGACGTCTGCATTCTTTTCTCGGATATCCGTGGGTTCACCGCGCTGTCGCAGAAAATCGAGCCCGGGCTGTTGTTTTCCACCATCAGCCGGCACCTCGGTGCTCAGGTCGACGCCGTCTACCGCCACCGGGGCTACATTGACAAGTTCGGCGGCGACGGCATCATGGCCGTCTTCGACGGCGACGACATGGCTTGGGATGCCTGCCAATGCGCGCTTGAGATCATGGATTTGGCCGAGCGCATGGAGCCGGAGGACGGCGTTCCTCCAATGCCTATCGGCATAGGCATTCACATGGGCAAGGTGGTGGAAGGCAACATCGGCACCACCGAGCATCTCGACTACTCGGTGATCGGCAACACGGTCAACTTGGCCGCGCGCCTGTGCGGCTATGCGCACTCCAAGGACATCATCGTATCCGAAGCCGTGCGGGCTGCGGTTAATGATCCTGCTCTGGGTTTTGTAGATCCGCGGGAAGCCCATATACGAGGGCTGCGGGAGCCGATTTTGCTCTACCGGCTCAGCCGTATGGAAACTGCCAAAGAATAACTAGGAAAAGTTCGCGTGGAGTGGATCAAGCTCGTCGTGTTGGCCCTGGTGCAAGGGCTGACCGAATTTCTGCCTGTTTCGAGTTCGGCGCATCTCATTTTGGTGCCGGTTCTGCTGGGATGGCAGGATCAGGGGCTCGCGTTCGATGTGGCGGTGCATGTCGGAACCCTGGTAGCAGTGCTGCTGTATTTCCGGCGCACGGTTTTGCAGGTGCTGCGGGACTTCTTCGCCTCTCTGGCGCAGCGTGAGGAAGTGGGTGAAAGCCGGTTGGGCTGGGCCGTTATCGTGGGAACCGTTCCAGTGGTTCTTGTCGGTCTGGTGCTCGGCGATCTTGCCGAAGGCGTTCTGCGCTCGCCGTTAGTGATCGCCTGGTCGACGATCGTCGGCGGCGTGCTGCTGTGGGTGGCCTACCGGTGGGGGCGGCGTGAGCGCGGAGAAGGCACCCTGAGCTTGCGCGACGCGGTGTTGATCGGCATTGCTCAGGCCCTGGCGATCATCCCCGGCACATCGCGCTCAGGCATTACCATTACTGCAGCGTTGATGCTCGGGATGACGCCGACGGCCGCAGCGCGGTTTTCCTTCCTGCTCTCGATTCCGGTCATCGCGCTCGCCGGCGCGTGGCAAGCGCTAGAGCTGTTCACACTGGGGGAAGGGCAGCAATGGGATGTTTTGCTCACGGCGGCCTTGATCTCGGGCATCAGCGCGTATGCCTGCATCGCCTTCTTCCTGGCGCTGCTGGATCGTATAGGCATGACGCCGTTCGTGGCTTATCGCCTGGTGTTGGGCGTCGTGCTGCTGTGGGTGTTCATGTAGAACCGGTGCGCTAGCAGAAGCGCATCCATAGCCTGATCGAGCGGGGCAGTCGCTAGCTCGCCCCGGCGAACCGCTTTTTCACGCCTGCGATGGCCTGTATGCGCGCACGACGCACCGCTTCTCCCACTGCTTCGCCTTGCAGCCCTTGCTCGACAAAAGGGCGTGCGCTGACGGATGTGGCTGCCGCATGTGCTTGGCGCAGGTAGTCGGCCTGCGGATAATCGCGATCTTCGAAGCCAGTACGGCCGCGCGCATCGCATGTGCAGGCAGTCGCAAACTGATCGACCCGCTCCGGGCGGCGGAAGCTATCGAGCGCTTCCAACAGCTTCAGCACGGTTCTGGGGTTGAGTTCGAAGGCGCGGTGGCAGTTCAGGTGCCACTTGCAGACCAGCAGCGCCAGATCACGGCTCTCGCGCGGCACGCGAAAGCGCTCGCAGACGCGCTTGACCGGCTTTACCCCTCGCCCCTCGTGCCCGCGGTGCGAAGGGAGCTCTTGTTTTGGCGTCAGGCCCTTGCCCAGGTCGTGCATCAGGACGGCAAAGCGTACCGGCAGGCTGGCATTCAGCCGTACGGCCTGTTGCAGCGCCATCAACACGTGGACGCCAGTGTCGACCTCGGGATGATAATCGGCGCGCTGGGGAACCCCGAAGAGTTTGTCGAGTTCGGGCATCAGCCGAGCGAGTGCGCCGCAGGCACGTAAAACCTCGATAAAAGCCTCGGGGGCCGGTTCCATCAGCGCTTTGGCGAGTTCCTGCCAAACGCGTTCAGGCACCAGTGCATCGACCTCCCCGGCTTCGACCATGCTTCGCGCCAGCTCCAGCGTTTCCTCCGCTACCGTAAAGCCGAGTCGCTTGAAGCGTGCGGCGAAACGCGCAAGGCGTAGAATGCGCACCGGGTCTTCGGCAAAAGCCTCGGATACGTGGCGCAGGCGGCGTGCCTCGAGGTCGGCAAGGCCGCCGAAAGGGTCCACGAGTTCGCCATCGTCGCGGCGGGCTATGGCGTTGATGGTGAGGTCGCGCCGGCGCAGGTCATCTTCCAGGGTGACATCCGGGCTGGTATGAAATACGAAGCCCTGATAGCCAGGTGCCGTTTTGCGTTCGGTGCGCGCCAGCGCGTATTCTTCATGGGTTTCGGGATGGAGAAAAACGGGGAAATCCTTCCCTACCGGGCGAAAACCACGCTCCTGCATCTCTTCCGGCGTGGAGCCGACGACCACCCAGTCGCGTTCCTTGACTTCCAGGCCAAGCAATTCGTCGCGAACCGCTCCGCCGACTAAGAAGCACTGCATTCAGCGTCCTCCCAGCAGCGCCTTCAACCAACGCTGCCCCCGCGAGCGAGGGCAGCGTGGCAAGCAAGCTGTTAGCTCAGCTCCAGCTTCTTTTCCAGGTAATGGATGTTGGTGCCGCCCTGCACGAAATTGGCATCGTTCATGATGTCTTGGTGCAGTGGGATGTTGGTCTTGATGCCGCCGATCACAATCTCGGCCAGGGCCGTGCGCATGCGAGCGATCGCCGTCTCGCGCGTGTCCCCGTGGACAATGAGCTTGCCGATCATGGAGTCATAGTGCGGTGGCACGTAATAGCCGTTGTAGATGTGGGAATCTACTCGCACCCCCGGCCCGCCGGGAGTGTGATACTGCTCGACGATGCCCGGCGAGGGGATGAATTTAACAGGATCCTCGGCGTTAATGCGGCATTCGATGGCGTGGCCGCGCAGCACGATGTCCTCCTGTCGGTAGGACAACGGCTCGCCGGCAGCAATACGCAGTTGCTCACGGACGATGTCGACGCCGGTGATCATTTCCGTTACCGGGTGCTCGACTTGAACGCGCGTGTTCATCTCGATGAAGTAGAACTCGCCGTTCTCGTAGAGGAACTCGAAGGTGCCGGCGCCGCGATAACCGAGCTGGCGGCAGGCCTCGGCGCAGCGTTCGCCGATGCGCCGGCGTTCCTCGTCGGTGATGCCGGGGGCAGGCGCCTCTTCCACTACTTTCTGGTGGCGGCGCTGCATCGAGCAGTCGCGCTCGCCGAGGTGGATGGCGTTGCCGAACTGATCTGCCAGCACCTGGATTTCGATGTGGCGCGGACGCTCCAGGAACTTCTCCATGTAGACGGTATCGTTGCCAAAGGCCGCAGCCGCTTCCGATTTGGTCAAGGAGATCGCGCTGAGCAGATTGGCTTCGTTGTGGACTACGCGCATGCCGCGCCCGCCGCCGCCGCCGGCGGCTTTGATGATCACTGGATAGCCGATTTCGCGTCCCAAGCGCAGGTTCTCGTCCGGGTCCTCGCCCAGCGGTCCGTCAGAGCCCGGCACACAGGGAATGCCCGCCTGCTTCATCGCCTTGATCGCCGAAACCTTGTCGCCCATCAGGCGAATGGTTTCTGCTTTCGGGCCGATGAATACGAAGCCCGATTGTTCGACGCGCTCGGCGAAATCGGCATTCTCGGACAAGAAACCGTAGCCGGGGTGGATGCCTTCGGCATCGGTAACTTCGGCGGCGGCGATAATGGCCGGGATGTTGAGATAACTTTGTGCGGACGGCGCCGGACCGATGCAAACGGATTCGTCGGCTAGCAGCACGTGCTTGAGTTCGCGGTCCGCGCTGGAATGAACGGCGACCGTCTTGATGCCAAGCTCGCGGCAGGCGCGCAGAATGCGAAGCGCGATCTCGCCGCGGTTGGCGATGACGACTTTATCGAGCATGGTAACGCCCCGTGGCCTTATTCGATGATGAACAGCGGCTGATCGTACTCCACCGGCTGCCCGTTCTCGACCAGGATGGCTTTGATGACGCCGTCCTTATCGGCCTCGATCTGGTTGAGCATCTTCATCGCTTCGATAATGCACAAGGTGTCGCCGTTTTTCACCGTCTGGCCTTCCTCGACGAACGGCTTGGCGCCCGGGTTGGGCGCGCGATAGAAGGTGCCGACCATCGGCGACTTGACCTGATGGCCGCTAAGCGTTTCCGCTTCCGCGGCAGGGGCCGGCGCCGCGGAAGCGGGCTGCGGGGCCGGGGCGGCCGTGGGCGGCGGCGCTGCATAAACCTGCTGCACGGGCGCACTGGCACCGCTGCTGCGGCTGATGCGTACCGACTCCTCGCCTTCCTTGATCTCGATCTCGTGGACGCCGGACTCCTCCAAGAGTTCGATCAGGCGTTTGATTTTTCTGATATCCATTGTGGGTTCCTTATTGCGCTAATAGTCGACTTAGCGCGGTTTCAAGTGCGAATTCGTAGCCCTGCGGACCGAGGCCGCTGATCACTCCGACGGCGATATCGGAGAAATAGGAGCGTTGCCGGAACGGTTCGCGAGCGTGAACGTTGGAAAGATGCACCTCGATAAACGGAATCTTCACCGCGAGCAGAGCATCGCGGAGCGCGACGCTGGTATGGGTGAATGCTGCCGGGTTGATTACGACGAAGCCGACGCCGTCTTCCGGTGCGCGGTGTATCCGTTCAATGAGAATGTGCTCCGCGTTACTTTGCAGGCATTCCAGTTCGACACCCGCTTCGGCGGCTCGCGCCTGTAGACGCGCGTCGATCGCCGCCAGCGTATCGCTGCCGTAGATGCCCGGCTCCCGGCGCCCGAGCATGTTCAGGTTGGGTCCGTGCAGCACCAGCACCTTTGCCATGAAAGACCTCGCGGAGTGGGTTTTGGTCCGGATGAGCTTTGCATGAAACCTTCCCGCGTTCCCAGGCTATAGCAACCGGGTTGACGGGCTTGATTCCGGGCGTTTAAAACGCATTTGCAAGCCGCGTGTGGACCGTAGGCCGCGATTCTGAAGCAATCGTCGTTTCTTGTCCAGATCCCCGCAAGATTGACGAAGTTAGCGACAGATTTAAGAGTCGAGGAGTGGCTTTATGGCCGCCTCGAGTTCTTCGGGCTCGAGTTCGGTGGCAATTCGCTGCCGGATTTTGCCGTTACGGTCGATGATGACCGTAAACGGCAAGGTGCCCGCTGCATTGCCGAAGGCTTTGCTTATGGCAAGCGCATCCGCCGTACCGTGCAGGTTAGGGTAGTTGATGCCGAGTTTCTGTGAAAAACTGCGCGCATCTTCCAATCGGTCGACCGCGATGCCGACCACCTGCACGCCCTGCTCGCCGCGCTCACGCTGTAGATCGATCAGTAGTGGGATCTCGCGTACGCACGGTGGGCACCAGCTACCCCAGAAGTTCAGCACGATCACCTGCCCATCCCAGGGCTCCAGGGATTGCGCCTTGCCGTCGAAGTCGGGCAGCGTGAACTGTGGCGCGCGATCGAGTTGCTGTTGGCGATAAAGCAGGTTGCCTGCGACGGCTGCGATCAGTCCGAATGCGATTGCCGCTGCAATGAGTACGCCCTGTTTTTTCAAATCGAGGTTCCTTGTGCTAGCGCGCGGCGCGCGCGGCTTGCGAATTCGTCAGGCGGAAGAAAGCCCGCCACGCGGTACTGCCGGCGCTCGGTGCCGTCCGCGCCGTAAAAAATCACCGCCGGCGGCAGGAAGACGTCCAGGCTCTGCAGTAGGGCCTTGTCGGATTCGTTCATGGCCGTGACGTCGATGCGTAGCAGCCTTGCCTGGGCCAGGCTTTGTTGGACCGCCGGGTCGGGGAAGGTCTCGCGCTCGAGCTGCACGCAGTACACGCACCAATCCGCGTACACGTCCACTACCACTGGCTGACCCGCTTGGCGCGCAGCGGTTAAGGCCCGCTCCAGCTCAGGTAGCGAGGCGACGGGTTCGAAGCGCGGTGCGGCGTTGTTCGCAACCGCGGCGCCGTCGCTGACGCGCAGTGCCGTCAGCGGTTGCCAGAAGTTGTTGCTGCCGGCAGCGGCGCCGAGTAGCAGGAGCGCGCCCCAGATCAGGAGCACCAGGCCGCCGGCTTTGCGCAGTCGCGGCAGTGCGTCCGACTCGCTCGTCAGATGGTCGAGCGCGCCGAGGAAGACGGCGCAACCCAGCAGCAGCACGCCCCAGAGCGCGAGCGCGATGTGAGAGGGAATCAGGCGCTCCACCATCCATAGGGCGACCGCAAGGAACAGGACGCCGAATACTTGCCGTACTGCCGTCATCCACGGCCCCGAGCGCGGCAGCCACTTGCCCGCGGCGGTACCGATGAGGAGCAGCGGCAGGCCCATCCCGTTTGCCAGTGTGAACAGGGCTAGTCCGCCTAGCCAGGCGTCTCCCGTGCTGCTGATGAAGGCGAGCGCGGCAATCAAGGCGGGGCCGGAGCAGGCGCCGACGATGAGCGTAGACAGCACGCCCATGATAGCTACGCCTATGAAGGTGCCGCCGCGCTGGTTGCGCGACAGCGCGTCGATGCGCGACTGCCACGCGCTGGGCATTTGCAGTTCATATACGCCGAACATGCCCAAGGCCAATAATACGAACAGCGCGGCGAAGCTGCCCAGCACCCAAGGGTTTTGCAGGTCGGCCTGAATCGCGACCCCGGACAGACCGGCAGCAACTCCGGCGAGCGCGTAGGTGATTGCCGTCGCTTCAACGTATGTCAGCGACAGCAGAAAGGCGCGCAGCCCCGACTTACGATGGCGGTCGCCAGCGATAAGCCCCGACAGGATGGGGATCATCGGGTACAGGCAAGCGGTGAATGCAAGTAAAAGGCCGGCTGCGAAGAACGCGCCCAGGATCAGCGGGAGGCTGCCTTCGGCGAGCAGCGTGGAGAGGCGCATGCCTTCGTCCTGCGGTGCCGGGGGCGTGGCGACGGTGCTGCCGACCGCGTTGCCGGACGTGCTGGAGCCGGTAAAGGCGGCGAGCTGGAAGTCGGTCTGTTCCGGCGGATAGCAGAGCCCGGCATCGGCGCAGCCCTGATAATGGACGCGCAAAAGCAGTTCGTCGTCGATGGGGCGATCGAATTGGACGTGTGCTTGGACCGGCCCGTAGAGCACCTCCATCGGGCCGAAGTAGGGGTCGTCTTTGATCTCGCCGGAGGGCAGGCGCGAGTCCGCGATCTCGGCTTCCCCGCCAGGCAGTTCAAAGCGGATTTTGTCCTTATATAAGTAGTAGGCCTTGCGGGTATCCCACTGGACCGTCGCCGCATCGGGGGCGATGCGCTCGACACTGAGTGGAAAGGCCTCGGTGACAGGCAGCGGGTCGTCGTTGCCGCCGATGCCCAGCCATTGGCTCAGGCCCGACTGGGCGTGAGCGAGCAACGGCAAGAGGAGCAGGCACAGCAGCACCTGCGCGCGGAAGAATCTTGTCTGCATTATTCGGCTTTCCCGGCGGTTTCTTCGCGGACCCAGGCGAGATATCCCGCCAGGCCTCTGACCAGAGGGACCGCGATCACTTCCGGAAGTTCATAAGGGTGTAGTTCGAGGATGCTCGCCTCCACGGCCTCATAGGCGTCGGCGGTGGTTTTGATGAGCAACAATTCCTCGCCGTCCTGTTGCACAGCGCCTTCCCAGCGATAGATCGAGACGAGGCCGGGAACGATATTCGCGCAGGCGGCCTGGCGCCGTTCTACCAGCGCGGATGCGATCCGCGTGGCCGTGTCGCGGTCGGGGCAGGTGCAGTAGACCATCAGGTGCTGGTTCGTCATGCGCCCTCCTCGGTTTAGGGGAAGCCTTGAATTGTAACATCGGCGGTACAAACTCTTGCCAGTTAACGCACTTTTCCGCCTTGTCGTCACCTTCTCCGATGTGCTTGACTCTCGTTTCTGGCTGTTTATCATTAGCACTCACCTGAGGCGAGTGCTAATAACCGCCGAAGCGAAAGCAACTAGTGTGCTAGCTAACACGTAGGGAGAAGGCCTGATGAACATTCGTCCTTTGCACGATCGCGTGATCATCAAACGCATGGAGGAAGAGCGCACTTCCCCCGGCGGGATCGTGATTCCCGACTCGGCCACCGAGAAGCCGATTCGCGGCGAAGTGGTTGCCGTCGGTAAAGGCAAGATCATGGAGAACGGCGACGTTCGTCCGCTGGATGTCAAGGTTGGCGACAAGGTGCTGTTCGGTAAGTACTCCGGCACCGAAGTGAAGGTCGACGGTGAAGATCTCCTCGTCATGCGCGAGGAAGACGTCATGGCCATCCTCGAATAAGAGCGGATCCCGCCCCATTCGTCGTACATCCAAAAGTTTCTGAGAGGATAGCAAAGCAATGGCAGCGAAAGACGTACGCTTCAGCGACGACGCCCGTCATCGCATGATGGAGGGTGTCAACACCTTGGCTAACGCCGTCAAGGTCACCCTCGGTCCGCGTGGCCGCAACGTCGTGCTCGACAAGAGCTTCGGCGCTCCGACCGTCACCAAGGACGGTGTTTCCGTCGCCAAGGAAATCGAACTCAAGGACAAGTTCCAGAATATGGGCGCCCAGATGCTGAAGGAAGTGGCGTCCCAGACTTCCGATGTGGCCGGTGATGGTACTACCACCGCGACCGTGCTGGCTCAGGCCATCCTGCGCGAAGGCATGAAGGCCGTGGCCGCCGGCATGAATCCGATGGACCTCAAGCGCGGCATCGATAAGGCTGTTGCCGCCGTGGTCGAGAAGATCCGCGACGTAGCCAAGCCCTGCGAGGACGACAAGACCATCGCTCAGGTCGGCACCATTTCCGCCAACTCCGACGAGTCCATCGGTCGCATCATTGCCGACGCCATGAAGAAGGTCGGCAAGGAAGGCGTGATCACCGTCGAAGAGGGCTCCGGCCTTGAAAACGAGCTGGAAGTGGTCGAGGGCATGCAGTTCGACCGCGGCTACCTCTCGCCGTACTTCATCAACAACCAGCAGTCCATGGCTGCCGAGCTCGAAGATCCGCTGATCCTGCTCTGCGATAAGAAGATCAGCAACATTCGCGAGCTGCTGCCGCTGCTCGAGAGCGTGGCCAAGTCCAGCCGCCCGCTGCTGATCATCGCTGAAGACATCGAAGGCGAAGCGCTGGCGACCCTGGTGGTCAACAGCATTCGCGGCATCGTCAAGGTCGCGGCCGTCAAGGCTCCGGGCTTCGGCGACCGCCGCAAGGCCATGCTGCAGGATATCGCCATCCTCACCGGCGGTACCGTGATCTCCGAGGAAGTCGGTCTTTCCCTCGAGAAGGCCACTTTGGACGATCTGGGCAGCGCCAAGAAGGTCACTGTCTCCAAGGAGAACACCACCATTGTTGGCGGTGCCGGTCGCGGCGAGGACATCAAGGCTCGCGTCGACCAGATCCGCGCCCAGATCGAGGAAGCGACCTCCGACTACGACAAGGAGAAGCTGCAGGAGCGGGTGGCCAAGCTCGCCGGCGGTGTTGCGGTCATCAAGGTCGGTGCCGCCTCCGAGATCGAGATGAAGGAGAAGAAGGCCCGCGTCGAAGACGCGCTGCACGCGACCCGTGCCGCGGTCGAGGAAGGCACCGTGCCGGGCGGCGGCGTTGCGCTGGTGCGCGCCCAGGGCGTGCTGGTGGACCTTCGTGGCGACAATGAAGACCAAAATGTCGGCATCTCCATCGTGCGTCGCGCGATCGAGGAGCCGCTGCGTCAGATTGTCTACAACGCCGGTGGCGAAGGCTCCGTGATCGTCAACCGCGTGCGCGAAGAAGCCAAGGACAACTTCGGCTACAACGCCCAGACCGGTGAGTTCGGCGACATGGTCGAGCTCGGCATTCTGGATCCGGCCAAGGTTACCCGCTCTGCGCTGCAGAACGCGGCTTCCGTGGCCGGCCTGATGATCACCACCGAGTGCATGGTTGCCGAAGCGCCGAAGGACGAGAACGAAGGCGCCGGTGGCATGGGCGGCATGGGCGGCATGGGAGACATGGGCGGCATGGGCATGATGTAAATCATCCCGCCGCTTTATGCGAAACCCCGCTTCGGCGGGGTTTTTTATTGCTTCGAGCTCGGCGGGCTCCGCGCGAATCCGCCCTTGCTTGAGCCGAACGCGACCAATGCTAAGCTCTAGCGATATTCAGCGTTGAGCCCTGCTATGAGTCAGCTAGATACCTCCATCGACGCCCTGCCCGAGATTCTTCGCGCTCAGACTCGCGAGCGTGTCGAGCAGTATCTGGCCAAGGCAGGGGGCGACTGCAGCGTCGCGGTGCGTGCGCAGTTGCCGCGCGTATTCGCCATGAGCGACTTCGTAGTGCGTAGCTGCTTGCTGGAGCCACAACTCCTGCCGGAGCTGGATCGAGCCGGCTTGCTGCAGAATCCTGATAGCCCCGATGGCTCGCGCGCGCGTCTTCGAGTCGCGCTCGAAGGGGTCGGCGATGCCGACGCGCTCATGCGTGTGCTGCGCCGGTTTCGGCGCCGTGAGATGCTGCGCATCGCTTGGCGCGACCTGAGCGGGGAAGCGGTGCTCGAGGAAACCATCGTCGACCTGTCGCGTCTGGCGGAAGTCTGCATCGATGAGGCGCTGGCGCTGCATTACCGTTGGCTGGTGGAGCGCTACGGCACGCCCCGTGATGCTAAAGGGCGGGCGCAGCACATGGTGGTGCTGGGCATGGGAAAGCTGGGCGGCGAGGAGCTGAACTTCTCCTCTGATATCGATCTTATCTTCGCCTATCCGTCGGCGGGCGAAACCGACGGCGCGCGGCCGCGGGCGAATGAAGAATTCTTCACCTCTCTAGGGCGCAAGCTGATCGCGGCGCTCGATGCCGCCACCCCGGACGGACAGGCGTTTCGTGTGGACATGCGCCTGCGCCCTTATGGCACCAGCGGTCCGCTGGCTATGAGTTTCGGCGCCATGGAGACCTATTACCAAAGCCAGGGCCGCGAGTGGGAACGCTATGCGCTGATCAAAGCGCGGGTAGTGGCGGGCGATCGCGATGCCGGCGCCGAGTTGCTGGAGATCCTCCGCCCCTTCGTTTATCGCCGTTACCTGGATTATGGCGCGCTGGAGTCTCTGCGCGAAATGAAGGCCATGATTTCGCGCGAGGTCCGACGTCGCGGGATGGAAGACAACATCAAGCTCGGTCGCGGCGGCATCCGGGAGATCGAGTTCATCGGCCAAGTGTTTCAGCTTATCCGCGGCGGACGCGATGCTTCTCTGCGCCAGCGTCGCATCGTTCCGGTGCTGCGCTACCTTGCCGGTAGCGACCTGCTCCCGGACTACGGGGCGTACGAACTGATCGAAGCGTACGAGTTTCTGCGCCGTGCGGAGAACCGTCTGCAGGCCATGGACGATCGACAGGTGCATGAGTTGCCGGAGGGGAGCTTGCAGCGCGCGCGCCTGGCTTTGGCCATGGGTTTCGATAGCTGGGAGCGTTTCGCCGAGGTGTTGGAGCGCTGGCGTAGGAAGGTGCATGAGCATTTCGAGCAGGTCTTCGCCTTGCCACGGACGGAGCGCGACGAGCAGGCCGACGACTCGCATCTGGCGGACGTTTGGTCCGCGGAGCTGGATGAGGGCGATGCCCTCGCAATCCTGCGAGAGGCGGGTTTCGACGATGCCGAGGGCATCTATCAGCGCCTGATGCAGTTCATGGCCGGAGCTAACGTGCGTGCGCTGAGCGCCAGCGGGCGCGGCCGTCTCGACCGGCTGATGCCGCTCCTGATACGCGCGGCTGCCGTGTCGGAGCGCCCGGACGCGGCCTTGCGTCGAGTCGTCGATGTCATCGACGCGATCGTGCGTCGCACGGTGTATCTGTCGCTTCTCGCCGAACACCCCATGGCCTTATCGCAATTGGTGCAGCTCTGTGCCGCGAGTCCGTGGATCGCGCGCTTTCTCGCGCGGCATCCGCTCTTGCTCGACGAGCTGCTCGACCCACGCAGTCTTTACGTGCCGCTTTCCCGGCGACAGCTCGAGCAGGATCTGCGCGGGCGTCTGAAGGATGTAGACGTGCTTGATCTCGAGCAGCAAATGGAAATCTTGCGTCAGTTCAAGCAGGCCAGTTACCTGCGCGTTGCGGCGGCCGATATCAGCGGCGCCATGCCGTTAATGGTGGTGAGCGACTATCTGACCGACGTGGCGGAGGTGGTCGTCAGCACCGTGCTTGCGCTCGCTTACCGACAGATGGCGGAGCGCTACGGCAAGCCGCAGGTTCAAACGGAAAGCGATACCGCCAGCCCCGGTTTCGCCGTAATCGCCTACGGAAAGCTGGGCGGGATCGAGCTGGGCTATGGCTCGGACCTCGATCTGGTATTTCTCTACGATCCCGGCGAAGGTAGTACCGACGGCGAGCGTAGTGTCGATACGCATGTGTT
>JAJUGG010000056.1 GCA_029268285.1 Ectothiorhodospiraceae bacterium | reverse complement strand
TTCAGGGTTTCGGGGCGGGCGGCAGGATCGATCCCGCAGGCTTCGATGCGGTCTGCATCGAGTAGGCTCTTGAGGGAGTTGCGCAGGGTCTTGCGACGCTGGCCGAAAGCCTGCTGTGTGACTTGCGCCAGTGCGCCGACGTCCTTCAATGCCACCGGCGGCTCGCGATACGGCACCAGGCGTACGAAGGCTGAATCGACCTTGGGGACCGGTGTGAAGGCCTGCGGCCCGATGCGGAACAGCGGTTCGACACGGCAGTAGTACTGAACCATGACCGATAGCCGCCCATACGCATCTTCGCCGGGGCCGGCGCCGAGACGATCCACGACCTCCTTCTGCAGCGTGAAGTGCATATCGACGATGTGTTCGGCCGCTGTCAGCAAATGAAAGATCAGGGGCGTGGAAATGTTGTAGGGGAGGTTGCCGACCACGCGCAGCGGTTGGCCTTCCTCCGCCAAGGCGGCAAAATCAAAGCGCAGGGCATCGCCCTGGTGGACGATGAGTTCGCCGCTGCCGGCGCAATGGGCCTGAAGCTTTTCGATGACGTCCCGATCAAGTTCGACGGCGGTAAGGCGGCCGACGCGCTCGAGTAGAGGGCGCGTGAGAGCTCCCAGGCCCGGCCCAATCTCTACCAGCCTGTCATCGGGCTGCGGTGCGATGGCGCGCACCATCCGGTCGATGACGCCCTCGTCGCGCAGGAAGTTCTGGCCGAAGCGCTTGCGCGCGCGGTGACCCATGTGCGCCATTAGGAGCGCCTCCGCAGTTGGGCGAGTGTGACCGCCAGCTCGGTGGCCGCTAGCAGGCTGCCTGCTTCGGCGCGTCCGGTGCCGGCGAGGTCGAGCGCGGTGCCGTGGTCCACCGACGTTCGAATAATGGACAATCCCAGCGTGATGTTGACCGCATGGCCAAAGCCGACGTGCTTGAGCACGGGCAAGCCCTGGTCGTGGTACATGGCCAGTACCGCGTCGGCTTGGTCGAGTTGGCGCGGCGTGAATAAAGTGTCCGCCGGCAAGGGGCCGACCAGATCGAGTCCCTCATTGCGTAAAGCGCTCAGTGTGGGCTCGATAACATCGAGTTCTTCCCGACCCAGGTGACCGCCTTCGCCGGCGTGCGGGTTGAGGCCGCAGACCAGAATGCGCGGATGGGGAAGCCCGAATTTATCCTGCAGGTCATGGTGCAGAATACGTAGCACCTGCTCCAGGCGCGGGCGGGTTATGGCGGCACTGACGTCTTTTAGCGGCAGGTGCGTCGTGGCCAGAGCCACGCGTAGCGTGCCGGCGGCCAGCATCATGACCGGTAGCGGCGCCGCGGTCAGTTCTGCGAAGAATTCGGTATGGCCGGTGAAGGGGATGCCGGCATCGTTGATAACGCCTTTATGCACCGGAGCCGTCACGACGGCGTCGAACCGGCCATCCAGGCAGCCTTGCCCGGCTCGCCGCAGCGTTTCCAATACATAGCCAGCGTTGGCCGGGTCGAGTCGGCCGGGCTGGACCGGAGCGGCCAGCGGAACTTCGAGCACGCGCAGGCAGCCGGCCGTGTTGCGTTGTGGTGCGGCGTCGGCGTCGAAGCTTTCGAGCTTTAGCGAGTGCCTAAGGCGTGCCGCGCGCTCACGAATCAGCTCGGGGTCGGCAACGACGACCAACTCGGCATCGTGCGGATGCTGGGCCAATGCCGCGCACAAATCTGGGCCGATGCCGGCCGGCTCGCCCGCGGTTACGGCAATGCGCGCCAGCTTGCCCAAACTCAGGCGCCCCCGTTCAGGCGCAGATCGACATAGGCTTCTTCGCGCATGCGCCGCAGCCAGTTCTCCAGAACTTCTTCGGCCTTGCGCTGGCGGATAATGTCTGTGGCGCGCGCCCGGCGTACTTCGGTGGTCACATCGTGCTCGCGGCGCTCCAGCGCCTGAACCAGATGCCAGCCGTAGCGAGACTGGAAGGGATGGCTGATTTCGCCGGGAGCCAGGGCATCCAGCACCTGCTGGAATTCCGGCACCAGAGTGCCGGGCGTGGTCCAGCCGAGGTCGCCGCCGCGCGCAGCGCTGGCCGTATCGTCGGAATTTGCCCGCGCCAGTGTCGCGAATTCTTCGCCGTTGGCGAGCCGCTCACGGATGCTCTCCAGGCGGTCGCGTGCTGCCGCGTCGTCGACGATGGCGTTGGTGCGGATGAGGATATGGCGGGCACGGGTTTGGATGACCGAAGCGCGATCGCCTTCGCGGCGATCGAGCAGTTTGATGATGTGAAAGCCGCTGGCGCTCTGGATGGGGCCGACCACCTCGCCCGTACTCAGCGCCGGAACCTGCTCGGCGAACAGGGTCGGTAGCTCGTTGCGCTGGCGCCAGCCGAGGCTGCCGCCTTCCAGCGCGTTCTGGTCATCCGAATGAGCGGCGGCAAGGCTGGCGAAATCGCCGCCGTCGCGCAGGCGCTCGACCACCGACTCGGCTTCGGCGCGGGCTTCGGCAATTTGCTCGGGGCTTGCGGCTTCGGGCGTGGCAATGAGAATGTGACCGAGGTTGAATTCGGCGCCGCCGCCCTCTTCTTCCAGGTTCGACAACAGGCTCTCGACTTCCTGCGGGCTTACCGAGACATCGCTTTCCACCTGGCGCTGTTGCAGGCGCTGGATGGTGATCTGTTCGCGCAGGTCGTCGCGGAACTCGACGTAATCGAAGCCTTCCTGCTCTAGCGTAGCGCGGAACTCCGACAGCGAGAGATTGTTCTGTCGGGCGATTTGCTGGACCGCGGCATTGAGGCTGGCGTCGTCGACGCGAATACCGAGGCGCTCGGCGAAGGAGAGCTGCAGCTGCTTCATGATCAAGCGTTCCAGCACCTGGCGCTCGAGCACGGCATCCGGCGGAGGGTTCACGCCGCGCTGCATGAGTTGGCCTTTCACGATGCGCATCTCTTGCTCGAGATCGGAGGCGAGTACGACGTCTTCATTGACGACCGCGATAATGCGGTCCAGCGGCTGCGCGGCGAAGGCGAGCGCCGGCACGAGCAACAACAGCACCGCGGGCAGGCAGCGAAGAAAGCGGAGCGAAAGGCTATAGAGCGGCATAATTAGAACTCATCAATGTTGTAGCCGGTGACTTCTTGTACGAACTCGGCCACCGGTTGGCCGAACGCGCCCAGCCCGTTCAGTTGCAGTTGGAACATGATGGCGCGCTCGTATTCGTCTTCGAAATTCTCGACCAGAAGCTCGTCTTCGTCGACCCATTCACGCACCACCAGGCGCGCCGACCAGCAGCAGTCTTGGTAGGCGATGCCGGCAAAGCGTTCCAGCGTTGCCTTCTCGCGCAGAGAATAGTGCCAGCCGCCGAGCGCGAACACATTGTTTCTTACCGGCCAGACAAAGGAAAACTCAGTTTGTTCCAGCGGCTGAGGATAGTAGTCGTCGCGGCGCGTGCGATAGCCCACGTTGATCAGGCGCGCGCCGCCGGGGCGGTAGCTGAGCTGGATGCCGCTGCGTTCGGTACGGTGGTCGTAGGGGTCCCATTCCGCATCGAGGTTGGCGACCACGGCACCGATGTTGAACTGCAGCTCGCCGAGCAAATTGGAGCGCGAGCGGTCCTGCTGGGCTCGCTCTTCGTCGGTTGCCGCCGGCCGCAAGGTGACGTCGGGCTCGTCCACATAGTAGATCTGCCCGAGGCTGGCGCGCAGGTACTGGCGGCCGTTGTTGCGGTTCAGGAATCGGCTGGTGAGGCCGAGCGCGAACTGATTGGCATCGCCGTAGCGGTCCGAGCCTACGAAGCGGTTGGTGTTGAATAGGCGCGAGAAGGTGAGATCGGCGCGGCTGGTATCGAATAGCGGCAGCTCGTCCTGATCGCGCTCGGGGACGTACAGGTACATCAAGCGCGGCTCCAGGGTTTGCAGCAGCTGACGGTCGAAGAGTTCGAGTTCGCGCTCCAGGAATACTCCCGTGTCCAAGCTGAAGACCGGCACCGTGCGGGTTGGGGTGTCGGCCGCTGTGCTTTCCGCCAATGCGCGGTCGAGGTCGTAGCGCGTGTGGTTGAGCCCGATGGAGGGCGTGACGAAATAGCCGAGATCGATGATTCGGTAGCTCAGTTGCGGCATCAGGTCGGCGCGCAGCCCAGTCGTTCTCAGATCCTCGTGAGGATGGGCGAAGTTGACCACTTCCGCGTCTAGCGTGGTCGCCCAGCCCGCGCCGTAGGGGTTGCTGTCGTAGTCGAACGCAATCCGTGGCAGATGGCGGTAGGGCTTGTTCTGAGGGCGCACGAAGCGGATGGTTTCGTCCAGCGTCTGCCAAGTGCGCGCCTGGGCGGTAAGCGACCAGTTGGGCTGCCGGTAGGCGGCCTGTGCGTAGCTGGGCAGGTGCGAGGTATTGGTGTTGAGCAGCCCACTGTCGAAATCGTCGAAGTACTGCCCGTCGCTGACGCGGTTGAACTCGGCACGGTAGCTGAACGGCCCGCTGTAGGTGTCCCAAATCTCGCCGCTGGCCAGCCAGCGGGTGGAGTCCACCGACGGGTCTTCATCGTCGTTGCCGCGACGGTCGTGCGGCATGTACTCGAAATAGCCGCGCGTTTCGTAATGCTCGGTCAATAGCCGTGGCTCGAGCCCCAGCATGAAACCGCGCTTGGTGATCAGGCGCGGATAGAGCGTGAGGTCGTAGTTGGGCGCGAGATTCAGATAGTAAGGCGTCTCCAGATCGAAGCCGTTATCCCCGGAGAAGCCGAAGGCCGGTGCGAGAAAGCCGCTCTTGCGCTTATCGTCGATGGGGAAGCTGACATAGGGCGAGTAGAACAGCGGCACGCCCATGAATTCCACCCGCGCATGCCGTGCGGTACCGATACCGGACTCACGGTCGAGCTCGAGCTCGCTGCCGCGCAGCCACCAAGCTTCTTCCCCTTCCGGGCACAGGGTGTAGCGAACATTGTCGAGACGCACGCGATTGCGATCCAGCACGTCGGCGCGGTCGGCGTCGCCATGCGCCGTGCCGGGATCAAGGCCGAACTGGGTGCCGAAAAATTGCCCGCGCGACTGATCGAGGTACATGAAGCCTTCGCGCGCGGTCAGCGAAAAGCCGGTTTCGCCGTACAGCAGATCGCCTTCGGCTTCGGCCAGCCCGGTGGGCTCGGTGTAATCGATTCGGTCGGCGCGCAGGTATTGGTCGACCCGCTCCAGCTCTACATTGCCGGTGAAACGGTACTGCCCGGCGGCACGATCGTACTGCGCATCGTCAGCACGTACCCGAGCCGGGCTGTCCTCGGCCTCGCGCTCAGCGAGCACGGACGGCGGTGCGCCCACGGCTTCGGGCATGATGCACACCTGTTCCGCGCCGCGTGACGTGAGCGGTACAAAAACAAGCGTAGCTAGAACGAGATGGGTCAGGTCCTGTCGGTTCAACGCCGTCACTCCCGGTGGGCGCATACCATCGCATAGAAGCGGCTTTGACGGAACCCTGCTGGAGCCGCCCGACAGGCGGCAAAGCCGCGAAACGCCAGCCGTTCGCTTGAATTTCTCCAGCATTTGAGCGATGAATATGAACCTTGTCAGTCGAACGAGATTCGCATTCGTGATGCACGAACAGACGGCCTCTGTCGAGGCCGAGCCTCCTAGTAGTCCCTCCGCTCGGCTGGAGGGCCTGCGCCGCTGGCTGGTCGACGACCTCCGGCTCGAGTTGCTGGCACTGACACCGGTCTCCGGCGATGCCAGTTTCCGCCGCTACTTCCGTGCCCATCATTCGAGCGGCAGCTTCATTGTCATGGACGCGCCGCCGCAGCATGAGGATTGCCGTAGCTTCCTCGCCATCGCCTGGTTGTTTCGGGATCTTGGGCTGAACGTACCAGAGATCCTAGAGATGGACCTGGAGCGCGGTTATTTATTGCTCAGCGACTTCGGCGATCAGCGCTATCTGGAGGCGCTCGACGCGAACTCGGTCGAGCATCTCTACGGCGACGCACTGGATGCGCTGGAGCGACTGCAAACGCTGGCGCCGCGTGACGGCAGCGGCTTGCCCGAGTATGACCGTGCTCTGCTGATGGGCGAGATGTCGCTGTTTCGCGAGTGGTTCCTGGAGCGGCATCTTGGGCTCTCCCTGTCCGATGCCGACGGCGCCATGCTGGACGAGGCCTTGCAGCGACTGGCCGACGAAGCCCTCGCGCAGCCTCGGGTGTGCGTGCACCGCGACTACCATTCGCGCAACTTGATGATCACCGAGGCGAACAGCCCGGGCATCCTGGACTTCCAGGATGCCGTGCTGGGGCCCGTGACCTACGATCTCGTGTCGTTGCTGCGTGACTGCTATATCGCCTGGCCGCGTAGCCAGGTGGAAGCCTGGGCGCTGCAGTACGTGGAGCGGCCGGCGATTCGCGAGTTGGTCGGCGAGGTCGACGGCGATACCTGGCTGCGCTGGTTCGATCTCATGGGCTTGCAGCGGCACTTGAAGGTTGCGGGCATTTTCTCGCGCCTGTGGCATCGGGACGGCAAGGACGGCTACCTGGCCGATATTCCGCGCACGCTGCGCTACGTTCAGCAGGTGACCAGCGTATATCCCGAGTTCGAAGCCCTGAATGCCTTCCTCGAACGTGCGGTGTTGCCGCATTTCGAGCAGGAGTAGTGCATGCCGCGGGCGATGATCCTGGCTGCGGGGCGCGGCGAGCGCATGCGCCCCCTTACCGATCACACCCCCAAGCCTCTTTTGCCCGCGGCCGGCAAGCCGCTCATCGTCTACCACATCGAAGCGCTCGCCCGAGCCGGCGTGCGCGATATCGTGATCAACCATGCTTGGCTCGGCGAGTGCATAGAGCAGGCCTTGGGCAGCGGCGCGGAATGGGGCGTGCGGTTGCATTACTCGCCGGAAGCCCCGGGCGGGTTGGAGACTGCCGGCGGCATACTTCAGGCCTTGCCGCTGTTGGGCGACGCGCCGTTCTGGGTCGTCAACGGCGACGTCTGGACCGACTACCCCTTTGCCGCGCTACCGCGCGAACCCGAGGGGCTGGCCCATCTGGTTCTGGTCGATAATCCCCCACATCATCCGGAAGGCGACTTCTCGCTGCGCGACGGGCGCCTCGGCCTGGATGGGCCGCGGCTGACATTCAGCGGCATCGGCGTGTATCGGCCGGAGTTTTTCCTCGGCCTCGAGCCGGGTCGTCGGCGTCTGGCGCCGCTGCTCGCGGCAGCGGCGCGACGCGCGCAAATCAGCGCGGAGCATTACCGGGGCCGGTGGTACGATATCGGTACTCCGGAGCGCTTGCGGGCGCTGGATCGTGAATTAGAGACACCTTGAGACGTAGGCGAAGCATGGGTGAGGAGATAGAAGACATCGAATACAGCCGAGAGGCTTTTCAGGCCTTCGCCGAGCGGCTCAAGGCGGAAACCGAGCTGTTCAAGCGTTGGTGGAAGGAGGGCCTGCTCGCCGACGAGGCGCCTCACATCGGGCTGGAGCTCGAGGCCTGGCTGGTGGATGCTTCGGCCCGCCCGGCGCCTTTGAACGCCGAGGTGCTGAATACCTTGCGCAACCCGATGGTTGTGCCGGAGCTCGCGCAGTATAACTTGGAGTTCAACAGCCGGCCGCTTGCGCTGGCCGGTCGCTCGTTCAGCGCTCTGGAGCAGGAGCTGCTGGAGCTCTGGAAGCTTGCCGGCCGTGCCGCGGCCGAGCATCAGGCGCGACTCGCCATGATCGGCATTCTTCCAACTGTCGATGACGCCGATCTCGGGTTGGAGCGCATGTCCCGCCTCAAGCGCTACCACGCGCTCAATGAACAAGTTCTGGTGCTGCGAAATCGGCGCCCGATTCAGCTCGACATCGAGGGCGTCGAGCAGCTCAGAACCAGCCATAACGATGTCATGCTGGAGTCGGCGGCAACATCGCTGCAGCTTCATTTGCAGGCGTCCGCGGCGCAGGCGCCGGCGCTGTTCAATGCTGCCGTGATGGTGTCCGCCGCCACTGTGGCGCTGGCTGCCAACTCACCGTACCTCTTCGGGCGGCGCCTGTGGGAAGAGACGCGCATACCGCTGTTCGAGCAGGCGGTAGTGGTGGGGCCGCAGCATGGCGGCCATGCGGGTCCGATGGCGCGTGTCGGCTTCGGCAGCGGCTACGCAAGAGACGCCTTATACGGTTTCTTCGTCGAAAATCGGCAGCACTATCCGGTGTTGCTGCCTGTGCTGATGAACGAGCCGGTGGAAAAGCTCGCGCATCTGCGCCTGCATAACGGCACGATCTGGCGCTGGAATCGCCCCTTGGTCGGGTTTTGCGCCGACGGGCGGCCGCATTTGCGCATCGAGCACCGCGTTATGGCGGCCGGACCGACACCACTCGATATGACCGCTAACGCAGCCTTTTTCTACGGCGTGGTAAGGGCGTTGGCGCAGCGTCCCGGCGGGCCCGATGCGCGGCTGCCTTTCCCGCTCGCGGAACGTAACTTCTATGCAGCGGCGAGGCACGGTCTTGCCGCGCGAGTGACGTGGCGCGGAGGGCAGGAGGTCGACCTGGCCCAACTGATCGATGAGGAATTGCTGCCGCTAGCCGAAACCGGGCTGGTGTCGGCGGGTGTGGATAAAGCCGAAGCCGAGCGCTATCTCGGCGTCGTTCGCGCTCGAGTGCGTGGGCGACGTACCGGCTCGGCTTGGCAGATCGGTTTCGTCGAGCGCCACGGGCCGAATTTCCGAGCCTTGCTCGAACGCTATCTAGAGAATCAGGAACGCAACGTGCCGGTGCACGAGTGGGCGGTTTAAACCGCTCATCGTAGCGGATGTCGTACGCGCTCGAGGGCGTATGCCTATAAAAGCGCTACGGCATCCCGCTTTCAGCACGCGTGCCGGTTCCGCGGCTTCCTACGCGAGGGAGGGTTAGGCGCAGGTGCTGAAGGTCTACACTGATCTGCCGTCGGGCTTTCTCGACGCTCCCCCAGAGGCCATGGAGGAGGTGCTCCAAGGCCCCAGCCTCATCCATCTGCCGGGCAGGCGCCAGCCGCCGCTCTTCGTGTCGACGCTGTTGCACGGTAACGAAACCAGCGGCATCAAAGCTTTGCAGCGCCTGCTCGCGCCCTATCGCGACCGCCCGCTGCCGCGCTCGCTGTCGTTGTTCATCGGCAACGTGGCGGCGGCACGGCACGGGCTCCGGCGACTGGAGGGGCAACCGGATTACAACCGCATCTGGCCAGGCGGCGCCGCGCGCGATAGCGAAGAGGCGCGGATGACCGCATACGTGGTTGAGCAAATGCGGCGCCGCGGCGTCTTTGCCAGCATCGATATCCATAACAACACCGGGCACAACCCGCATTACGCGTGCATCAACCGCCTGGAACCGCATTTTTTGTCGCTGGCGTCCTTGTTCAGCAAGCGGATTGTTTATTTCACGCGGCCGCGCGGCGTGCAGTCGCTTGCGTTCGCCGAGCTCTGCCCCGCGGCGACGCTGGAGTGCGGCCAGCCGGAGGACGATTACGGTGCCGAGCATGCCTACGAGATGATCGATGCCGCCCTGCATTTGCAGGCGCTGCCGGAGGCGCCGGCGGAGGAGGTCAATGTCTACCGCACGCGGGCAATCGTGCGGGTGCCTGAGGCATTCAGCTTCTGCTTCGGTAGCGGCGGAGCCGACTTGGAACTCCTGGAGGATCTGGAGCGTCTGAATTTTCAGGAGTTGCCGACGGGTACCCTGTTGGCCTGCGCCCATCGCCCCGACGCCCGGCTGCTCGTGGAAAACGAGCAGGGGCAGGATGTCTGGCAGGAGTACCTGCAGCGGACCGATGGCGAGATTCGCACCTGCAAGCACGTGGTGCCGTCCATGTTCTGCCGCGACCCGCAGATCGTGCGCCAGGATTGCCTGGGCTATTTCATGGAGCGCCTGACACTGAGGCAACCCGCTGACGCGGTTTGAAAGACTATAAAAGCCGCTGAAAACCACGAGCCGTCCACGTTTCTCAGCGGCAAGACGTTACGAGAATAAGCATGACTGGAATTACAGCCATACGCCCTGCCGCCACTGTTGTCGTAGTGCGTGAGGCAAGCACAGGCCCCGAAGTGCTGTTGTTGGAACGAACGCATAAGGCGGTGTTCATGCCGGGGGCGTTCGTGTTCCCGGGTGGCGCGGTTGACCGCGACGATACCCATATCGTTGCGTCACACCTTACCGGCATGGACGAAGTTGCTGCGAACCGCCTGCTCGGCATAGACCGCGGCGGCTTGGACTACATGGTGACCGCCATCCGCGAGTGCTTCGAGGAGGCAGGCCTCCTGCTGGCCTGCGACGCGGCCGAAGCGAGCGCACTGCAGCGGGCGCGGCAGGCCTTGCTGGCGGGGGAGCTTACATTCGCCGAGTTCTGTCGCGAGTATGAATTGATGTTGCGCGCGGACCGCCTGGCCTACCTCAGTCGCTGGGTCACGCCGCCGGGGCCGCCGCGCCGCTTCGACACGCGCTTCTTCGTGGCCGAGGCCCCGCCGGGGCAGCGGGCGGTGCCGGACGGCTCGGAGACGGTGGGCCACCTCTGGATTCAGCCCGCGCAGGCCGTCGCGCGTTACCGCTCCGGCCGGTTACCGTTGGGGCTGCCGACCTTGCATACCTTAGAGACGCTGGCTTCGTACGATAGCGTCACCGAGTTGCTCATGTATGCGCGCAAGCCCCGGAAAGTGCGCGCAACCCGCCCCTGGCCGGCGCGCGGGCGCGACGGCCTGCGCGTGCTCCATGACAAAGAGCCCGCTTACGCCGAGGTCGTGAAATTGGATCCCGACGGGCGCGGCACGGCCAGTTACGAGATTCTGCCGGGCGTGGTAACGCAGCTCGGTCCGGGGGTGCAGCGCCTGACCGCACCGAATTCGGGCTATATGACCGGTCCCGGCACGAACACATACCTCGTGGGCGAAGGTGACGATCTCTGCGTGATCGATCCGGGCCCTGCCGATGCCGAGCACGTGGCGCGCATTCTCGAAGCGAGCGGCGGTCGCATCCGCAGCATCCTGGTTACCCATACGCACATGGATCATTCCCCCGCCGCGGAGCCGCTACGCGAAGCGACCGGCGCCGAGGTGCTCGGCATGCCCGCACCGCCCCATAAGGGGCAGGATGAACGCTTTAGGCCCGACCGCGTACTGCGTCACGGCGACCGGCTGATTACCAGTGCCGGCACCTTGCGCGTGCTGCACACACCCGGGCATGCGTCCAATCACTTATGCTATCTGCTTGATGAACAGCGGCTGCTGTTTTCGGGCGATCACATCATGCAGGGCTCCACGGTCGTCATCGGGCCGCCGGATGGCGATATGGCGGCTTACCTGAACTCGCTGGAGGCGCTGCAGCGCGAAGCCATCGACTACATCGCGCCGGCGCACGGCTTTCTCATGGATCGTCCGCAGGCGGCCATTACCCGGCTGCTGCGTCATCGGCGCTTGCGCGAGCAGAAGGTGCTCACCGCCTTGGGAGAACTCGGCCCGGCTCATCTGGACACCTTGCTCCCGGCGGTTTATCAGGATGTGCCCAAGCCCTTGCACAAGGTCGCCGCGCGCTCGCTCCTGGCGCATCTGTTCAAGCTCCAGCAGGAGGGGCGGGCGCGCTGTGACGACGGGCAGTGGGTGTTAAGCAGCGCGAGCTGACGCGCAAGCAGCCTCCCAGAGGTCTAGTAGTAGCGCAGCGTGTACCACCAGCGGCCCAGCAACTCGTGCAGTGCCAAATAGCTGTGGTAGAGCGTGCGGGCGTGGGGCGTCCAGGCATAAAGGCCTGAGGAGGGGCCGACATAGTCGGTCGGAGCCGGGACGACTTCGAAGCCCGCCTGTTGGAACGCCTCTGCGGCGCGCTTCATGTGCATGGCGTGGGTGACGAGGTAGATCCTGGTGATGCCTTGCTTCGAGAGCAGCCGCCACGTATTGACGGCATTTTCATAGGTGCTGCGGCTGTCGCTTTCCGCTAGTGCGGTGCTGATGCCGTATTCTCGCTCGAGGACTCGCCGCATCAAGATGCCTTCCGGCGTGCCTTCGCCGTCGACCGCACCGCCTACCGGCACGACCGGAAGCCCGGTTTCTCGGTGCAGAAGGGCGGCGTAGCGCAGCCTGAGGATGCCCCATTCGAGCAGCGTGTCGCCGTAGTCCGGTGTGTTGAGCTTGCGACCGCCTCCCAGCACGACGATAGCCTGCGCGCTAGGTGTTTCGAGTTCGGACTCGGATAGAACGGGATAGTACTGCAGGCGGTCGATCAGGTGGATAGCGCTCACCGGCGCGCTCAGCGCCCAGGCGGCGAGTATGGCCAGCGCAACCAGCACCCGACCGATTCGACCCCAGATGAGAAGGCCCAGCAGCCCGAGTAGGATCAAGCCGCCGGGCGGGAGGATCAGGTAGTCGACCAGGTCGTTGAGCACGATTGCTCAGCTCGCGGGCTTGGCCTCGACGACGCCGTGCGCCTGCTGATCGGCGTGGTAGGAGGAGCGCACCATAGGTCCGCTGGCTACATGCGCAAAGCCCATGGCGTAGCCGACTTCGGCCAAGCGGTCGAACTCCTGCGGCGTGACGTAGCGCTCGACGGGCAGGTGATGCTTGCTCGGTTGCAGGTACTGACCGAGGGTCAGCATATTGCAGCCGTGTGCGCGCAGATCTCGCATTACGTCCTCCACCTCTTCCAGCGTCTCGCCCAGGCCGAGCATCAGGCCTGATTTGGTGGGGATGTCGGGGTGGCGTTGGCCGAAGCGCTCAAGCAGATCGAGCGACCAATCGTAGTCCGAACCGGGGCGGCATTTCTTGTAGAGCCGCGGCACGGTTTCGAGGTTGTGGTTGAATACATCGGGCGGCGCGAGAGCAAGTGCGTCCAGGGCTTTTTCCATGCGACCACGGAAATCCGGCACCAGGACCTCGACTTGGATCCCCGGGTTGAGCGCGCGCACTTCACGAATGCAGTCGGCAAAGTGGGCGGCGCCGCCGTCGAGCAGGTCGTCGCGATCCACCGAAGTAATCACGACATAGTTCAGGCCCATATCGCGAGTGGTTTCGGCCAGATGCCGGGGTTCATCCGGATCCAGCGGCAGCGGCCGGCCGTGGCCGACGTCGCAGAACGGGCAGCGGCGGGTGCAGATATCGCCCATGATCATGAAGGTCGCGGTCCCGCCGCCGAAGCACTCCGGCAGATTGGGGCAGGAGGCCTCCTCGCAAACCGTGTAGAGCCGGCCGGCGCGCAGCCGTTTCTTGAGGCTCTCGATCTGGTTGCCGCTGGGCAGCTTGACGCGGATCCAATCCGGCTTCGGCAAGCGCTCCTCGCGTACTTCAACCTTGACCGGGATACGCGCCATTTTCTCCGCGCCGCGGAGCTTGACGCCGGGGACGACTTTCTGACGAGTGGGGGCGGAATCGGAGGCCATAGGAATCCTTTTGGGTCTATGTGACGGCGGACGCGGGCTGTTGCGCGAGTCCGTCGATAAAGCGTTCGGCCAGAGCCGGCCCGATCTCGGTTGGAGACGCGGTAACGCCGAAATCGCGTAGCTGCGTCATCTCCAGCCCAGGGTAGCCGCAGGGGTTGATGCGGCGGAACGGCTCCAGGTCCATGTCCACGTTTAGGCTCAGGCCGTGGTAGCTGCAGCCGCGCCGCACCCGCAGGCCCACCGAGCCGATTTTGCGTCCTTCCACATACACGCCCGGGGCTTCCGGCCGGGCCGCGGCTTCGATGCCAAAATCGGCCAGCAGCCCGATCATGCTCTGCTCCACCAGCGTCACCAACCGACGTACGCCCAGGTTGCGCCGCTTGAGATCGATCAGGACGTACATCACCAATTGTCCGGGGCCGTGGTAGGTAACTTGGCCGCCGCGGTCAATGGGTACAAGGGGGATGCCGCCCGGAGCGAGGACATGCTCCTGGCTGGCGTTGAGGCCGAGCGTGAAGACCGGCGGATGCTCCAACAGCCAGAGCTCATCGGGGCTGTCGGGGCCGCGCTCTTCGGTGAACGTCTGCATGGCGCGCCACGTCGGTTCGTAGTCGACCGTGCCGAGCTGCTTGACCACCGGAGGAGGGAATGCGGACATACCGACTATTCTAGGCCTTGCGCTCGTGCGGGGCTAGTCTGGTGAACCCTGCTGACGCGGCGGTGGTTAATCATCGTTGCGCGTGCATCACGCCTCTCATGTTTTCACCGAGTAGCAAACCACGGAGGCACGGAGACACGGAGAAAGGCAAAGCGAAATGGGCCAAGGCCATGGATACACCATTGCAAATTACAGGTGCCTCCACGGTAGGCTCTCGATCCTTTCCCCTTCAAGGCCGCCGAGTCGTGCTGAGAGCCGCGGGACGCGCTGCGAGCGTTTCCCGTAGTACCGCGACCGCGGCTATTGGGTGCGCTTCCTCGTAGGGTGCAATCGCGGCGTCAGCCGCATTGCACCGTTCGCGTGCTGTCGGAACCTCAAACGCGTTCGGCGCAATGCTGCGCGATTGCGCCCTACGGCAAATGTCGCAGAGAGGTGGTCACGGTAGCAGGGTGCGCTCCTGCGCACCGCGTGTTTGTCCGAATCTCGGTGCGCGGGAGCGCACTGTACGAAAGCAAAGCTTCACGCGGCGGGTCTTTTGTCGGATTCGCGGCCAGGGGCCGCCCCACAGATGTGTTCCCCGTACCCGGCTTTCTCCGTGCCTCCGTGGTTCAATCCCGACTAGGATACGTCGAAAGCGCTAGTGCCCAGGCGTCTTGCGGTGATGGGCGCGTTGCCTACAGCGTCATCAAAATCATTTCGTGCGCGTTAAGTTCGGAGTAGATGGCGTCGAGCTGCTCGCGGCTGTGGGCCGTGATGGTGACGGTGACGGATACGTAGTTGCCCTTGGAACTGGGAGTGGTGCGAATGTCGTCGGCGGTAACGTCGGGCGCGTGCCGACGTACGAGTTGTTCGATTTCATGGGCAAGCGAACCGTTGGCCCGGCCCATGGCCTTGATCGGGAACTCGCAGGGGAAATTAAACAGGGCGTCGGTTTCGCGGCTCATGGCGCTTGTCCTTCAAGACGAAAAGGGCGGAACCTCATTATGGCGCCTGATGCGCGGCGCATAAAGAAACGGGGCCCGCAGGCCCCGTCGTCAGTGCAGCCGATAGGCTTACTGGAACATCAAAAGCACTTCGTCGACCAGCTTGCGCCAGAGACCGCCTTCTTCCATGGCCGATAGGGAGACCAGGGGCGCTTCGCTGACGACCGTGTCGCCCAGGCGGACGATAACGCGGCCGAGTTCCACGCCGGGCTGAAGCGGTGCCGTAATCATGCCGTCCACGCTCATGGAAGCATCCAGCTGCTCGTACTGATTGCGCGGGATGGTGACGTACAGATCCCGGCTCAGGCCGAGCGGCAGGTATTCGGTAACGCCCTTCCATACACGGGGTTCGGCCAGCGCCGTGCCTGCTGCGTACAAGCGGTGGGTTTCAAAGAAGCGGAAGCCGTAGTTCAGCAGCGCCTGACTCTGCTGAGCGCGGTCGTCTTCGCCCTTGGTACCCATGACCACCGAGATCAGCCGCATGTTTTCGCGCTGGGCCGAGGTAATCAGGCCGTAGCCGGCGGACTGCGTGTGGCCGGTTTTGAGGCCGTCCACGGACGGATCCCGCCACAGAAGCTTATTGCGGTTGTACTGCGTGATGCCGTTGTAGGTGAACTGCTTCTCGGAATACAGCGAGTAGTGCTCGGGGAACTCGCGAATGATGGCCGCGGCCAACTTTGCCAGGTCGCGCGCGGTGCTGAAATGCTCCGGATGCGGCAAGCCGGTGGCATTCATGAAGTGCGTGCCGGTCATGCCCAGCGTTTGCGCATATTGATTCATCAGCTGCGCGAAAGTGCCTTCGCTGCCGGCGATGTGTTCGGCCAGCGCGATGCTGGCGTCATTGCCCGACTGGATGATGACGCCGCGCAGGAGTTTCTCCACCGAGACCTTGGTGCCGACCTCGATGAACATGCGCGAGCCTTCAGCGCGCCAGGCCTTCTCGCTGACCGTTACCTGATCATCGAGGCTGAGGCGGCCGGCATTGAGCTCGTGCAATACGGCGTATACCGTCATCAGCTTGGTGAGGCTGGCGGGCTCCATGCGTTCATCCGCATTCTTGCCGGCAAGTTCCTGACCGCTGTGGAAGTCCACCAGGATGTAACTCGGCGCGCCAAGCTGGGGCGCGGCCGGTGTAGGTACCGGCAGGGCCGCGAAGGCGGAGCCGGCAAACATCAATGTCAAAGCGCTGAGGAATAGTTTTATCTTTCGCATAATCCCTGAACCCTAGTGGAGCGGGCTAATCTACTACGACGATGTGGCTGTCGGGGAAACCCAGGGCTTCCAGCCTTGCGGCGAGCGCATCGACCTCGGCTACGCTGGCCAGCGGCCCAAGACGTACCCGGTGCACCGTGCCGGTGGCGCCGGCCGCAGCTTCCACCCGCGCTGGAACCGACGCGATCTGTGAGCTGACCTCGCGGCTGAGACGCAGGGCGTTGGCGCGGGCCGAGAATGCTCCCACCTGAAGGTAATAGTTTACCCCGACGCTGGTGTGGGTTTCCGGGGTCGGGTTGGCAGTCTGGTCCGGCATCACGACACGGATTTCCACCGGCGCCGTGCCTTTCTCCAGTACGCCTAGCTTGCTGGCCGCGGCATAGGAAAGGTCGATGATGCGGTTCTTCACGAACGGTCCGCGATCATTGACGCG
>JAJUGG010000055.1 GCA_029268285.1 Ectothiorhodospiraceae bacterium | reverse complement strand
TTCCAGTTTATTCCTCTGCTCGGTCGGCGCCGGACCTGCCTGTAGCCACTGCAGCTCCAGGCTCTGCGCGACATCGGCCGACTCTTGGCGCAGGCCTTGCGCCAGCCCTTCGTTGAGCCGCTGCACCTGTAAATCCATGCGGCGTTGCCTGTCTTCCTCCGGCGACTCCATGCCGGCGAGGATCTCCAGGCGGATGCAGAGTTCGCGCCTGATGCGCTCGTTCTCGTCCAGCTCCGCAGGTGGAAAGCCGCCGGCGTCCAGGGCCGCGACTGCCCGCTCCCAGCGGCTTTGTAGCTCCGCTGTGCCCTCGCGCTCCCAGCGTGCAAGGAGCTCTTCCGAAACGGATGGCGGTGCTCGGCCCTCCAGTACGCTTTGTTCGAGTTCGGCGCAAACTGCCGCGGCGTCGCGCAGATATTGCAGGGCGCGTAGCGACTGCTCGCGCTGCGCGTCCCGCTGCCTCCGGCGCAGTGCGTCGCCTGCTTCCTGCATCCGTCCATGGTAGGCCTTGGACACTCCACGAAGACGGCGCAGGGCCTGATCGAGCTCTTGCCAGCGCTGGAGCGCGGCATCGACGTCAGCCTCGTCTACCAGGCTTTGCGCCTCGTTGCACAAGGCCTCCGCCTGCTGGGTGCGCTCGTTGCGCTCGGCGCTCCGCGCCGCGCGCTCGCGATCGCGGCGTTGGAACAGCTCATCACAGATTGCGCGAAACTCGCGCCAAAGTCTGCGTTCCTGCTGCGGCGGCGCCTGACCGGCGTCGCGCCACTGCTGCTGTAAGTCCTTGGCGCGCGTAGTAGCCTCGAAAACGTCTTCCGCGGCAAGCAGCTCGCGCGCTTCTTCGAGCAAGGCAGCTTTACGCGCCGCGTTGGCCTCGCGCTTGCGATGCAACTGCTCGGTGAGCGCGTCCATCAGCGTCTCGAAGCGCTCTTCCACCGCCTTGGCATCGGCGTCGTCGGGCACGGGCGTCGCCGCCAGCCATTCGCGCCTCGCCTGATCCCGAACCTGCGCCAGCCCCTGTGCCGTTAGCGCCGCCCAGTCCGCCTTTTCGATGAATTCGTCGAGTTGATCGGCGAGTTGTCGCCGGGTATCGAGATTAGCGCCCCGCTGCTGTGCCAGCTCGTCGAAATAGGCGCGGCAGGGTTCGAAGGCACGATCCGCTGCGGCACGAAACCGCTCCCACAGCTCTCGAGCCTGTGGCGACGCCGAACCTCCGGTCGCTTTCCATTCGCGCTGCAGGCGCTTGATCGCCTTGGCCTGCTCCGGCGGGGCCAGGGGGTTGGCGGCCAAGGCCTCCATCTCTCGGCACAGCCCTTCCTGCTTGGGTAGGGTTGCAAAACGGCGCCAATCCTCAAGCTCCGCCACCTGAGCGCGCAAGCCGCGCAGTTTGCGCTTGAGCACCTGCTGCTCCCGCTCCGGCATATCACGAACGAGTTGCTGGATTTGGCCGAGCTGGCGCTGCGCGGGCTTCAAGCGCCCGGCTTTCAGATGCTCCTGCAACTTTTCGATGGCCTGCTGCAGAATGGCTTGGCGCTCGGCATGGCGCTGCCGGGCTTGCTGCTCGGTCTCGGTCAGCTGCTCCAGCGCCGCGCGCGCCTCGTTGACGAGCTTCGGTGCCGGCAGCGGGCTGCGCCATGCCACTTCCTCCAAGACGCCTTCCAGATGCGCTGCCTTGGCGCGCAGCGCCGCCACGTCATCCGGCAACACGCTCTTCAAGCTATCCAGGGCTTGCCGCAATACGGCCTCGGCCGCTTGGAATCGCTCCAGCGATTCTGCGTGTTCGGCCAGCCTATGCCGAATGCCGGCATCATGATCGGGGCCTTCCGTTTCAGCGAGCAGTTCGCGCAGCGCTTCCAGACCGCAGGCATCGAGGTCCGGCTCACGCTGTAGCTCGGCCAGTCGCTCGGCAAGCAGGTCCCTCTGCTCCGGCATAGGCTCAAGGTCCGGCTCGTTCTGCTCCGAAGCAGTCTGCAAAGCAGACTCACAACGCGAACACGCCTCCTGAAAACGTTGCTCCAAAGCGTCCGGAGCCGGGCGCTCGACCATCTGCCAGCGGTTCTTCAGCCGCAGGAACTCTCCGCGCGCACTCGCGGTAGGCTGCTGAGCGATTCCTTCTAGAGCGCTGCAAATCGTCTCGCGTTCGTGGTCCGCCTGCGCCTGAGCCATGCGTTCCCGTTGCAGGCCTTCCAAATGATCCCGTGCCTGCCTGGCCAGTTTCCGGTCGCGAGTCTTCAACGCTTCTGCGAGACGCTGCAGCGCGCCTTCGTCGACGATACGCGCGAGCGCTGCCTGGCGAACCTTGGGCAGGGGATCATGCACGGCCACCTCTTCCAACACGGCTGCTGTCTGCACACGCTGCAGGGCGGCCAGGCGCAGCTCGGCTTCGCGCCCGCTACGCGCCAGATGACACAGGGTCGCTTCGTCGTCGATTTTGTTCACTTCGTTGAGGCGTTGCTCCAGGGGAGCAGTGTCGCTGCCGCCGGCCAGCAGTTGCCGGTAGCGCGCGGCGGCCACCTCGCGAACCCCGGCGTCTTCGTCCTCGACAATGCGGCTGCGTAGCAGGTCCAGCGAAGACAAGCGCTTGACAGCGCTTCGCCGCACCTCGGGGGCGACATCTTCAGTGGCAAGGCGCGTCAGGATGCCGGCATCTTCCGGGTCGGCCGGATCAAGGAGCAACAATGCCTGCTTGCGCACCTGAGGATCAGCATGCTGCCATTTCGGTTTACGAAAGCGCGCGAATAGCATGAATATCTCGACCTTCTGCTTGCGGCTTCGGGATGGACGGAATCAGCCCGTGCGGCGTTTAAGTATGTCCGAACAAGCTGTGCCGAGTAAGCGGCAACGGTTATCCGTCTCAACTCTGAAGTTTGTGCGATTTGAGCTACGCTTATAGCATCAATCATTGGAGTTTACCCGAGGGTCGGGGCTGGCGGCACAAGCTCGGCTTCATTGCTTGGTCACCCAACGGCCCCCAACAATGACACCATCAGGGTTCATTTCCGCCGAGCGGAAACTGTTATAGCCAGGGAGGCAACGATGAGCCGTGGAATAAACACCACCAACCCCATCCGCACGGCCGGCGAAGAATGGTTCGACGGCGATCTGCGTGCCTTCCGTCTCGCACAGGCCCTCCAGCACGCGCGCCAAGCGGGCGAGTTGGAAGGTCCCGCCCTCTGGGATGCCATCCGCGAGCTCGACGATATCGGCCACGCCTCACGCACGCTGTCCGAGGAGGCCGAGCCGGCGCCGCCGCTGCAGGAGCTCGGGCGTTGGTTTATAGGCCGTGCCACAGCAACGGTGCCGAACGATGCGGCCATGGCGGCGGAAACCGAAGCGCTCGGACCACGCTGAAGCCTTGAGCTATTCCAATCGGCGACGTACGCGGCCACCACGGTTTCCTACACGGTTATCGTCGTTTGCCTACAGACGCTCATCGCGCTGGCGGATATGATTGACCCTAGGCGAAGAAATCCGATAAAAGCGGCGCGCCTTATCCACAGTTTCGGTGGATAACCCTGTGAATATTTCCTGAACACCTGGGCCTTTCCCTGGCTGCACCGGCAGATAGCGACATTGGTCATTTTTTGCGCAGCACGCACGCCAGGATCGCTCAACCCGCCAACATTTCCTCAAAGCGCTCGAGCAGGCGCTGCAGCTCTTCCGGTGCCCGTTTACGCTCAGCAACCCGTCGAGCCAGCCACTCCAGCGTCGTTGCCAGAGCACCGACTTCCTGACGCCCGAACGTCGCGGCGCCGCCCTTGATCTTATGCGCTTCGTACGCCACCGACGGCCAGTCCTCTGCCTCCCAGGCGTGCTGCATCCGCTGTAGATGGCCGGGAAGCGAGGCATCGAAGTCCTCTCTGAGTTCCTGTAGCGCCAAGGACAGCGCCTGCCCTTGCTCCGCGCCAGCCGCTTTGTCCGGAGCGAGATATGCCTCCAAGGTGCGATAGAACGCACGCCGGTCAACGGGCTTGGACAAATAGCCATCGAACCCGGCTCCAAGATACTGCTCCACGTCCTCGCTCAACACGTTTGCGGTCAAAGCCACGATCGGTTTGCGGTAGCCGAGTTGGCGGAGGTGCGCCAGCGCCTCGGTGCCGGTAACTAGCGGCATCTGAATATCCATCAGCACCAGATCGAACTCTCGCTCCAGTGCCAATTCGATTGCTTCGGCGCCATCGCCGGCTACGCTCACCGATGCGCCGCAGCGTTCGACCAGCAACTTCAGCAAGCGCTGATTGTCCGGACCGTCTTCGACCAGCAGCACGCTACCGCGCAGCCGGGGTACGGCAGGAGCAGCCTGGGTCGACGTCTCGCGCCGTGCGCACTCGCCTATGTCCAACACCCACTCGGTATCGGCCAGCGACCCCGTAGGCAATTCGAGCCTGAACACGCTGCCGCGGCCGACCTTGGAGTCAACTTCCAAGCGTCCGCCCATCAACTCCACGAGGTCGCGGGCTATCGCCATGCCCAAACCAGTACCGCCGTAGTGCCTGCCGTTCGGCGCCTCTAACTGCACGAAGGGCTCGAAGACGCGCTGCAACTGATCCTGCGGGATGCCGACGCCGGTGTCGGCGACACTGACGATCAAAAGCTCGCGCTCGATATCGCATTCGACGGTCACCGTCACCTCGCCCTCGTCGGTGAACTTGACGGCGTTGTTGCAAAGATTCAGCAGCACCTGGCGCAAGCGGTTGGGGTCGCCCGAGATGTGCTCCGGCAACGGGAAGCGGCGGTCGATACGGAAGGCCAGCCCTTTCTCGCGCGCCAGCACCTCGATCGTGGATTCCAACTCGTAGATGATGTCCCTAGGCCGAAACACCGCCGATTCCACTTCGACCCGCCCGGATTCGATCTTGGTGAAATCCAGAATGTCGCCGATAAGGCCGAGCAAATGCCGGCCGTTGCGCAGAATCACTTCGGCGGACTCGCGCACCTCGGGGTCTGTCGCCTGCTCTTCAAGATTCTCCGCGAAGCCGATGATGGCGGTAAGCGGCGTACGGATTTCGTGGCTGGTATTGGCCACGAAGAAGCTTTTCGCCGCCGAAGACGCCTCAGCGGCCTCCTTTGCCTGCACCAGCGCCTGCATGCGTTCCTGCTCGGCTTTGGCTAGGCGCGCCTGTGTTGCCTCCAGCGTCTGCAAGGCCCGCTGAATCTCGGCCTTCTGTCGCTCGACCGTGGTGTAGAGCTCAGCATTGGCGATTGTGGTGCCAACAATGGAACAGACGGCTTCCGCCAACACCATTTGCGCCTCGGTGATTTCCACCGGCTGGGTAACCGAGCCGAGCCACAACACGCCCACCGGCACATCATTTTGACGAATCGGCACGAACAGGATGGTGCGCGGCGTTTTCAGCAACTCCAGCGCGCGCCGGTCTTTTGCCGACATGGGCAAGCCCATAATGCGCAGCCCGTCCGGGAAGAAAATCCGTTGGTTACTGAGAAAGCAGCGCGCGCTGACGCCGTCTGCTTCGTCGATTTCGTAGCTCACTTCGCCGTAGTAGCGCTGCCACTTGCGCCCTACTTCAGCGGCACTGTCCTTATAGGCGAGACGCTTGACCTTTAGTCTGCCGTCGTCGGCACGCAGTACGCCGGCCACCTCGAACGGCAGCCAGGATAGAAACTCGCGCGTAATGACCTTGTAGATCTGATCGGTGTCGGTCAACTCGACCAATTGGCCGATTAGACCGAGAAACCGCTGGCGCAACTGCTCGGCCGCAACGACTTCCGATTGCCGCCGCTTGAGCTCCGTGACCGTATTGGCGTGATGCAGATGATCGGCGAAGAGGCGCAGCCGGCGGACCAACCGCTTAAGCCGGCTCGGGCACACCGTGCCGCTCTGTCGAAAGCCTGCCAGCAATCCGGACGAGCCCTGAAAGCTGTAAAACGGGATCAGCACCAGGGATTCCATGCACCAGCGCTCGAAGCGCTGCTGCAGCGTCTGGGAGTACGCACTGATATCACCCCGACCCAGGTATACCGGCTGGCCGGAAGCAATTACCTGCGCCTCGGCTGTATGGTCCGACAAAGGAATGCGCAACTCGGCGTAGGCCGGCTCCATGCCCTTGTACCCCAGCGGCAGGTCCATATGACGGCAGATCAGCTCATCGCCTTCGCGCAGCATGACCCAATACCCGTCAAACAGGGCGCGGCGCCGGATCTCCTGGCCTAGCAACTCCAGTACATCGGGGAGCTCGCTGGCGCGCGCAAGCTCCCGATACAAACAGATGAGGCCAGCTTCTTCCCTGTGCGCGAGCTCTTCGCGCCGCTGCATCGCAACGCGAACGATGACCGGCGCCACCGCTTCCAGACAGTCTTTCACGACAGCTTGCGCCGCTGGCTGGAGCGGTTCGGCAGAGAACACTTGAACTTGTAGGTCATCGCGCAGCGACACGCATAGCGCTGCTTCAATCTCGGCAGGAGAATGATGGGGCACGTCGCTCGCGGCAGGCGCCTCGGCAATCGAGGTTTCGAGCCCGTCGGAAGCGTCATTGGCGGGGGGGTACGGCTGCAGCGTCGCGGCAAGCGCCGGTAACCCGTGGACGCACTGGGGCGGCTCGTCGGCGGAGTCGCTTACAGCGGCATCTATCAAAGCAAAGTGCAGTTCACCGAGATGCCAGTCGTCGCGCAGGTAAGCGCTCAGCTCATGAAACAGGACCGCTGCAGAACTTGCGGCAGCCAAGCGCAGAAGTACACGTGGTTCCAGGTCCTGATCTGAAAAGCTGCGCCCTTCCGGGGCACCGCGCTGCTGCTTCATGCGTTTCTCTGTGCCAGCGACTCGTCAGCGTCAACAACATACGACACTCGACCGTCACTGCAAAGCCTTCCGAGCAAAGCCAACTACCGCGAATGAGTCTATTCGTCACAAATGGATCGTGGTTCAGCGGCCCCACGCTAAAGGATTCGAACGCGGCACGCGGCTCTGTGAACCCTTCAGGAGGCCGCTTCCAGCTCGGCGGCGCCGGCGGTGAGCACTGCGCCCGCCTGCCGCATCTCCCGCAGAGCGGCTTCGCTGGTATCGGCAGCCACGCCTCGCACGGCTGCTAGATTCACCACGACGCGGAACCCCGCTCGCAACAACTGCAACACCGTATGCCGCACGCAATAATCCGTGGCGAGCCCCCCGACCAACACGGTGTCGATGCCGCGGCTCTTCAGGTACTCGATGACCCCGGTACTCATGCGTTCGCCGATATCGTGGTAACAGGCGCCGTAGGGGTGCATGTCGGGCTCGACACCTTTCCAGACGAAATAGTCGTAGTCCGTGACAGGCGGCAGGCCGTCGATCAAGCGAAACCCGGGGGTGCCCGGAACGGCGTGCACGGGCCAACAGACATCGGCATTATCGTAGCCGTCCAGACGTGACATGGGCTGCCGACCCTCGCCAGCGATCCAGACCGCCGCCGGACTGTGCGCATCCTTGGAGCCGACCCGCACCGCGCACAGCGCGGCTTGCGCGTTGAGCTCGTCGACGATGTCCTGGCCGCCCTTCACCGGCAACTCGTCAGGGCAGATTTCGGTAAAGGTGTTCTGGGCATCGACATCGAATGCTGCCGTGCGTGCGCGCACGACTTTGATCCGCTGGCTCACTCCCGTCTCCCTGCCGGTCTTCGACGCACCGCCGGCGATCACGGTCGGGCGCCAGGACAGCTCGGCCTCGTTGGTTCTGACAGGCGGCGGCTTGGGCAACAGCATATCCACGAAGAACCTGCCATCGGCCTCGGTGCCGAAAATCTCGGAGAACTGCCGATCCAACGCCTCCGCCAAGCGTTCGTGCTCGGAAAGCGAATCCTCGGTAGATACGGTTTTAATTCTTCCGTTGGGCTTATCGATCATGGCCTTTCCAGGGCTAGCGCCCTCCCCCCCGTCCACCGTTCGAGGCTCTCTCGGTAAGTCGACGCAATTGCGCCTGCTTTGGCTAGAGCCCCTCAACCCGTCGATAGCGTCGCCCGCCCGCCCCCCGCGGGGTCTTCGAACTGAATTCGAATGCGGCGCCTTTTATGACTTTATCCCTACTATAGTCCGAAATACATTACAAATACTTGTTGCCAGATGCTTATTTAAGGCCTAATCCAATAGTCTGCTCCGTCGCGACGGTAATGGGGCGAAATCGGGCTCACGTCTGCCGCCACACCCGTTTCGAGTGTGGAACTCACCCAATGTGGCGACCGCTATCCGTCCTGACAAGGGGGATTGCCCCGGCTATTTGCAGCCACCATGCTTGAGCCATATATCCCGCTCCAATCCACGCCACAGCCGCGATACACGCCATGCCCTGTGAAAACAGTCTGCTGCTGACCGATCTCTACGAACTCACCATGCTGCACGGCTATCAGCAGGAAGGCATGAATGAAACAGCAGTGTTCGAGTTCTTCTTTCGCGAGCTTCCTCGCGAAAGAAACTTTCTTTTGGCCGCGGGATTGGAGCACGCGTTGGATTTTGTCGAGCAGGCGCATTTCACCGAAGAGGAGTTGGAGTGGCTTGCCCAGCAGCCGAACTTCCCGCGCGACTTTATCGACTTTCTCGCCGACTGGCGCTTTCGCGGCGAACTCTATGCCCCCCCGGAAGGCACGGTGCTGTTCCCCCAGGAGCCTCTGCTACGGGTTGTGGCCCCGCTGGTAGAGGCCCAGTTGCTCGAATCGCGGCTCATCAACCTGCTCCACTACGAAACGCTGATCGCCAGCAAGGCTGCGCGATGTCGCTTGGCCGCCCCGAACAAGCAGCTGGTGGATTTCGGCATGCGCCGCGCCCATGGGGCGGAAGCCGCTTTGCTGGCTGCGCGCTCGACCTACATTGCGGGCTTTGACGGCACGGCAACCGTACTGGCGGGACAACGCTGGGGCATCCCCGTCTACGGCACCATGGCACACTCCTACATCCAGGCCCATGACAGCGAAGCAGAAGCCTTTGCCGCCTTCGCGCGCGCACAGCCGAACAACCTCGTGCTGCTGATCGACACTTACGACACGCTATCCGGTGCCCGACGCGTAGTAGAGCTTGCCCCCTCGCTCGCGGAGAAAGGCCTCCGGATCAAGGCTGTGCGCCTGGACAGCGGCGACTTAGCCGCGCTTGCGCCCCAGGTACGTCAGATTCTGGATGAGGGCGGGCTGAAGGAGACGCGCATCTTCACCAGCGGCGGCTTGGACGAACGAGACTTGGTCGAGTTGATCGGGGCCGACGTCCCTATCGACGGCTACGGCGTCGGCACCCGCGTCGACACTTCGTCGGATCGAGCTTATCTCGACGGGGTGTACAAGCTGACTGAGTATGCCGGCCGCCCACGGCGCAAGCGTTCTGAAGGCAAGGAATCCTGGCCGGGCCGCAAGCAGGTTTACCGCCGCTATGAAAACGGCCGCATGGCAGGAGACCGCGTCGTACTCGAAGGCGAGACCGCAGACGGCAAGCCGCTGCTGGAGTGCGTAATGCGCGGCGGGCGTCGGCTGAAAGCGCGGGAGTCGCTGGCCGAAATCCGCGATCGCGCCGCCGCCGAGCTGGCTGCGTTGCCGAGAGCACAGCGCGATTTGGCCCCGGCCCCGCCCTATCCGGTGGAACTGGCTCCGTCGCTGCACGCGCTGGCCGAAGAAGTGGACCGCGGGACCGCCGCGGAAACCCGGCCTTAGAATTCTGCCCCAGGAGTCGCTTGCAGTCTTCGCACCTATTTCTCGAGGTGCGTGAACACACCGTCCCAATCGGCCGGAGGCGGCTGACAACGGTAATATCGCACGCGCTCCTGATAGATTCCGGCGAGACGCTTGAGCCGCGGCCGACGCGCCAACAAGCGCAGGCAGCGCTCGGCATCGTTCCACTCCTGTCGCAGATAGTGCGCTAGCGCCTGGCGGTACAAGGTGAGATCGGCTTCCCTCGCGAGCGGCAGCGTCCGCGCCAGCCCCAAGGGCTGATAGATCACAACCGGTTCGAGCTTGCCTTTGACGCGAACCCGATCTAGCTCCAGATAGCAATACTCCGGCACGCGTTCGCGCACGGCCGCGCTGACGATGAGGGGGACACCGTAATGGCGAGTCAGGCCTTCCAGCCGGCTTCCCAAATTGACGGCGTCGCCGAGTACGGTATAGGCCGTGCGATAGCGCGAGCCCATGTCGCCAACATGCATCTCCCCGCAGTGCATACCGATCCCTAGCCGCAGAGCCGGCCAACCGCGCCGCCGAAAGCGGCGATTCAACCGCTGCACCTCCTGCAGAATGGCGATGGCCGCCTGCAGCGCATGCCGAGTGTGCTCGGGGTCGCGCAGCGGCGCGCCCCAGAACGCCATGATGCAGTCGCCCATGTACTTGTCGACGGTTCCCTGATAACGATGGACGATCGCTGTGACCGGGGTGAGCCATTCATGCATGAAGCGGGTCAACTCGTGCGGGGGCATGCGCTCGGCGATGCGGCTGAAACCGCGCAGGTCCGCGAACAACACCGTCATATCTCGCGTGTCGCCAGCAATTCCCAGGTCCCGTTCAGGCACCTCCGCCATGCGCCGCACCAGTGTGGGCGGCACGTAGCGGCCGAAGCGCTGCTCCAGGCTCGCTTTGAGTTGTCGCTCGCGCGCGTAGTCTAAGGCCTGATGCACGAGGAACAGCGTCGCGATCAGCAGGTATGCGGCCGCTAGCGGCACAACCAGATCCCGACCGAGCCAGAGATAGGCATTCAGCACCGTCACGATGCAGATCGCAGCCAAGCAAATCGCCCCGGCCTTGAGCGGGCTGCGCCCTGGCAACCAAGCCGATAGCAGCAAGCCAACCATGGCCAGCACCGCCAACTCGATGGAGTGAGCTTCGGGCGGCTGCACTCGTGTCGTGCCGTCCAGCAGCCCGCTTATCAGGTTGGCCTGCACCTCCAGGCGCGGATAGAAGGTCTGCAGCGGAGTCGCTACCAGGCCGCCCTCACTGGCAGCGCTACTTCCCACCAAGACGATGGCATCCCGCAGCAACTGTGGCGGAACCATGCCTTTCAGAACATCCACCGCGGAAACATAGGGATAGCTGCCCTCGCGACCGCGGAACGGCAGCATAACTTGCGCCCTGGCATCCACCGGCACGCGGAACCCGCCGAAGCCGAGCGCCCGCAGGCGACCATCGCCGAACTCCAAGCGCAGGGGGGGCGCGCCGTGCAGCATGCGTACCACAGCCAGCGCTAGCGACTCGTAGACGTCGCCACGGTAACGCTGCAACAGCGGCATGCGGCGATGCACGCCATCCTCGGAAATCGCGGGATTACTGACGAAGCCGCCGCCTTGCGCGCTGCGCGTAAAACGCCAATAGCTGCCGGTATGGCCACGCGGCTCGTAGAGCGGCAAGTCCGCGGGAGCCGGCGCCGCCAGTGGCGGCGGATCGGTGAGACTGCCGGAGCTATGCCCCTCGGGGTTGAAGTGGTAGCCGAGCAGAACCGTATGCTCGCTCAAGGTGCGCGCGAACTGCCGGTCCCAATCGAGCAGCGGCCGCATCGCCCGGAATACCTCCGAGAAGCGCGGATCGTTCTGCAGCCAGTGCTGGTGCAGCTCGTCGAGGAGCGCTACCGCAGAGCTGCGGTCGGGTTCAGTAAAAATAGCGTCATAGGCCACCAAACCGGCGGCATAATAGTCGAAAAGCTGCTCGGTCAGTCCGGCGATGAGGTCGCGCTCCCAAGGCCAGTCGCCGACTTCAGACAGGCTGCGCTCGTCGATATCCACCAAGACCACACGCGCATCGGAGGAATCGGAGGCGGTCGCAGCAACGCGTAAATCGTACAGCCAGTATTCGAAGCTTTGCAGCAGGCGCGCACGCTCGTCCGGCAGGGCCGAGAGCACGGCAAGCACCGTGACCAAGAGCCCGATCAGGGCATGAAAACCTTGGCGAGGCAACAGCATACGCATGACCGGCATAGACGCCCGCGCCGCCAAATAAAGAGCAACGCGAACGAGTCCCTTCCAAGCGCCGGCAAGGCGACCGGCGCGACGTCCTGTGTTCGTCCTGCTAGCGGCGCACCAGCAGAGGTGACGCCGCGTGTGAGATGAGAAACAGCGCGGCCGAGGCCACCACAATCGCCGGACCCGACGGCAGATCCCACCAAAACGCGCCGCTCAAGCCGATTAGTATTGCCAGCACACCCACGCCTACCGCATAAGCTGCCATGCGTTCCGGCGTACGGGCAAAGCCACGCGCCGTCGCCGCCGGAATAATGAGCATGGAGGTCACGAGCAAGATCCCGACGATTTTCATGGCAATAGCGATAACCACCGCCATCAGCGCCATGAACACCAGTTGCACGCGTACCAGCGATGCGCCTTCGGCACGCGCCAGCTCCTCGCTTACCGTCATCAATAGCAAAGGTCGCCAAATCCAGGCGAGCAGTGCCAGCACCAGTGCCCCGCCCCCGTAGATCCACAACAGGTCGGCGGGCTCGACAGCCAGAATATCGCCGAACAGGTAACCCATGAGATCAACCCTGAGCCCCTCGGCAAAAGCGAGCGCAACCAGCCCCAGCGATAGCGTGCTGTGGGAAAGAATGCCTAGCAAGGTGTCATCGGCAAGCCGACGATTGCTGCGCAGAACCACCACCACCACGGCAAGGACCAGGCAAACGGCCACCACCGCCAGGTTCAGGTCGAGGTGCCATAGATAACCCAGCGCGACCCCCATCAATGCGGAATGCGCCAGGGTATCGCCAAAGTAAGCCATGCGACGCCACACCACGAAACTGCCCAAAGGCCCGGCGAGCAGCGCCAGCCCCAAGCCTGCCAAGGCAGCACTCCAGAATAGCGCCATCATGGCCGACAGTCCTCGTGCGGATGGGGGTGGGCATGGGTGTACACCGCGGTGGCGGGCCCCAGGTGGGGACCGAAAACGCGGCGGTACTCCGGGTTTTCGCGCACCGACTCAGGGGTGCCGCGACAAGATACGCGCCCCTCCTGGAGATAGACAACTTCATCGGTTGCCGCCATCACCAAGTGCAGGTCGTGCGACACCACCAACAAGCCGCAGCCGCGCTGGCGGCGGATGCGATCGATGCGTTCGTACATCTCGGTCTGAGCGTTGACGTCGAGCCCCGCGGCCGGCTCGTCCAAAGCTAGCAGGTTTGGGCTGCGCAGCAGTGCGCGGGCAAGCAGGGTTTTGCGCAATTCTCCGCCGGACAGGCCCTGCACCGGTCGAGGCAGCAAGTTCGCAATGCCGGCCTCTTCCGCCACCGTACGCAGAGACTCCCGCGGGCGCTTCAACTGCAGGTTCAAAAATCGCTCGACCGTGAGCGGCAGATTGTCGGCAACCGCGAAGTGCTGCGGCACGTAGCCGATGCGCAGATCAGGGCTGCGCTCGAGGCGCCCAGCGGCGACCGGCTCCAGCCCGATCGCCGCCTTTAGCAGCGTCGATTTACCGGCACCGTTGCTTCCGACCAAGGTCACCAGTTCTTCGCGCCGCACTTCGAGGTCCACACCCTGCAGGCGCGCGCGGCCCCCGCCACCGCCGACGACCAGCCCTCGCGCCTTGATCAATGCCTCGTCTGAATCGCGCACTTCGCCCTCATCATTACTTGCTGCATGGTCGCGACCGGACGCGATCCTCTTTCCGAAGCCAAAATGTAATATTATTACATTTCATGTGATGCGAGCGAGCAAATCGAGATGAGCAGATTGTGGCTCTTTTTCCTCATGCTGCTGCCGGTGGGGGCCGCCGCCAGCGCACCTCGGGTACTGGTTACTATCGCCCCGATCCATTCCCTGGTTGCCGGCGTTACGCAGGGCGTCGGCGAACCCCAACTGTTACTGCCCGCCGGCAGTTCACCGCATAACTATGCGCTGCGCCCTTCCGACGCCCGCCGCCTGGACACGGCCGACCTGATTGTCTGGGTCGGCGAGCCGCTGGAGCGCTTCCTGGTGAAACCGCTGTCTACTCTGAGCACCCCTGAAGCGCTGCTCACCCTCGTCGAGCTACCGGAGCTGAAGCTGATCGACGCGGAGACGAACGCGCACGCCCGCGATCCGCACCACGATACGGATCACCACCACGGCACGCTGGACCCTCACCTGTGGCTCGATCCCTACAACGCCAAGGTCATCGTCGCCGCAGTAGCGGCGCGCCTGTCGCAACTGGATCCGGCCAACGCCGCGCGATATCGCGCCAATGCCGAGCACCTGGAAGCTCGCCTGCAACAACTCGACAATCGCCTGCGCGAGCGCTTGCAGCCGGTCCGCAACCTGCCCTATGTCGTATTTCACGACGGCTATCGCTATTTCGAACAGCGCTACGACCTGCATCCGATAGGCGCCATCGCCCTTAACCCCGAACAAGGCGTCGGCGCGCGGCAGCTCGCCAACATCCATGCGCGGATCGAAGACAGCGGCGCGCGCTGCGTCTTCCGCGAGCCGCAATTCACCCCGAAGTTGGCTAAAACTGTCACTCGCGGCACGCCCGCCAAGCTGGGCGTACTGGACCCTCTGGGCGCCGAACTCGAGCCCGGCCCCGAGGCATACGTCCTGCTGATGGAAAACCTCGCTGACGCCCTCGTCAACTGTCTAGCGCGTTGAGCCTCCATACTGCTCGCGTGATGCGATTCGCCAGAGGCAAGCCCCGCGGCCGGCGCTCGCCGGTCAAGGCGTAGCGCGGCAGCGTGGGCAGACGCCGGTCAGCTCGATAGTGGTCTGATCGACATCGAAGCCGAGCCGCGCGGCTTTCGCGGCCAGCAGTTCGGTGACATCAGGGTCGGAGAGTTCGGCGCTCTCGCCGCACTGGCGGCAGATCAGGAACTGGCCTTGGTGCGCTTCATCAGGTCCGTCGCAGCCCACGTAGGCGTTGAGCGACTCAATCCGGTGGATGAAGCCTTCGGCTACCAGGAAGTCCAACGCTCGGTAAACGGTCGGCGGCGCCGCGCCACGGCGCTCTCCCTTGAGTTGATCGAGCAGGTCGTAGGCCTTTACCGGCGCATGGCTGTCCCAAATGAGCTCCAACACCCTGCGGCGCAACGCCGTAAGCCGGATGCCTTTGCGCGCACATTCCTCCTCGGCACGCCGCAGCGCTTGACGCTGGCAGGCACGGTGGTTGTGTTCCTGGCTCGGGAAGGCGCCCATCAAGGCAGTCTTGGTCATGATCGCTCCGTTGCCCCTCCCGCTAGAGTCTCGTCGCTGTCCTGAGCACCATCTTAACGCTCGGCGCACGGCGAAGCCAAAGCCACGAACAGCCGTCAGCGCGTTACGCGATCTCGTAGATAGATGGGTAGCGCCTCCTCGGCGGGAAGCATCTCGCCCCGCGCATGCATGCGCGCGGCCAGCGGCAGGCAATCAAGTGCGCGCGGCAGTTGCTCGGGATAGCACTCGCGGACTGCGCAACCCACCGCCAATGCCTCGCGCTGCGCGCCCCAACCAGTACCGGCACCTATCCAGGGCTCGGCATCCGGCAGCCGAACCCGCTCCGGTGCGGCGACGGCCTCCTCGGTCTGCGGCACCACCAATCCCTCGCGGTCGACCGTATAGGCCGCCCAGTAGACCTCGCTCATTCGCGCATCGATGGCTGCGAGTATACGTTCGGCGCCGTGCTCGCGGTGGACGCCCTGCGCCAGGGCCGCCAGAGTGGAGACCGGCACTACGGGCAAATCCGCGCCGAAAGCCAGCCCTTGGGCAACACCGACGCCGATGCGAACGCCGGTGAAAGACCCCGGCCCGCGGCAGAAACTCAAGCCGTCCAGCGCGGTCAGGGCTAACCCCGCCTCGGCCAGCACCTGATCCACCATCTCCAGGATGAATTCCGCGTGGCCGCGCGGCAGCACTTTATACCGCTCGAGTTTTTCCTCACCCACCGCAAGGGCTACCGAGCAGGCCTCGGTCGAGGTATCGAGCGCGATGAGTTTCGGTGCCGGCACGGACTGCTCCCTTCGAGAAATGAGCCGCACAGCACTGTGGCCGCGCGTGTGGATGTTTAGCTGGCCTGAGGATTTACCACGTCCTCGGCCTCTTCGCCAAGATCCTCGGCCTCGAAGTCGAACTCCAACTGCACCTCCTCGCTACGCGGATCGAGCGCAATGGGCGTTACATCGACGCCCGGTACCGCTACGAACTCGCCCTGCTCCTCGACCGCCACACGTTCGCCGTAGCGCTGACGCAGCACACCAATGCCGGCGAACGCCAGCGTAATCGCGCCTATGCCCCAAAACAGCCAGGTTGGACCGAGCGCGCCCATCAAGTAACCGCCCGCAACCGGACCGATGATCATCCCCACACCATGCACGAGCAGCAGCGAGGCGCTAACGCCCACCATCTCCTCCGGCGCCACATAGTCGACCACCAGAGCCAGGGAAAGAGGATACATGGTGAATGCCAGCCCGCCCCAGAGCATCGACAGAAGAATCACCCCGAGGGCTGACAGCTCCGTCATAACGACAATCGCCACACTGGCGACAGCCACCAGCGCGGCGATCACCGTGAGCACGACTCGGCGGTTGAGAATGTCCGACAGGCGCCCGATAGGCCATTGCAGCACGAGTCCGCCGGCTATGGTGGCGCCCATCAGCAGGGAGATCTCGCTCAGCTCGAAACCTACGCCATGCGCGAACACCGGCCCCAGGGCGATGAAACCGCCGCTGATCACACCCGCCACGGCGGACCCGAGCAAACCCAACGGCGACGCATCGTTAAGCCGGCGCAAGCCGACTGGGTGCGGATCGCTGATCTCCGGCGACCGAGAGCGAGTCAGTGCGACCGGCAATATCGCGAACGCAAACAGCAGGGCGGCCAGGTTAAATAATTCAAAGCCCTCCACAGGCCATAAATTCAACAGGAACTGGCCGCCGCCCATCGCGGCGTAGGTAGTGATGCTGTAAAACGCCAG
>JAJUGG010000054.1 GCA_029268285.1 Ectothiorhodospiraceae bacterium | reverse complement strand
ATTCGTGCGGGGCAGTGCTGCGTCGGTATTACCGCGTTGCTGGAGAGCGCTGGACGCGACCCTCGGCGCCTGGTTGCCGCGGATCTGGGCTTTGCCGTCGGGCCGCGACTGAATGCGGCGGGCCGCCTGGAGGATATGTCCTTGGGCATCGAATGTCTGCTCACGGACGACCTTGCCCAAGCGCGGCGTCTTGCCCGTGAGCTCGACGAGCTCAACCGCCAACGCCGGGAGATTGAGACGCAGATGCGTGAGGAAGCCCTGGTCGCGCTCGGCGGTCTCGAAGGCCTGGAGACGCAGCAATTGCCGGCCGGAATTTGCCTGATGGACGAGGGCTGGCATCAGGGCGTTATCGGCATTCTCGCCTCGCGCATCAAGGAGCGCTTGCACCGGCCGGTGATTGCGTTTGCGCCGGCCGGGGAGGGCGAACTCAAAGGCTCCGCGCGCTCGGTGCCCGGATTGCATATGCGTGACTTGCTGGACCGCATCGCTACGATGCAGCCGGGGCTAATCACTAAGTTCGGTGGGCATGCCATGGCAGCCGGGTTGTCGCTGCCACTGGAACGCTTCGACGCCTTCCGCTCGGCCTTCGAGGCTGCCGTTGCCGACGAGATCGGCGAGGACGGTCTGCAGGAAGTGCTTTATACCGACGGCGCGCTGGCGCCCGAAGATTTCGACCTGGGCTTGGCCGAAGCCATACGGGAGGCCGGGCCTTGGGGGCAGAATTTCCCCGAGCCCGAGTTCGACGGCACCTTCGAGGTCGTGCAGAGCCGCATCGTGGGCAACGGCCACGTTAAGTTGACGCTGCGTCATCCCGAAGGCGGTCAGTGGCTGGACGGGATCGCTTTCGGCGGGGTCGAGCGCGGATGGCATGAGGTTCGCCCCTGGGCGCGCATCGTCTACCGACTCGACGTCAACGAATTCCGCGGACGTCGCAACCTGCAGCTCATCGTCAGTCATCTCGAAGCCGCCCAGGGCTGAGCACGTTTGCCCGACAGCAACCCGTCACCCGTAGGTTTCGGTGGCGGTGGTCGGGCAAAAAAAATCGCGGCTCGAGGCCGCGATTTTCTAGGTGCTAGCAGCGGATCAGTCCGCCGCTACGGCCTCTCGCGACTCCCAGCGCGCCGCCATGGACGTACTACGCAATACCGACAGGTCGGCTACCATAGCCGCCGTGGATTCCAGCAGGGTGTCCGGGATGCTGTCCTCATCGAGTTCATCCAGTGCCTCTACCGGCGGCAGGTCATAGGCGGCCAAGCGCGCGTTGAGGGCGTCCAGTTGCGCCTTTTCGGCCATCTCGCGCTCGCGGCGGCGTGTCTCTCCGTGGAGAGGAACCGAGGTCCGCTCCTGCAGGGCGCGTATCTGGCGGAACTCTTCAAGCAGGGCTTGGTATGCCTTGTTTTCCGCCACCCGCTCTTTGTGCTTCTGGCGCAGGACGGGTAGCAGTTCTTTCAACTCCCCCTGAGGGCGATAGCGCGCCGGTGTGATCTCATCCCATGCCAGGGCGGTTTTCTGCGAAGCTTCACCGATTTCGTCGCTCAGTAGCATGGAAGGCAGCTCGATGTCCGGCATGACGCCGTGCCGTTGCGTGCTGTCGCCGTTGATGCGGTAGAACTTGGCAATCGTCAGCTTGAGTCGGCCACCGGGCGCGCTGGGGCTGAGGCTGAAGCGTTCCAGGTCGACCAGGGTCTGCACCGTGCCTTTACCGAAGGTCTGTTCGCCGACCACGATGCCGCGGCCGTAGTCTTGGATGGCGGCGGCGAAGATTTCCGAAGCCGACGCACTGAAACGATCCACCATGACGGCCAGCGGGCCTTCATACGCGACCGACGGGTCAGTGTCCTCGAGCACTTCGACGTGACCGTCCTGCCGGCGCACCTGCACGATGGGGCCGGTATCGATGAAGAGGCCGGTGAGCTCGGAGGCCTCGCGTAGCGAGCCGCCGCCGTTGCCGCGCAGGTCGATCACCAGACCGTCTATGCCTTCTTCCTCCAGCTGATCGATGAGCCGGCGCACATCACGCGTGGTGCTGCGGTAGTCTTTGGCACCGGACTCCGCGGCGGCGAAGTCGATGTAGAAGGCGGGTAGGGTGATGACACCGATGCGATAATCTTGGCCGCTTTGCTCGACCTCGATGGTCTTGGCCTGTGCGGCCTGATCTTCCAGCTTGACCTCGTCGCGCTCGATGGCCACCACGCGCGGCTTGCTGTCGATGCCCGCGCTCTTCGGCAGGATCTGCAGGCGCACGGTGGTCTTCTTGGGGCCGCGAATCTTTTCGACGACGTCGGTCAGACGCCAGCCGACAACGTCCACGATATCGCCGTTCCCGCCCTGGCCTACGCCGAGGATCTGGTCGCCGGGTTTGATCTCGCCGCTACGCTGCGCAGGACCGCCGGGGACGAGCTCGACGACCTCGATAATGTCGTTCTCGCTCTTGAGCATGGCGCCGATGCCTTCCAGCGACAGCCGCATGTGAATATCGAAGTTCTCCGAGAGCTGCGGCGACATGTAGGCCGTATGCGGGTCGAAGATCATGGCCCAGGCGTTGATATAGGACTGGAAGATGTCTTCGTCGGAGTAGTCTGCAACCGTCTTGGCAAGGCGCTGATAACGCTTGCCGAGAATCTCTCGAACCTTTTCCTTCGGCTGTTCACTGAACTCGAGCGTCAGGGCATCGTGCTTGACGCGCTTGCGCCAGAGTTCGTCGAGTTCCTCGACGTCCTTTGCCCAGGGTTGTTCGTGGCGGTCCAGTTCGAGCCGCGCGTCGGCATCGAACTCCAGCGGCTTGTCCAGGATGGACATCGCATACTCGGCGCGTTCGCGCACGCGCTGCTCATAGCGCTTGAAGATGCGGAAGGCACCTTCGAGATGCCCTTTGAGCAGATCGTCGTCGAGTTGGTTGGCGAAGCGCCGGAACTCATCGATATCGCTCTGCAGGAAGTAGTAGCGGTCGCGATCCAGCGCCTCGATATAGGCATCCAGCGCGGTGGCGGCGACCTCGTTGTTGAGTTTGAGGTCGCGGTAGTGGTACTGCGACAACAGCTCCGTGACCAGTTGCGCCTTTCGGCTCAGGGCGTTCGGGATTTCCAGCCCGGACCAGCCTGCTTCGGTCGTCGCCGCCGTGACGGTAGCAGGGCCCAGCCCCAGCACCAGTACGGTGGACAGCACCAGGGAGTGTAAGGCGCGAACGATGGTTTTAGTCATAGCCTTTCCGTCTTCGCCCGAAGGCGGGATTAGTCGTGTTCGTTAAGGCTGCGCGAGACGATTTCGGAGACGTCTTTGGACAGCCCGGGTGTCTGCGCGACCCTTTCGAGTTCTTGCCGCATCAACGTCTGGCGCGGCGCATCGAGCCGCCGCCAGCGGCTCAGCGGTGTTACCATTCGGGCGGCAACCTGCGGATTCAGCGCGTTCAGCGCAATCACGTGATCTGCCAGGAACGCATAGCCGGAGCCGTCCGCGGCGTGGAACTGCGCTGGGTTGCCTTGACAGAACGCTCCTACTAACGCTCTGACCCGATTCGGATTGCGAAGTTCGAATGCCGGATGCTGCGTCAACTCGCGAGCGCGTTCCAGCGCATCGCCACGACGTGACATTGCCTGGACTCGGAACCACTTATCCACTACCAGCGCATGATCGCGGTAGCGCTGGTAGAAATCCTCCAGCGCGCGCGCGCTGGTCGGGGTATCGAAGTCGGCCAGCAGACTCAGTGCGGCGAGCCGGTCGGTCATGTTGTCCGCTTTTCGGTACTGGGCCTCGGCCAGCGAGAGCAGTTCGTTGCCGTCCTTGGTAAGAAGATAGTGTAGGCACAGATTTTTTAGCGCCCGACGACCGATCGCTTCGTCAGTCAGCGCATAGGGCTCATTGGTATTGTTCGCGTGGTAACAGGCCTCCCACTGCTCGCGTAGCGCGTCGCGCAGCGCCAAGCGCAGGGTTTCGCGCATTTCGTGCACCAGTACCGGATCGACCTGCTCGAACTGCTCGGCCAGATAGCTCTCCGCGGGGAGACTCAGCGCTTCGGCGACGAAGGCGCGATCCAGCCGCTCGTCCGCGAGTGTCTTAGTGAAGGCTTCGACTACGCTTTCCGGTAGAGCGCCAGCGCGTCCGGCTGCGATCCAGCTCATGAGCAGCTTGACCAGTAGCCGTTGCCCCGCCTCCCAGCGGTTGAAGGGGTCTTCATCGTTGGCGAACAGGAAAGCCAGTTGCTCGTCGTCGTAAGGATAGTCCAGCTTGACGGGCGCCGAGAAATCGCGCAGCAGGGACGGCACCGGCCGTTCCGGCACATCGGTGAACACGAACTGTTGCTCGCGCTCCGTAAGTTCGAGGACTCGCGTCGTAGCGTCGGCCGCCGCGGCTTCGCCTTCGAGGCGCAGCGGCAAGGGCGCGCCATCGGTGCCAAGGAGTCCCATGGCGACAGGGATGTGGAAGGAAGCCTTGTCGCGTTGCCCCGGCGTGGGCGGGCAGCTTTGGCGCAGCGTCAGGGTGTAGCGCTGCTGTGCGGCGTCGTAATTGTCGCGCGCTTCGACCACCGGGGTGCCCGCTTGGCTGTACCAGCGGCCGAATTGAGTAAGGTCGCGGCCGTTGGCGTCTTCCATGGCCGACTTGAAGTCTTCCACGGTGACGGCCTGCCCGTCGTGGCGCTGGAAGTAGAGATCCAGCCCGCGCCGAAAACCGTCGGTGCCGAGCAGGCTGTGATACATGCGGATCACTTCCGCGCCCTTGTTGTAGACAGTGGGCGTGTAGAAGTTGTTGATCTCGACGTATTCTTCCGGTCGCACCGGATGCGCCATCGGGCCAGCGTCCTCGGGGAACTGGTGGCTGCGCAGGATGCGTACGTCTTCGATGCGCTTGACCGCGGCCGAACCCATGGCGGCGCTGAACTGTTGCTCGCGGAAGACGGTAAGGCCTTCCTTGAGGCTCAACTGGAACCAGTCGCGCAGGGTGACGCGGTTGCCGGTCCAGTTGTGGAAATACTCGTGACCGATCACCGCCACCACGTTCTCGAAGTCGTTGTCGGTAGCGGTATCGGGAGTGGCCAAGACGTACTGAGTGTTGAAGATGTTAAGGCCCTTGTTCTCCATCGCGCCCATGTTGAAGTCGCCGACGGCAACAATCATGTAGACGTCCAGGTCATACTCGAGGCCGTAGGTTTCTTCGTCCCAGCGCATGGAGTGCTTGAGCGCTTCCAGCGCGTGCGCGGTTTGATCCAGGTCCTCCGGGCGAACATAGATCTCCAGCTTCACCTCGCGACCGGAGGCCGTAGTGTAGGTGTCCTCGCGGCAGGCAAGGTCGCCGGCGACCAGTGCAAAGAGATAAGCGGGTTTGGGGAAGGGATCTTCCCACTGTACCCAGAGGCGGCCGTCATCCAGTTCGCCACGACCGATGCAGTTGCCGTTGGAGAGCAGCACAGGGTAGCGCGTCTTGTCGGCCACGATGCGCGTGCGGAAGCGCGCCAATACGTCAGGGCGATCCAGGTAATAGGTGATGTGGCGAAAGCCCTCGGCTTCGCATTGCGTGCAAAACATGCCGCCGGAGGTATAGAGGCCCTGCAGCGAGGTGTTTTCCTGTGGCCTGATGCGCGTGACGATTTCGAGCTGGAAGCGTTCGCTCACCTCCGGAATGGTAAGCCCCTCGGCATCCACCTTGTAGGCGTTTTCGGGGAGCACCTCGCCGTCCAAGCGCACACTGACCAACTCCAGATTCTCGCCGTCCAGCCGTAAGGGGGCCGCATCGGTGCCATGGCTGCGGCGAACCTGCAGTTGAGAGCTTACCGTGGTGAACTCCTCGCCGAGTTCAAACTCGAGATCGACGGCGTCTATGGTGTAGGCGGGAGGCGTATAATCGGCGAGGCGGACGGTCCGAGAGGTAGTCATGAAAACTCAAGAGCTCCTTGCCGCTGGGGCTGGTAATCGGTTTTTTATGATGCCGGCATGCAGCGCGAAAGCGCCATAAATCTAGCTTAACCGTCCCGGGGTTCCAGAACCAGCATCCGACCCGCTATGGGACGCCTCGGGCATACAGGTCCTGTGGGGCTTTCTAGGTCCTGTCGAGCCGGGATTCAATCTCGATTCTTTCCGGAAGCGGTAGATGTTCCGTTTTCAGCCTTCCGGTACAAGATATGCTACACAAACAACCGCGTTCATTGGGTGCGCGGGAGACGCGCGGCGAGGTCGACGATAGTTTATGTTCATCGGGTGGTTCAATCCCGCGCAATGGCCGGGGCAGTCCGCGCAGGCACCAAAGCTCGAGCTGATTTCCCGTGAGCCCAAGCGCGATTGCAGGCATGCCCCGCTGCTGTTCGTACATGGCGCCTTCGCCGGCGCTTGGTGTTGGGTGCCGCACTTTCTCGACTACTTCGCCGCGCAGGGGTTTAGCGCCCACGCCGTGAGCCTGCGAGGTCACGGAGGCAGCGAAGGGCACGATAATCTGCAGACGGCGTCTATTGCCGACTACGTCAGCGATCTTGTCCTGACGGTGGAGCGCTTCCCGCGGCCGCCGGTGCTGATCGGCCATTCCATGGGCGGCTTCGTGGTGCAGAAGTACCTGGAAGAACATGAATGCGCCGGTGCGGTGCTCATGGCTTCAGTACCCCCGACGGGGCTAGGCGTGCCGGCGGCACGGCTGCTGTTCGGCGATCCGTGGATGCTGACACAGTTGTCATTGATGCAAGGCGCCTCATCCATGGTGGCCGACTTCAAAGCCGCAAAGCGGGCGATTTTCTCAGATCATGTTTCGGACCAGGAGGCCCGGCATTACGCGCGCTATTTCCAGCCAGAATCACAACGCGCCATCTGGGACATGACCTTCGGCGACCTGCCGCGCTACTGGTGTATCGAAGCACCGCCGCTGCTGGTGCTCGGCGCCGAGGAAGACGCGCTGTTCTCGCCCGATATGGTCAAGGCAACGGCAAAGGCCTATGGCGTGGGAGCGAGCATCCTGCCCAACATGGCGCACGCGATGATGCTGGAGCGGCACTGGCGTACAGCGGCCGATGCGATACTCGACTGGCTGCGGGCAGAACGTTTCTAGCACTGCGGCCGTCCTGGTTTGCTCTACGTCATGGACCGTTATCGCCATAACTCTTCACGCTAGGGTGGCTTCGTCCATTCGCGGCCAGCGGCCGCTCCCACCGCCGTAGATATTCTCTGTAGGAGCGGCCGCTGGCCGCGAATGGAGGTTGCGCCCGTAGGTCCGACTTCGGTCGGACGCGCCGCCTAAGACGTCCGACCGAAGTCGGACCTACGTGAAGCTGTTGTAAAAATGGTTAATGCAACTTCAATCGCGGTTTGATCGGGCGCGTCAGTAGCTGCGCTGCGCTCATGACGGTGGTGCGTAGCGGCCCGTTCAGCGTTGCCAGGTGACGTTTGTAGAGCGAGGTATAGGCAAGGCGCGCCAGCATTCCTTCGATCATTACGTTGCCGAACAGGTTGCCCATCAGGCGCCCTACGGCGTGATCTTCGCTCAAGGATATCAGCGAGCCGCGGTCGTAGTAGACGAAACCTTCCTTGACCGGGTGCTTAGCGATATGGCGCGGCAAGGTGCGCGCCAGGTACTCCGCCTGCTGATGGGCGGACTGGGCGCGCGGCGGTACCGGGCGGTCGCTCCCGGGCTGGGGGCAGCTCGCGCAGTCACCGAACGCAAAGATGTTATCGTCCTGCGTCGTGCGCAAATCCTGCCGTACGACGAGCTGATTGATACGGTTCGTTTCCAATCCCAGCTGGGTCAGGAATTCTGGTGCCTTGATGCCGGCGGCCCAGACGGTGATGTCGGACGGCAGGAATTGGCCTGACTTCGTCGTGACCCCATCCTTGCGCACCTCCGTCACCAGTTCCCCGGTACGCACGTCCACGCCGATTTTACGAAGCTGGATCTCGGTCTTGGCGGAGAGCTTCGGCGACAGCGGAGGCAACAGGCGCTCGGCGCCTTCGATAAGCGTGATCTTCAAGTCTCGCTCCGGGTCGATGTTCTTGAGGCCGTAGTGCACCGCCCGGTGCGCGGCGTTGTGCAGCTCCGCGGCGAGTTCGACCCCGGTAGCGCCGCCGCCGATGATCGCGACCTTCAACGCGTTGCCGGGCGCGGGCGGCAGGGCCTGTGCGCGCAGCAATACCTGGACCAGCTTGCGCTGGAAGTTCTCCGCTTCGGTGAGCGTGTCCAAGTGTAGACAGTGCTCCTCGGCGCCCGGTGTGCCGAAATGGTTGCTGATGCTGCCGACAGCGATGATCAGCGTGTCATAGGGGAGGGTGCGCGCCGGTACGATTTTGTGTCCGGTTTCATCGCACATGGCCGCGATTTCGATGGTCTTGGCTTCGCGGTCCAAGCCGCTCATGGAGCCGATCTGGAACTGAAAGTGGTTACGGCTCGCCTGAGCGAGAAAACTGATTGCGTCTTCCCGCGAATCCAGTGTTCCAGCGGCAACCTCATGAAAGAGCGGCTTCCAGACGTGGACCAGGTTTCGATCCACCAGCGTAATCTCGGCTTTGCCGCGTTTACCCAAGCGTTGCCCGAGCTTGGTCGCCAGTGCCAAGCCGCCGGCGCCGCCGCCCACGATCACGATGCGATGCGAAGGAGTTCTTCCCATATTCTTCTTTCCCTAGATAAAACCGGTTCCGGTACCGGCCGGAGGCTGCGCATTATACGGGCGATGGTGCGACGCACAAAACAACAATGCGGAATAAAATTACCAGCGGTGTTTGTCGAATAGCTCGGGATGAGCCCAATAACGGCTGTTGAGCCAGTCGGGGGTGGTCTTGTAATCGGCAATATCGAAACGATAGAGCTCGCTCTGCGGGTCTTGGCGCTTCCATTCGCTCACGCGGCTAAAACCGTGGCCGATCATATCCTGATGCGACCAAATCTCTGCATCCGCAGGAGCCAGTAGAACCAGCACGCGGCGTGCGTAGAGGTCGCGCAATTGCGCCAGCAGTATGCCGCCCCGAGCGTGTGTGCTGCGCGCGAGGTCGGAGACCAGCGCAAGGTCGTGGACGCCGAGGCTAGACAGTTCAGCGGTTGCGGTATCGTGCGGGAGGGTGTGAAGCGTGATTTGCGGTTGGGTCGAGCGCAGGGCGTTGAGTGCGGCCGCTGCTTGCGTGCCTATGGCCAATGCGCTGGCTGGCTCGGTGGCGGCGAGAATGTCCTGCAGGCTGGCTAGGGGCATAGGGCCTCCGGCGACCAGAGGGTGTGGGGTTCCCAGGCGGACGCTCAGTTTACACCTGGAGGTGTATACCCCGAAGGTTTTCGTGTCGTACCCAGGCTGTCAAGCCCAGCCAGAGAAGGGCGGCGGGTCACAGGCCCGCCAGCTTGCCGCTTTCCAGTCTTTGCAGAATATCGTTCACGTCCAATGTTTCCGCTGCGTCTAGCCGCACCCCGAACAGCGCGGCATATTCGCGAAACAGGTGGTTTAGGGCCTCGCGGTACAGATGCTGATCGTCGTCAGCAAGCGGAGCGGTTTCGGTCGCAGCCGCGGATGCAGCCGCAGCTGCATCCGCAGACTGGCCGTGTTCGATAAAGGGCTTCAGCACGGCGGTGAGCTTCTCGTCGGTGGTTGAGAATGCCTCGGAGTCGCGTGTCAGGTAGGCGCGGATGCAGTGCTCGTAAAAGGCCTGCTCCAGAGCCAGGACGCGTTGGACTTCCGCCTCGCGTTCGGCATCGTCGAGGCCGGCCGCCGTTAGATAGGCCTGCAGCGATTCGCGTTGACGCGGTTGTGCTTTTGCCACTTTGCGCACCAAGGTCTGGGCGGCGTTGGTATCCCGACGCCGCCCGCGCAGGCCGAAATAGAACAGCAAGCTCAGTGCCAGCATGAGAATGACGGCTAATTCGCCGACGGCGATGACTATAATCCACTCGATCTCGTTCATGCGGGCACTTCATCAGACGGCTGGGGCGCAGGGCTCGCTTCCGGCGGGACGGGGAAATCGGGCAGCGCGGGGCGGCGTTCGCGGTAGAGCAGGTAGCACACGGCGATGATGCCGAAGAGCGCCAGGTTGGCGATCGTCAGCATGCTGATCACGATGAGCCAGTTCACATTCCGGGCGGGCGCGGCTTCTGGAGCCGACGCCAGCGCGGGGAGTTCCACCGGGGCAAGTTCCACGGCGAAGGCACGGCCGCTCGAAGTGCGACCGGAGACGCGGACGGTCGCATTCTGAGGCTCAGCGGCGGGAGGTAAATCCCATATCAGTGCGCCGTCTTCGCTACGAACGGCATAGTACGTCGCATCAAGCGGCGCTAGCGCTAGTTGAGCGCTGAGTGAATCCGGTTCGATCCAGGGCACCGCAGGCGTCAGTGTGATCCTGTGTCCGCTATCGGCGGGGAGCGCGCTCAGCGTCAACTGCACCGGAGCGGCCGCAACCTCTAGTCTGCGCCGCACCTCGCGCTCGAACGTGCGGCCATCGACGTGAATGCGCAGCGTCTGTTCGCCAAGCGCGATCTCTTCCGGCCACTGAAGATGGTAGTGGCCGTTGCCGGCCTCGAGTAGCGCGTGCGACGCGCCGTGCCCCATTGTTGCGGTGAAGCGCATCATGGCGAGAAAGTCCGTGCGATCGATCAGCTCACCATACTCGGTCAGCGCTGCCTTCAATGCCAGTGGCTCGCCGGCGAAGAGGTGGCGCGGTGTTGGCGCGACTTCGAGCTTGAGGTCCGTGACGATCATGACCCGATTGTCCGGGTCGATGTCGGCCAGTAGGCGCCACTCTCCCGGTTCGGGTGAGGACACGGTCACCAAGTCATAGCCTCGCTCCTGATGCCAGCGTACGACGCCGTGCGCGGTAGCTGCCGACAAGCGCTCGCCGGATGGCGCCAAAAGCACTGCGGGTGCGGTTTCCGGCCGCCGAAAGGCCAGCAAGGTGAATTCCTCCACGCTAGCGTCGACACTGAAGCGGTTGTCGTTCAGGGGCAGGGTTTCGCGTTCCACCGACTGTTCGAACATCCGCAGGAAGATGCGCTCGAGCTCATCGGCATGCTGTGCGATTTCAAAGCGTCCCCCGGTAGCCGCCGCAAGACGCTCGAGTAGTTCGTGATCGGCCTGCTCAGACAGCGCCACGGTATGTACCACGATGCCCGCGTGCTGCAGCCGAGGCAGCAGTTCCTGCAGCAGCATCGTGCGCGCTGCTTCGTTCGCTCCGGGTGTCTTGGAGATGTCCACCATGCCGTCGGTAAGCAAAAGCAAGCTACGGCGGCCGCTGGCGTCATCTTGCAGCCAGGCATGGCTGGCAGTTTCCAATGCGGCGCCGATATCCGTATACAGGCCGAGCGAGTGGATCGCGCCAGACGCAGCTAAGGCCCGCTCGCGCCAAGCGGGCGAGACGGCCTCGGCAGGCATCGCGGCCTCCACATCCTGCTCGAAGTACCAGATGCCGGCCCGGCTGTCCGGCGGCAGCAGGTTGATCAGCATGCGCACTGCGGGAGCGCGTAGATTGAGCGGGTCGTTCTGCTTCATGCTGCCTGAGACGTCGATGAGGACACGCAGCTCGTCGCCGCCCAGCGCCGGCGCGCACAGTGACAGACAGAACAGCAAGAAAATCGGACGAAAAGAGCGAAGCATACCCGGCGGTCTCCTTGGCATAGCTTCTATAACGGCCACGCAAGGCGATTCTTGAGGCTCGACACGACTCGTGCCTTGGGCGACTATTGCCGCGCCTGCGCGCCGATAACAGCGAATTTCGTTAGTCCACCAGGCGCCCCGCGAGATGTGAGGAACTCTTCGTGTACGCACTTGCCCGACAGCTTCTATTCCGCCTTGATGCCGAAACGGCGCATGAATTAAGCCTTCGCTCCTTGGCTGCGGCCGCGCCCTTGTTGCGCGCCGCCTTGCCCAAGCCGCTGGCGGCTCCGGTAGAGGTCATGGGCATCCAATTCCCGAACCCGGTCGGGCTCGCGGCGGGCCTGGATAAAAATGGTGATTACTTGAATGGCTTGGCAGCGCTAGGCTTCGGCTTTATCGAACTCGGCACCGTCACGCCGCGGCCGCAGCCTGGCAATCCGAGGCCGCGTTTGTTTCGCATCGAAGCGCGCAAAGCCATCGTGAATCGCATGGGGTTCAATAACAAAGGCGTGGACCACCTCGTGGCACAGGTCAAACGGGCGCGTTATGACGGCGTGCTCGGCATCAATATCGGCAAAAATTTCGACACGCCGGTGGAGCGTGCCGTCGATGACTACCTGATCTGCCTGGACAAAGTCTATGGGCTCGCCGACTACATCGTCGTCAACGTGTCCTCGCCCAACACCCCCGGCTTGCGCAACCTGCAGCACGGCGACCTCCTTGATGAACTGCTCGGCACGCTCAAGATCGAGCAGCGGCGACTCGCCGTGCAGCATGACCGCTACGTGCCGCTAGTGGTCAAGATCGCGCCCGATATGGAGGTCGAGGAAATCAACCTCATCGCAGATAAACTGCTCGAGCACGACATCGACGGCGTCACCGCCACCAACACCACCATCAGCCGTCATGGTGTCGAAGGCCTGCCCAACGCCTCCGAAACCGGCGGCCTCAGCGGTGCGCCGCTGTTCGAGCGCTCGACGGAAGTCGTGCGCCGCCTGCACGAAAAGTTGCAGGAACACGTGCCGGTCATCGGCGTCGGCGGCATCACCACCGGCGCCCAAGCCGCCAGCAAAATCGCCGCCGGCGCTAGTCTGGTACAAATCTACAGCGGCCTGATCTATCAAGGGCCGAACCTCATACGCGACGCCGTCCGCGCCATCGCCGAACAACCGGCCGCTTCCGGCGCCTACTGAGACGTCCGCGGAACCCGAACTTGTCAAAATGAGCCCCAGTATCCAAAATGGCGGCTCCGGAGAGGTGGCTGAGTGGTTGAAAGCGGCGGTCTTGAAAACCGTTGAGGCGCAAGCCTCCGGGGGTTCGAATCCCTCCCTCTCCGCCACATTAAAAAGGGGCTGTCTTTCGACGGCCCCTTTTTAATGTGGCCAGGGCAGGGTGGCAGAGAAGCCTCTCGGGTTCGACGACAGCGCGTAGCGCTGGCGGACGCTGACGCGTGGCGGCAGCGCCCGAAGGGCAAGGGCCGCAGGCCCGCAGTCAATCCCTCCCTCTCCGCACTCGACGCTTCTTAACCTCCCGCTACGGTAACTATCGATACACAAAGCTGGTCCACAGTGGTGCCAGGGTATGTATGTCGGAAGATGGCTAACCACGGCTATCGTCCCGCCCTAATCAGGCCTTGCTTTTGAAAACACGGTAGAATCTCCGGTTTTTACACTTACAACCGAGGTTCCCGATGAGCACGCTGCCGCCTTGCCCTAAATGCGATTCCCAATATACCTACGAAGACGGCTTTCAGCTGGTGTGCCCGGAGTGCGCGCACGAGTGGACGCCGGCAGAAGCGGCGGCGGCCGAGGCTGAGAGTGCTGTTAAGGATTCGGTCGGTAACGTGCTGCAGGATGGCGACACGGTCACCGTGATCAAAGACTTGAAGGTCAAGGGTTCGTCGCAAGTGGTTAAAGTCGGCACCAAGGTGAAGAACATCCGCCTGGTGGAGGGCGACCACGACATCGATTGCAAGATCGAGGGCATCGGCGCGATGAAGCTGAAGTCGGAGTTCGTGAAGAAGGTCTAAGCCGCCAGCGGCGAAGGCAAAGATTCACATGCCCAGCCCCAGGGGCGCACGGATATAACCTCAGACGGGCTGGGCGATAAAGGGTATGGGCGCCTTAGCTGCCCAGATCCTTCAGGACTTTCCTTTGTGCCGGCAGGCTATTGAGAACGGGTATGCGGTGCGCTTTACTGAAATGAAATTCTACGAGTTTCGTAACCACGGAAGGTGCTATGAAGCAGGTTCAGTCGGATCTTTGGGAAACCGAGGTAGAAAGCCCTGCGCCGGGACTTACCACGCATGCCTATTTGCTCATTCGCGATGATGGCAATGTGCTTTTCTACAATACCGGTCATGGCCATGAGCTAGACCGAATGGCCGAACTCGGGGGCGTCGCCTATCACTTTCTGAGCCATCAGGACGAGTTAGGCGCCTCGATCAACACGATCAGAGAGCGCTTTGGTGCGAAGCTGGGCGGCCATGTTGAAGAGCAGGAAGCATTTGCCCGCTACTGTATCCCCGACATTCTGTTCAAAGAACGACAGCAGGTTCTGAGCAATGTCGAGGCGATTCCCACTCCTGGCCATAGCCCCGGAAGCACCTGTTTTCTGGTACGGGCGCGCCATGGTAGGACTTACCTCTTTACCGGCGACACACTGTATCTAAGCAAAGGGGGCGTGTGGCGTGCGGGCCTTGTTCCTGGGTATAGCGACCGAGACGCGCTGATCGAGACTTTGCACCTACTGCGAGAGTTCGAGCCGGATGTGGTGATCTCCAGTGCTTTCAACGGTGATGCCGGTTTTCAGGAAATCACTGGCGGTGAATGGCCCCAGTATGTAGACCGGGCCTTGGCGCTGTTACGCCACAAATCCTGAACGTATTCATTCCTTGTCGTTTGCAGAGCGCAAAGATTCGCGCCTTTCCTGTCGTCTTCAGTCAAAGACGACTTTCAGTCTCCATTCAAAAGTGAAAACTGTGACACACTTGGTGGACTCCCGCCGAATATAAGCTGTTGCTGATGGAGTGGGATTCCTCTAAAGTCGCACAAACTTTAGGGAATAGCCGCTCAGCGGTTGATCCGGCAGGGATGCTGCTGGACGTGGGAGTGCGGCCTTGCCGGCACGCCCAGCGTCGCTGTACTCAGCCCCGACTACTATCAAATCACCCAGGTCGAAGCCCCTCAGGTACCCGCCGCCGAGCTGCGTGCCGCGCTGCGCTGGCGCTTGAAGGAATTCTTGCCGTATTCGATCGAGGAGGCAGTGGTGGACGGCTTTGCCCTGCCGCAGGCTCCCGGGCGCAGCGGTCCGGCCATGATGCTCGCCGTTTCGGCGCAGGCCCGCGACGTCGGGCGGGTGGCAGAGGCTCTAAGTGGCGCCGGCTTGGCGACGGAAGCGATAGACATCCCTGAACTCTCGCTGCGCAACCTGGCTGCGCGTGTACCAGACCAAGCTGGTGGGGTGGCCCTGGTCGCTTTGGGCGACAGCACAGGCTTGATCACCATCAGCCAAGGCGAGGACTTGTATCTCGCCCGTAATCTCGATCTGGGCGAATCCCATCTGCGTGCCGATGCCGCTAGTGCAGTGGAGCACCTCGCGCTCGAGCTACAGCGGTCGCTGGACTATTACGAGAGCCAGCTTGCTTCGTCCCCGGCCTCAAGAGTACTCCTCGCGCCCTTTCAAGGCGATCGTGACGTGCTACTGGAGCGTCTCAACGAAGCCTTGGTCGTGCCCAGCTTCGGATTGGATTTAGAGCAGTTGTTGGAGTGCGGCGTCGACCTGCCGATGGAGGCGCCGGCGGTGCTGCTATGCGCTGCGGGCGCCGCGCTGCGTGCGAGAGGTGAGGCGGCATGAGGCAGGAAATCAACCTTTACCAAGAGCCGTTTGTCAAGCGCGCAGTGCTCTGGGGGGCTATGCGCCTTGCGCAGTGCGTGATCGTCTGGCTTGTGCTGCTCGGCGTGCTCTCGGTTGGGCTGCTTTGGCATGAGGCGCGGCAGGGCGAGGCACTGGAAACCTCCCGTCGCTCGGTCGCGCACGCTCAGGGCGCTTATGAGCAGGCGCGTGCCTCCTTACCCGAGCCGCTTGCCGACCCGCGCCTCAAGGCCGAACTGGCGCGGCTCGAGCAGGAGCTATCCGCCAAACAGAGCTTTCTTACCCACTTCGACGACCGCTCAATCGGCAACAGCGAGGGCTTTTCCCCCGTACTGCGCGGCTTGGGGCGGCAGCGTTACTCGAATTTGTGGCTGACTCGCATCGAAATTGCGGCAGATGGGGCGTTGTCGTTTGCCGGTAGTGCGCAGCGACCGGAAGCCGTGCCCGCTTTCGTGAGTGCCCTGACGACGCAGCCGATCTTCCACGGGCGGTCTTTCCGAACGCTGCGCATGGAAGAGCAGGGTCCTCAACTCGACTTCGAGCTGCGCAGCCGGGAGGCTCAACGATGAAAGCGCAGTGGAGACGCTTGGCGGATTGGTTAGAGAGTCGCAGCTTGCGTGAGCGCTTGCTCCTGCTTGCCGCAGCACTCGCTCTGGTGTCCGCGCTCTGGACTCTGACGATCTACGACCCCTGGCGCGCGCGGATCACGGTGCAGGCCGAGGAGCGCGCCAAGCTCACGCATGAGCTCGAGAGCCTGCGCACCCAGACGCAGGCCCTGATCGTTCGGGCCGAGCAGGATCCGAACCGCGCCCTGCGTGCGCGGGAGCACGACTTGCGGGCTAGGCTCGAGCGCTTGAACGCGCAGCTTTCCGAGCGCGCCGGCGATTTTGTTTCGCCGGAGCACATGGCTCGAGCTCTACGTGAGGTGCTGTCGGTGCAAAGCGGTCTGCGCCTAGTGCGCCTGCAAACGCTGCCGCCGGTGCCGTTGCAGGTAGAAGAGGGTGCCAAGGCGGTCCCGGTGTACCGACATGGCTTGGAGCTGGAGTTCGTGGGCGACTACTTCGGCACGCTGCGCTTCCTGGAAGCGGTTGAAGCTCTGCCCTGGAGCTTCTTCTGGGATGTCTTGGACTACCAGGTGGAAACGCACCCCCGGGCTCGGGTGAAGCTGCGCGTGCACACCTTGAGCGGGCAGGAGGCCTGGATCGGTGTTTAGGGTTGTGTTCTGCGCCACGCTTTTGGCCGCGTCCGCTGGCGTTTCCGCGGAAACGCTTTACGACCCAACGCAGCCGCCCGTTGGCGCGGCTCCTGCACCGGTGGTTGAAACCGTCACGGATACGCGCCTGCAGCTCAGCTTCATCATCAACCGGGGCGCCGAGCGACGCGCCCGGATCAACGGCCAATGGGTCACCGAGGGCGATCGCATCGCGGGCGCCGAGGTTTTGCGCATCGAGGCTGCTCAGGTGCGACTTCGCCGGGGCGGCAAGCTCCTTGTTCTACCGCT
>JAJUGG010000053.1 GCA_029268285.1 Ectothiorhodospiraceae bacterium | reverse complement strand
GCCGCGCGAGCGCGAAAGCCTGCGTGAGGAAGTTCGGAGCATGCGCGAGCGCATGAGGCTCAATAAGGGCGGTACAGATGCCGCGCTCTTCGACCTCAAGCAGGATCGGGGTGGTATCGCAGACATCGAATTTATGGTGCAATATGGGGTTTTATCGTGGGCCCCCGAAGACCCGCGACTGCTGCGCTTTACCGACAATATCCGCCTCCTGGACGCGCTCAGCCAGACCGGATGGATTACCGCGGATGAAGCGCGCCTGTTGGCCGATGCCTACCGCGCCTACCGCTCCCGGGTACATAAGCTCACGTTGCAGGAAGAGCCGGCGCGGGTGGGGCAGGAAGAATTTGCTGCAATGCGTGCCGATGTCACGGCGCTCTGGCAGCGCTTGATGGAGAATGGCTCCGTCGCGTCCTGAGCACTCGCGCACTGCCATGCGGCGTGGGTGAGTATTTAGCTGTATTGGATTTGAGGAGAACAATTCATGAGTATGGATGATCGCGACGGCGTCATCTGGTTCAATGGCGAATTCGTGCCCTGGCGCGACGCCAAGATTCACGTCCTGACCCACAGCCTGCATTACGGCATGGGCATCTTCGAGGGCATTCGCGCCTATAAGACCGCTCGCGGTACCGCGATCTTCCGCCTCAAAGAGCACACCGAGCGTTTTCTCGGCTCGGCGAAGATCCTCAACATGACGGTTGGTTACAGCGCCGAAGAGCTCAATCAGGCCATCGTCGCCACCGTGCGCGAGAACGGCCTCGAGAGCGCGTATATTCGGCCGCTGGCTTTCTATGGCTCGGAGAGCATGGGTGTCCATGCCAAGGGCCTGAGCGTGCACACGATCATCGCTCCCTGGGAGTGGGGTGCCTATCTCGGCGCCGAGAACATGGAAAACGGGATTCGCGTGAAAACCTCTTCCTTTACGCGACATCACGTCAATATCGCCATGTGCCGCGCCAAGGCCACGGGCAACTACATGAACTCCATGCTGGCGCTGCAGGAAGTTGCTGCGGCCGGCTATGACGAAGCGCTGCTGCTAGACGTCGACGGCTTCGTTGCCGAGGGCTCTGGCGAGAACTTCTTCATGGTCAAGGACGGCGTGATTTATACGCCGGAATTGACTGCGGCGCTCGAAGGCATTACTCGAGACACCGTGATCACCATTGCCCGCGAGCTAGGCTACGAAGTGCGCGAGAAGCGCATCACGCGCGACCACGTCTATGTCGCCGATGAGGCATTCTTTACCGGCACTGCTGCTGAAGTCACGCCTATCCGCGAACTCGACGATCGCCCCATCGGCTCCGGCACCCGCGGGCCTGTTACGGCTGCCGTGCAGCAGGCTTACTTCGATCAGGTGGAAGGCCGCCGTGACTCGCATCCCGAGTGGCTCACCTTCGTCGACTAACGCTTCAGGAGAGAATCGTGCCCGATCCGCAGACTCACGACCGCGATGACCTCATCCAGCCCAATGCGTCCAACCGCTATGAGGTGACCGCCGACGATTTGCCGCTGACCTGCCCCATGCCGGGCATGTACCTGTGGAATTCGCACCCCAAGGTCTACCTGCCCATCCATGAGACTGGCGAGGAGCGCTGCCCTTACTGCAGCGCCACCTACGTGCTCAAGGGCAAAGCGTTGGACGACGTGGAAGTGAAGCGTCGCGGAAGGCGGCAGCCGGTCAAATAAAGCCCAGATGGTTTAATGAGCGATACTCGCTGCTTGATCGTCGGCCCGTCATGGGTCGGCGATATGGTGATGGCCCAAAGTCTGTTCAAGCGCTTACGGCGCTTGAATCCGGATATGGCCATCGATGTGGTGGCTCCGGCTTGGTCGGAGCCCTTGCTCGCACGGATGCCAGAGGTTCGGACTAGCATCGTCTTGCCAGTTGGGCATGGCGAGCTTAAGCTCGGAACGCGGTGGCGCTTGGGGCGGGAGCTTCGTGGCCGCTATGATCGCGCTATCGTCCTGCCGAATTCGTTGAAATCTGCATTGCTGCCGTTTTTCGCGGGCATTCCTCGATGCACCGGCTACGTGGGCGAGCAGCGCTATGGGCTGTTGAATGACATCCGACGCCTGGACAAGCTAGCGCTGCCGATGACCGTGCAGCGCTATGCGGCGCTGGCCGACGATGCGCCCGTGCGAGAGGCGCCTGCAATAGATTCCCCGCGCTTGGTGATCCGCGATGCGGAGGTCGACGCCGCGTTGTCCCGGTTGGGTCTGCGACGTCCCGACGCGCCTGTGTTGGCGCTGTGTCCGGGCGCGGAATACGGTCCTGCCAAGCGGTGGCCTGCGGAGTATTTCGCAGAGGTCGCCGACTACTGGTTGCACAATCAAGGCCAAGTCTGGCTATTCGGCTCCGGCAAGGATCAGGAAGCGACTGCTGAAATCATGCGGCGTACCGACGGGCGCTGCGTGGATTTGGCAGGCAAGACCAAGCTGGCCGAGGCCATTGATCTGCTTTCATTGGCAGAAGCGGTCGTCAGCAACGACTCGGGCTTGATGCATGTGGCTGCAGCGGTCGACCGTCCGGTCGTGGCCTTGTACGGGTCTTCGGATCCTGGGTTTACGCCGCCGCTGAGTGACCGGGCCCAGATCCTAAGTTTGGGATTGGATTGCAGCCCATGCTTCCAGCGAGAGTGCCCATTGGGGCATCTCGATTGCCTACGCAAGCTGATGCCCAGCCAAGTCGTTGGAGCTCTGCAACGATTGACTGCGGTCAGGGCATAGCGTGACGCGCGCGGTGTTCGGCGTCGGGCGTCGCGCCTCATCGTCTTACGCAAGAGCCTTGCGGAATAGGCGCGGAAATCCAGATTATCTCGCCCCATACAGGGGCCTTGAAGGCTGAGTTCGTATGGCAACCCCATCTCCGAAGCGCCTGCCCATAACGGTGCTGATACCTTGTTTCAACGAAGAGCACAATATTGAGGCCTGCCTTGCCTCCGTGGTCGGCTGGGTTGACGAAATTTTGGTCGTGGACTCGTTCAGCACCGACCGCACTGTCGAGTTGGCGAAGAAATATACGGACCGAGTTCTGCAGCATGAATACCTGAATTCCGCTGCACAGAAGAACTGGGCTATTCCGCAGGCCTCCCATGAGTGGGTGCTGATCGTGGATAGCGACGAACGCGTTACGCCCGAACTTCGTGATGAACTGCAGGCCTTGATGGCGCGAGGGCCGGACAAGGACGGGTACTGGATAGCGCGCGACAACTACCTTTTCGGCAAGCACATCCGCCACTCAGGGTGGGGGCGCGACGCGGTGCTAAGGTTCTTCAAGCGAGACCTGGGGCGTTACGCTGAAAAACGCGTTCACGCCGAGGTCGAGCTAAACAATACCGGCGTTCTGCAGGGGCGTTTCGAACACCATACGGTTGCGTCGATCACGGCATGGGCTCAAAAGATCAACCGTTATTCGTCTTGGAAAGCACAGGATAAGTTTGAGAAGGGGGTTAAGCACCCAGTATTGAATATGGTGCTACGCCCGCCCCTTCGCTTCTTCAAAGACATGGTGTTGCGCCTTGGCGTACTTGACGGCTGGCGCGGTTTTCTGATTGCTTCGATGTCCGCTTTTGCCGAGCTCTTAATGTCCGCCAAAATCATCGAGCTTCAGCATAACGCGCGAGAGCGACGACCTTAGGGCCGTCGCTGGCTCCAGCAAGCGCGGCCCTAAGGTCGGTGCCTCTTACTTAGGCCGAGCAAGTATCGATGCATACAGGTCGTAGTAGCGCTCGGCCACGGCGGCAGGGCTGAACATCGACAGTCGTTCCGTCGCTCCTTCCTGCAGCCGATCACGGACGTCAGGGTGGCGATACAAGTACTCCAGCGCTTCCGCCAACCCTTCGGCATCGCCCGGCTCGACCAGCCACCCTGTCTCCGCATGAATGACAATGTCCGGAATGCCCCCGGCGCGGGCCGCGAGCACCGGCGTCTGTGCCTGCATCGCTTCCAAAATGCTGGAGCCGAGCCCTTCGGACAAGGACGGAAACAGGAACAAATCGAAAGCCGCGAAATACGGCCCGACCTTATCTACATGACCCAAGAGGCTTACGTTGGGCAGATGTGCGCTTGCCGCCTCCAGCTCCGCTCGCTGCGGACCGTCCCCCAGTAACAGGAAGTGAATCTCTGGGATCCGCTCAGCCAGTATCTGCGCCGCAGCGATGGTGGATGTGTAGCCCTTGTGTGGAACCAATCTGCCCACCTGCCCGACGAGGAACTTGCCGGGGTAGGCGTGCTTGATCGCGGATACCGCGTCCGGTTCCGTTGCGAACGAGGAAAAGGTCGAGGGTATGACGGTGCGCGTGATCTGCGGGTCCAGCTTCTCGACCTGAGCCGAAATTGCACGGCTGAGGCATGCGACGCTGGCTGCGCCCCGATAGCTTGCTCGCGTGAATCGGTTGCTACTGAGCGGGTTATCGACTCGCCGGGTGATGACGTACGGCGTACCTCGGCATCGCCCCTCGAGCGCGGCCCAGTAAACACCTTTACCGTCATGAGCGTGCCAGAGATCTGCCCGAGGCGGCGAAGCATGGCCGGAAAACCAGTGGGGTAGGTAAACGACATCCACACCCGCTGCGCGTGCGCTGTCGGATAATTTTCCAGGGCCGCGGCATAGCAGCACCTGTGAAACTCCCCGCCCCGCAAGCTCCTTGATCAGGTTCAGCGATTGCTGCTCGCCTCCACTAAATCCTCGGGCGAGATTGATATGTCCAATACGCAGGGGACGACTCCTCTAGTAATGCACGAACTCTTCTACGACATTGCTGGGCCGGAACTTGTTTAACCACTGAGGATCGACCGTGTAGCCGTTTTCATTCAGGGTCCGGTCAATCAAGGCGGCGAGCGCGTCGGCCGAGTTTGCGGCCAGATAACACTGGAGGGGGCCCTCGAACACATCTCGCACGCCGCCCGGGCAATCCACGGCAACTATGGGGGTGCCGCAGGCAAGCGCCTCTAGCAGGACTACTCCAAGTCCTTCAAACCTCGAACTCAGGACAAACAGTTTTGCGTGACGCATCCACGGATAAGGATTGGTTTTCGCGCCTACGAAATTGACGCGATCACGGATGCCTAATGCGGCGGCCTTGGCTTCCAATTCCGCGCGCAGGGGGCCTTCGCCTACGATAACGAGCGGCAGCTTTGCATTCGAGCGCGCGTAGGCGTCCAGCAGCAAGGCATGGTTTTTTTGTGGTACGAGGCGTGCCACGTTCAAGAGGTAGGGCTCGGCCGGCAGGTCGCTACAAGGTTCTACCATGAGCCTGTGGATGCGCTCTACAGGGCAAGGGTTGGTGATTACGCGTATGGATTTTGGTGTGAACCCAAGCGTGTCTTGTGCTTTCTCGATCGATTCTTTAACACCGTGAGAAACGGCAACTAGTTTTCTGTCATGAAGCAGTAGCGCGCCGCGTTTGCGGTCAACCAAGCGAGTCGCCGAATAACTGTGCCAGATGTTCTCTAGCACGTAGATCGCCCTGTCGTCGCGAAAAGACCAAGTGAGCTCGAACGTGCCGAAGCCTCTGAAAATGATCTTGTCGAAGCGACCGAAGCGGTTTTCCAGCTCTTCTAATTTTTTTGCGAAAGCCCTTCCGCCTGCCCAGCCGTTAAGGATGAACAGACTCTTTCTCATGAAGGCGTTGCTGATTCTGGCGCTTAGATCAACTAGGCCGCCAAATGCTTGCCTATAGATTGCCTGTGTAATAGGGAAATGATGGATGTTGACCGCCTGCGGGTCAGGCTTCAGCTCCGTCTTTCTTTTCTTGAAGTACATCAAGTGGCTTTCGTGGCCTGCAGCCGCTATCGACTCTGCCAAGTCGATGGCCACGCGTTCCATGCCTCCAACCTTGAGCGTTCTCACGACAACTAAAATACGCATGCTTTCCCAATGGCGACAGTTAGGGGACGCTGGTCGGAGAGGCTCGAAAGCTTGTTGCTCTTTTCTCTGAGGCACTTCCGGGAACCCAAGTCAGCGTAACGATGCCAGCGCATACTACGCTAAACGTAAACACTCCTGTCCAGAAAAGAAAATAGGACTCGAAGCAGTTGATTACGCTCCAGAAGGCCAGGAAGGTCAGGAAGAAGGCGTGAAAATCGCGCGGCATGGCGCCGGAGGCGACTGCAGCCTGGCTGGCGCGCAGCAGGCAGAGCAGCAACGCAGCATAGAACAGCAATCCGACCAGACCGTAGTTGACGAGCAGTTCGAGGTAACTGTTGTGAAGGTGGCCGAATCCCGTTCTTATCTCCGGCGGCAGCCACTCGGTGTGTTCAATCGCCAAGCTGCGGCCGTTCCCGCCCCAGCCCAACATCGGACGCTCGGTGAAGAAGTCCCAGGCGGCGCGCCAGGTGTGAAAGCGGATGCCGATGCTGGAATAAGGCACTTTATCCACATTGCCGGAGAAAATTGCTTGCACGGTTTCGCGCTCGGCCTGCAAACGTTTGCTGATGATGTCCCCTCCATAGGAGGCGGACAGGACCACGACTACGGTAGCGAGGGATAGGGGTACTGCCAGCAGGCGCCAGTTTCGCGCGCGAATGACATGAAGAAGATCAATGATCAGTAGCACGATCGCTGCCAGAACCAACCCGAGCCATATGCCACGGGTCTGGGTGGCAACGATTACGAACCCGGTGAACAGTACGCTGGCGGCCCAGGTAAGCCGGAGCAGCCATCTGTATCTATTAGGTAGAAGAAAGCGTTGCCTCAGGCAGAGCAGGCCGAGGAGTACCGTTCCGAAAAAAAGTCCCGTGTGTTGGGCGTTGCGCAAATCGAAATCGATGCGGATTCCTTTTAGCGCGAGCATGAGTTCGCTCGTGCCGCCGCCGCTTAGCCAGGGCGAAGCCAAAACCGAGCACGCTGCAATGGCCCAAAAGACCAGCGTTCGGTTTATGTTGCCGCCGAGCCACCAGGCAATCAGCAAAAACAATAAGGGGCGCGCCAAGCGCCCAAGGTGTGGGTGGTCTTCAGCCCATTCGGGGTGCGTTAGCTGCGATAAGCCCCAGCTGGCAAGCTGAATGCCTAGCGCAATCCATAACAGCCAGAATAAAGGCGAGCGCCCGATCCCGTTGCCGTATCGGTAAACGCTCCAAAACCCTCCAAGGATCAATATTGCTTCAAGGATGTCGTTTATATCTTCGAAGTGAAGCCTTGTTCCGGCCCAGGCCAAGGTAGAGAGAACGCCGATGATTACCAGCCAGCGAGGCCCTCTAAGGAAGTTTTCGTTACCAAGCATTCGAGTATTTGCTTTAACCATGCGCCAGAACGCTGTGCGACGTTGCGGCGCGACGTCGGTAGATGACTGTCGTGAAGCAGCGGGAAGCCGGGTATGGTACATAAAAGATAGGGTTTTGTCCGGCGGCGCGCCGCCCGGGGCTGTCGCTGGCGCGAGGTGCGTTACAGGCCGGTTTGCCCGGAGCGACTAGTGCGGGCGCGGATTCCCCACGCGGCTATTGTATGATGTACCTCTTCTGTTAAACGCAACATGGTTCGCGTTAGCCGGTAATGTCCGCTTCCGCCTGAGTAGGGGAGCAGTCGCCGCGCCGCCTGAAGGCGGGCAACATGGTGTGAACTCCCAAGTCTAAACTTGATGAAACCGGTTCGGTCGCTCCGGCTGAAGCGTGTTGTGGCGCATGCCCTAGAGAGGATTGCGGCCGAATCGGACGGTGTCGTGGTCCAGCGCCAACGTACAACAGTGTGAGTGAAGCCTTGGTAGCCAGCTATCCAATCGTTGAAAAATACTGGGATAAGAGAATTATTGCGCACAACGCGGATGCGCTCGAGAAGCTCGAAAACATAATCCAGGACGTTGAAGGACTGTTCGAATCCAAGGACGTGCACTGGCTGCAAAACAGCCGGTCCCAGGCACTTATCAGGCACCGTTTGACGACGGGCGAGGATCTTGTCATCAAGAAGTACAAGATCAGGAACCTGGACAAGCGGATCAGACGGGCGGTTACGCCATCCCGGGCATATCGCAGTTGGCTAGGCGCGCGACGTCTCGAACAGATCGGCCTGCCCACGCCCAAGCCGTGGCTGGTGATGGAGAACAGGTTCGGCCCTTTCCGAGGCATGGCCTACTTGTTTTGCGAGTATTGTGACGGGCGGTCGATGATCGAATCCTATGTCACTGGAACAAACTCGACGCGCGAAAACATGGAGGCGGCTATTGCGCGCATGTTCGTGCGGTTGCGCGAGCACCGTATTAGCCATCGCGACACCAAAGACTCCAACTTTCTTTGGTCTGGAGACAAACTCTGGATCCTCGACCTCGATAGCATCAGATACCACCGCACTGCCCTTTCCGCTGTGCAAGGCTCGCGGCGAGACGTGAACCTTTTCGTGAAGAGCTGGCATCGCCATCCGGATGTTCAGCGACGGCTCCGCGACGTGATAGAGCAGGCGCTTCGCACCTAGGGGGGTGCTTCGGCCGTAATGGTCATGCCTGCCGGACTTGTGCGCGATTCGGTGCATCGGCTCGACCGTCGCGCTGACGCTGCTAGAGCTGCGTTTGAGAACTGTGTTCGGTGCTGAACGGCGCGCTTGGTATACTCTGCCGCTATTTTCAGCCTACGGCTCAAGCGCACAGCTCTATGAAAATACAGATCCCCGATTTTTCCGCTTCTCGAGTACTGGTGGTGGGCGATGTCATGCTGGACCGCTACTGGCTCGGGGGAACGTCCCGCATTTCGCCGGAGGCCCCCGTCCCGGTTGTGCGGGTAGAGTCGACTGCAGATCGCCCGGGTGGTGCGGCCAACGTCGCGGTCAATGTCGGGAGCCTCGGAGGCAGTAGCGTGGTGCTGGGCGTGACCGGCGACGACGCCAACGCGGATGCGCTCGCGCTCCAGTTGCGCGAGCGCGACGTGGAGCCTGAGTTCGTCCGCTTGGCAGGCATCCCCACCATTACGAAGCTTCGGGTCGTTAGTCGGCACCAGCAGCTCATTCGCCTCGATTTTGAGGATGCGGCCCCCGGGATGGACCACGAGGCGCTATTGGCACGCTTTTCTGCACTCTTGGCGGACTGCGATGTGGTGGTCTTGTCCGACTATGGGAAAGGCGCGCTTGCCCGAGCGCAAGATTTCATTCAGGCCGCTCGAGCTGCGGGCAGGCCGGTTTTGGTCGACCCCAAAGGACGCGACTTCACTATCTACCGCGGAGCGACCGTAATTACCCCGAACCGGGCGGAGTTCGAAGCGGTTGTAGGCGCCTGCCGTAGCGAAGACGACCTGATCGATAAAGGGCAGCGCTTGTTGCGGGAGCTCGATTTGAGCGCCGTTTTGATAACGCGCGGTGAAGAAGGTATGACTCTGCTGCGCGAGGGCGAAGAGGCCTTGCATCTCCCAACCGAGGCGCGTGAGGTTTTCGATGTTACCGGCGCAGGGGACACGGTGATTTCCGTTCTAGCAGCCGGACTTGCTGCCGGTCTCGAGCTGCCGGAGGCCATGGTGCTGTCTAACGCTGCGGCTGGCATCGTGGTGGGCAAGCTCGGCACCGCCAGTGTTACGGTGTCCGAGCTGCGCCAGAGCCTGTTCGAGGCGCAGCATCAGGGGCGTGGTGTCGTCAGCGAAGACGCGCTATTGCAGCTGGTGGAAGACGCCCGGGCGCGCGGCGAAAGCGTAGTGATGACGAATGGCTGCTTCGATATTCTGCATGCCGGCCATGTGGCCTATTTGCAGCAAGCTGCCAGCCTGGGGCAAAGGTTGGTCGTTGCGGTCAACGACGACGATTCGGTGCGGCGGTTGAAAGGGCCGGAGCGTCCAGTGAATCCGCTGAACCAGCGTATGGCCGTGCTCGCCGCGTTGGGTGCGGTGGATTGGGTCGTGCCGTTCAGCGAGGACACGCCGGAGCGCTTGATATGCCGAGTGTTGCCGGATGTGCTGGTCAAAGGCGGCGACTACAAGATCGAAGATATCGCCGGCAGCGACTGTGTCCAGAAACATGGTGGGTCTGTCGTCGTGCTGGATTTTCTTGACGGCTGTTCGACGACGCGGGTCATTGAAACGATCCGAGGCCGGACGTCGGGAGGGGCGAACACATGATCATCGTTACGGGCGGCGCCGGTTTTATCGGCAGTAATATCGTTAAGGGCTTAAATGCGCGCGGCTACGACGACATTCTGGTGGTGGACGATCTCAGCGACGGCACCAAGTACCGCAATCTTCTCGGTTGCAGTATCCGCGACTACATGGATAAGGACGACTTTCTGGCTGCCGTGGAACGCGGAGACGACTTCGGCTCGGCGGTAGAGGCTGTATTTCATCAGGGCGCTTGCTCCAGTACGACGGAGTGGGACGGCCGCTACATGATGAAAGTGAACTACGAGTACACCAAGGCCCTGTTCCATTATTGCCAGAACCGCACGGTGCCCTTGATCTATGCCTCGTCCGCCTCCGTTTATGGCGCCGGCCCGACCTATATCGAGGATCCCCGCTACGAGGCGCCGCTGAACGTTTACGGCTATTCCAAGTACTTGTTCGACCAGTATCTGAGGCGGCATCTTGACGGGCTGCGCGCGCAGGTGGTGGGGCTGCGCTACTTCAATGTTTACGGCCCTAACGAACAGCACAAGGGCAGCATGGCCAGCGTCGCCTACCATTTCTACAACCAAATTCGCGAACAAGGACGTGTGCGGCTGTTCGAGGGCAGCGATGGCTACGGCCCCGGCGAGCAGCGGCGCGATTTCATCCATGTCGATGACGTCGTCGCGTTAAACCTTTGGTTCATGGAGCACCCTGACGTATCCGGTGTCTTCAATGCCGGTACCGGCAATGCGCGCACCTTCAATGATGTCGCGCGCGCCGTGATCAACTGGTATGGACAGGGCGAGATCGAATACATCCCCTTCCCCGAGCATCTTGTCGGGCGCTATCAGAGCTTCACCCAGGCGGATCTGACACTGCTGCGGAGCGCGGGATACCGCGAGGCGTTCACGTCGGTAGAAGAAGGTGTTAGCCGCTATATGAGCGTGCTTGCCGGGGCTTAGGGTGCGCCTTGTCAAAGTGCTATGAAGGCGATGCCCCCCGCTCGTAGCCCGTCTTCAAGGACTGCCAGTCATCTTCGCTGTACCTGAAGCCCCTGGTGAGGCCGGCAAGCTTGTTTAGTGACCGGGCCAGGCGCTGAAGGTTCGCCTCCTGCCAGGAGGGGTTTGCTTGCCGGAGCTGGCCGCGATCCCAGTCGATTAGGAAGATCTCTTCTTGTTCATTGAGGAGGATGTTGTTGGCATTGAGGTCGGCGTGATAGGCGCCGGCTTGGTGAAAGCGACGAATTACCGCGCCGATTTGCATCCAGGCTTCGGCGGGTAGCGCATTCTGCGCGATGTATTCGGCGAGCGTCTGCGTGGCGGGCAGGTATTCCGTTAGAAGATCGCCTCGATACACAATGCCACGGCGCAGAACACGCGCTGCGGCCGGTCGCGGCACCGGTAGCCCGTCCTGGTAAAGCTTGTTCAAAAGCCGCCATTCCTTGAACGGCCGGCTTCGTTCGAGGCCGAGCCAGAGATAGCTTTGCCGGTTGACTCGGGCTACCACGCCACCGCGCCAGTAGTGGCGTAAAACATAGTCGCGACCGGCAATCCTGAGAAAATCGACGGTATCGCGCCCACCGGTCTTGGAGCCGGTACGGCTTGCATCTGGTGCGCCCGCGGGGTCGAATAGCGCCAAGTCCGAGCTCTCGAGTAATTCCGGAGCATAAATGACGAACTGGTTTTTCTGCTTGAGCACTACATGATCTTGCATAAGCATAAGCTGCCTTTGTCCGAGCCGCCGCGAAGTCTATGCGTGCTCAGGCTGTCTGCCATCGGCGATGTCTGCAATACAGTGCCCTTAGTGCGTACATTGCAGCGGGCGTGGCCGCAGACGAAACTGACCTGGATCATCGGCCGAGTCGAAGCGGCGTTAGTCGGCGATTTGCCGGGGGTCGAGTTTATCATCTTCGATAAAAAGGCCGGACGTGCGGCCTTTCACGCAGTTCGAGAAGAACTCGGCGGGCGGCGCTTCGACGTCCTGCTGCATATGCAGGCCGCCTTGCGCGCAAGCCTTCTCTCGCGGGTGATCGATGCCGACGTGCGCCTGGGCTTTGATCGCGAACGCGCGAAGGACATGCAGACGCTGTTCACCAATTGCCGGATCACCCCGCAAAAAGAGCCGCATGTGCTGGATGGTTTCTTTGCCTTTGCCGAAGCGCTAGGTATCGAAGGCCGCGATTATCGCTGGGACATTCCAATCCCTGAAGCTGCCGCGGCTCGCGCCGCCGAGTGGCTGCCGGATGAGCGCAAGCATCTCGTGATCAGCCCGTGCAGCAGCGTTCGGCGCTTGAATTTCCGCAATTGGCGGCCGGAGCGCTATGCCGCCGTGGCCGACTACGCTGCCGAGCGCTACGGCTTGCATACCGTCATTACCGGCGGCCCGACGGACTTAGAGCGGGAGTACAGCCGTTTTATCCGCGAGAAAATGCAGCATCCCGCTACCGATCTGGTCGGCGTTACTAGCTTGAAGGAATTGCTCGCGGTATTGGGTCGCGCGACCGCGGCGATTGCGCCCGATTCCGGCCCTGCGCACATGGCTACAGCGGTCGGCACACCTGTGATCGGTTTGTATGCTACGAACAATCCTGGGCGCACGGGGCCCTACTTCAGCCGCCAGTGGACGGTCGATAAGTATCCCGAGGCGGTGCGAGAGGCCTTCGGTAAAGAAGCGTCCGAGCTGGCATGGGGGCGGCGGGTGCGTGGGGAAAGCGCCATGGATTTGATCGAGGTCGAGGATGTCGTCGAACGCCTGGACGCATTGATGAGTCACCTCGCCGCGAGTGAGTCGTGATGAGCGAACGGATGGCGCTGCGGCTCTACTCGTTGCTGACACGGGTGCTTGCACCGCTTGCGCTTGGGTTCCTGGCGTTCAAGAGTTGGCGTAGCGGCGGTAAGCCCCAGTTGGGTCAGCGTCTTGGTTGGGGGGCGCCGCGTCTGAACGGCGGGATCTGGCTGCATGCGGTATCGGTCGGTGAAGTGCAGGCCGCACTTCCACTGTTGCGTAGCTTGCGGGAGCGCTACCCGGACCGACCGATTCTAGTCACCACCACCACGACGACCGGTTATGCGCGGGTCAGTGAAGCCCTTGGCGACAAGGTGCAGCAAGCCTACCTGCCCTACGATACGCCGGGCGCGGTCAAGCGCTTCATGCGCGAGGTTCGTCCAGACTTGGTCATCATCATCGAGACTGAGCTCTGGCCTAATCTTTACTATGCGATCCGGCGCGCCGGCGCGCCTCTGCTGTTGGCCAATGCGAGGCTGTCGGCGCGGTCCGCCCGTGGCTACAGTCGCCTCATGCCGTTGGTAAGGCAGACCGTCGCGCAGATCGACAAGATCGCCGCACAATCCAATGACGATGCCGCCCACTTTTACGGGATTGGCGCAGCTCAAGAGCAGTTGGTGGTTACCGGCAATCTCAAGTTCGACTTGAGCGTACCGGAGCAGGCAATCGCTGAGGGACGAGCCTTGCGCCAGCGCCTGGGCGGCAGGCCGACCTGGATTGCCGCCAGTACCCATGAAGGCGAAGACGAGCGAGTGCTTCAGGTTCACGCCCGCCTGCGCCGGGACGAGCCGGATCTGCTCTTGATACTGGTGCCGCGGCATCCTCAGCGCTTCGATCGGGTGGCCGCCTCAGTGAAGAGCGCGGGCTTCAGGCTTGCACGCCGCAGCCAAGGTCAGGGCGACGCTTCCACTGAAGTCTATCTGGGCGACACGATGGGGGAGCTGATGACCTTGTTCGCAGCCTCCGACATTGCCTTCGTGGGCGGCAGTCTGGTCCCGGTGGGTGGGCACAATTTGTTGGAGCCTGCTGCGCTCGGGCTTCCGGTGCTTACCGGGCCGCATGTCTTCAACTTCAAGTATGTCACCGAAAAGCTGGTGGAAGGCGGCGGCGCCGAAGTGGTGGAAACGGATGAAGAATTGCGCCTGGCGGTGCTCGGCTTGCTGGTTGGGGTTGAGCACCGAGCCGAGATCGGTGAGGCGGCGCGGCGTCAGGTAGAGGGTAATCGTGGCGCTCTGGACAGAACACTGAGCTTGGTCGACACGCTACTTGTGGACAAGGGACCTAGCGGGAGCCCGCACCAGCTGGGCCGCGTCTAGCTCCAGCAGGTGCTCGGTGTTGCTCAATAGCGCGGCGTGGACGGATCCACCGTCTGCGACCAAGCGTCGATGCCGCCGGTGACGTTGCAGGCTTTGAATCCCTGCTGGGTCAAATATTGCGTTGCCATCGCGCTGCGCACGCCATGATGGCACAGGACGGCATGCGGGCGCGTTCGGTCTAGTTCAGAGAGCCTGTGGGGCAATTCCCCGAGCGGGATATGTCGAGCGCTCTGGATGCCGGCTAAAGCCACTTCCCAAGCTTCGCGCACATCGAGGAGCTCGAGCGTTGCGTTCTCGAGCTCCTCGGCCAATTGCTGCGCTGTAAGTTCTTGCATCAAAGCGCGAACTTGCGCTCTTCGGGAACGTTTTCCAGCCGCTTGATGCAGGTGTCGAACAGGCTGTCGCTGGTCCAGGAATCCTCGCCGGTGCGCGTCAGCAGTAGTGCCTCCATGACCGGTTCCTGGCCCACTACGATGAACATGCGGCCGCCGACCGCCATGCTTTGTGCCAGGCTCTGCGGCACTTTCGGCAAGGAGCCGGTAACAATGATCACGTCATAGCGGCGGCCGTCGTCCCAGCCGTTGCCGGCATCGCCGACCACCAAGGTGACGTTCTCGATGTCATGGCTTTTCAGGTGTTCAGCGGCCTGAGCGCTGATGTCTTCGAATAGCTCTACCGTGGTGACGTGCGCAACCATCTGCGCCAGGCACGCTACCAGATAACCCGAGCCGGTTCCGATGACCAGCGCTTCGTCCTCGGGGTGCGGCTCTACCTCCTGCAGCATGCGCGCTTCCATCTTCGGCTCGATCATGACCTGACCGTGCGGCAGCGGAATGCGCATGTCGGTAAGGGCGAGCGTGCGATACTGCTCGGGAACAAAGTTTTCGCGTGGGGTGGTGCGGATTACCTCGAGAACCTGCTCGTCGAGAACGTCCCAGGTGCGGAGCTGCTGCTCGATCATCAGATGGCGAGCGCGCTCAAAATCGTAATCTGCCATGGCGTTATCCAGTTGATTCGTAGAGATGGCATCCAGAACCCATCCGTATGCCTGCTCGTGTGCAGGCGCGGTTCAGTCAGGTCCATGCAGACCACCGGTCCGGAAGACGGAGGCCGGTCCTTCCGGGGAGGGCTTTGCGCCGGTAAGCCTAAGGTCTTTCGGGAAATCTGACAAGACTAGGCGCTCCGATGGGGTACGTTGACAAGGCGCGCGGGCGGCCCTACCGTCTGAGCCTCGCCTGATGAAGCGGGGGTGCTCTGGCCGTAGGCCGGAGCTGAGACTCACCCTTAGAACCTGATCCGGTTAGTACCGGTGTAGGGAGCTTCGCTACCGCCTGAGGTGCTCGCGCTGTGCGTGCGGCATCGTGAAGCGCGGTGCACGCCCGCCTCATCGCTTGTTCTAAGAGCCTCTACTGCTTAGGAGTTCTGCGATGAGTACCTCGTACGATCAGCATCAGACTGTTTCCGACCTCGACGTCAATGTAATCCGCCCTTTCCCATGCTCGCGCAAAGTCTACGTGCAGGGCAGCCGCCCGGATCTGCGCGTGCCGATGCGGGAAATCAGCCTGTCCGAGACGCCCGTGGCCCACGGGGCGGAGAAGAATCCGCCGCTCTACGTGTATGACACCTCCGGGCCCTATACCGATCCCGCCGCGCGCATTGATCTGCGCGCCGGGCTGGCGCCGCTGCGCCAGGCCTGGATAGAAGAGCGTGGCGACAGCGAGCAACTCCCCGGGCCGAGCTCCGAATACGGCCGCGCGCGCCAAGCCGACCCGAGTACCGCGCACTTGCGTTTCGATCACATCCGGCCGCCGCGCCGCGCCAAGCCCGGCGCCAACGTCACGCAAATGCATTACGCCCGGCGGGGGATCGTCACGCCGGAAATGGAGTTCATCGCCATCCGCGAGAACCAGCGCCTGGAGCTCTACCGCGAGACGCTGCTCGCGCGGTACCATCCGGGGCAATCTTTCGGTGCCGCCCTGCCTGAGGTCATCACACCCGAATTCGTGCGCGACGAGGTCGCCCGCGGGCGCGCCATCATCCCGGCTAATATCAATCACCCTGAGAGCGAGCCGATGATCATCGGCCGCAACTTCCTGGTGAAGATTAACGCCAACATGGGGAACTCGGCGCTTGGCTCCTCCATCGAGGAAGAGGTCGAGAAAATGCTCTGGGCCACTCGCTGGGGCGCCGATACCATCATGGATCTTTCCACAGGCAAGCATATCCACGAGACCCGCGAGTGGATCATCCGCAATTCGCCCGTGCCGGTGGGCACGGTGCCCATTTATCAGGCGCTGGAGAAGGTCGGCGGCAAAGCCGAGGACCTCAGCTGGGAGGTCTTTCGCGATACCTTGATCGAGCAGGCCGAGCAGGGTGTTGATTACTTCACCATTCACGCCGGGGTGCGTCTGCCCTTTATTCCGCTTACGGCCCGCCGGGTTACCGGCATCGTTTCGCGCGGCGGGTCGATCATGGCCAAATGGTGCCTCGCCCACCATAAGGAGAGTTTTCTCTACGAGCACTTCGAGGAGATGTGCGAGATCATGAAGGCCTATGACGTCGCCTTCTCGCTGGGCGATGGCTTGCGGCCGGGCTCCATTGCCGACGCCAACGATGCCGCGCAGTTTGCGGAGCTCGAGACGCTGGGGGAGCTCACTCGCATCGCCTGGAAGCACGATGTGCAGGTGATGATCGAAGGGCCTGGTCACGTGCCCATGCACCTCATCAAGGAGAATATGGACAAGCAGCTCGAAAGCTGCGGCGAGGCGCCCTTCTACACCCTGGGGCCTCTGACCACCGACATTGCGCCCGGCTACGACCACATCACTTCGGCCATCGGCGCGGCCATGATCGGCTGGTACGGCACGGCCATGCTGTGCTACGTCACGCCCAAGGAACACCTCGGCCTGCCGGACAAGCACGACGTGCGCGAAGGCATCGTCACCTACAAGATCGCCGCTCATGCGGCCGATCTCGCCAAGGGACATCCCGTCGCGCAGTTGCGTGACAACGCCCTATCCAAGGCGCGTTTCGAGTTCCGCTGGGAGGATCAGTTCAATCTCGGGCTCGATCCCGAGCGGGCGCGTGAATTCCATGATGCGACTCTGCCCAAGGAGGCGCACAAACTCGCTCATTTCTGCTCGATGTGCGGCCCGCAGTTCTGTTCCATGAAGATTACGCAGGAAGTACGCGATTATGCCCAGGCGCGCGGTATAGAGGATGCGCGGGCGGCGTTGACCATGGGGCTGCGGGAGAAGGCGGAGGAGTTCGCCACGTCGGGCGCGGACTT
>JAJUGG010000052.1 GCA_029268285.1 Ectothiorhodospiraceae bacterium | reverse complement strand
CTGGCGCTGGAGGATGTGCAGCACCAGGGGCAGCGAGCTAAGCTCGAGGACTACGAAAACCATTTGTTTCTGGTTTTGCAGCGACCGCGCTGGGTAGAGCGACAATTAAGCATTGTGCAGGTGAGCATGTTTCTGGGCGATGACTTTGTCATCAGCCTTGACGAGGTCGGCGGTGAGTTCTTTGCGCCGGTGACGCGGCGCCTGGAGACCAGCCCGCGTGGGCGGATACGCTCCAGTGGGGTGGATTACCTCTTCTATGCGCTGATCGACTTGGTCGTCGACCAGGCTTTTCCGGTATTGGAGGGTTACGCACAGGAGCTCGAAGAGCTGGAGTTGGAGGTCATCCGCAACCCAAAGCAACGGTCGCTCATCGACCGCATCCACGAAACCCGTCGCGAGTTGGTCTTCCTGCGCCGCGCGCTCTGGCCGCAGCGGGAGGTTGCTGCAGCGCTGTTGCGTGAGGAGCACGGCCTGATCGGCAAAGGCACGCGGCTGTATCTGCGCGATTGCGCGGATCATGCTGCGCAGGCGTTGGATCTTGCCGATAGCTACCGCGACATGAGCGCGGCGGTGCTGGAGTTGTTATTGGCGACCTTGAACACGCAGATGAATGACGTCATGCGCGTGCTCACTATGATCGCGACCATCTTCATTCCCTTGTCCTTCGTGACCGGCATCTACGGCATGAACTTCGACACCGCCAGTCCCTTCAACATGCCAGAGTTGGGCTGGGCCTTCGGCTACCCGCTCGTGTTGGCCGTGATCGTCGCGGTCGCAGCGGGAATGGTGGTGTACTTCAAGCGCAAGGGATGGTTTTAAGCTCGGGGGCGCAGGGCCAGTAGGCACTTTGCTGGGGCAGCGGTTGTGTCACCCATCCGCGGCTGGGGTTCACTCCCACAGGTTCTGCTAACGGCCTGTGGGAGCGAACCCGGGTCGCGAATTTCTTCATGCACCGGGCGTGGTGTTAACGCACGTCTTTTCAGGCTGCCAAGCCATTGTGACGCAGCAAGGCATCGATCTCCGGTTTGCGGCCGCGGAAGGCGACGAAGAGCTCCATGGCATCCTTGGAGCCGCCCTGCTCGAGGATGTTGTGCAGGAAGCTCGCACCGGTCTCCTGATTGAAGATGCCTTCCTCTTCAAAGCGGGAGAAGGCATCGGCGGAGAGCACCTCGGCCCACTTGTAGCTGTAGTAGCCGGCTGCATAGCCGCCCGCGAAGATGTGTCCGAAGCTGTTCGGGAAGCGGTTGAAGGCCGGGGGCCTCATTACAGCTACCTGATCGCGCACTTGCTCCAGAATCTCGTAAATCCGCGCGCCCTGGGCCGGGTCGTATTCCAGGTGCAGGCGGAAGTCGAACAGCGAGAACTCGAGCTGACGCACCATCTGCATGGCCGACTGGAAGTTCTTCCCGGCCTTGAGGCGCTCGAGCAGTTCATCAGGCAGCGGCTCGCCGGTCTGGTGGTGGCAGGCGAACAGATCCAGCGCGTCGCGCTCCCAAGTCCAGTTCTCCATGAATTGGCTAGGGAGCTCTACCGCATCCCAGGGCACGCCGTTGATGCCGGCCACCGGTGCGACATCGACCTGGGTCAGCATGTGGTGCAGACCGTGGCCGAATTCGTGGAACAGCGTCTCCACTTCGTCGTGGGTGAGCAGCGCCGGCTGATCCCCTAGCGGCGGGGTGAAGTTGCAGGTCAGGTAGGCGACTGGAATTTGCACGCCTTGCTCGGTGCGCCGACGTACCCGGCATTCGTCCATCCAGGCGCCGCCGCGCTTTTTCTCGCGCGCGTAGAGGTCGGTGTAGAACTGGCCGCGCAGCGTGCCCGCCCGATCCCGAATTTCGTAGAAGCGCACCGACGGGTGCCAGGTGTCGACACCCTCGCGCTCGCGGATCTCCAGGCCGTAGAGCCGCTCCACGACCTTGAACAGGCCCTCAATGACCCGGCTCGCGGGAAAGTAGGGGCGCAGATCCTCCTGCGAGATCTGGTAGCGCTGCTGTCGCAGGCGCTCGGACCAAAACGCGGTGTCCCAGGCTTCGAGCTGGTCCGGCCCGCCCTGTTCGCGCGCAAACGCCTGCAGCTCCTGGAACTCCTTCTCGGCCTGTGGCTTGGCGCGCTGCGCCAAATCCTGCAGGAAGTTCATTACAGTGTCGGTGGAATCTGCCATCTTGGTCGCCAGTGACAGCTCCGCGTAGTTGGCGAAGCCGAGCAACTGCGCTTTCTCATGGCGCAGGGCGAGGATTTCTTCCATCAGCGGCAGGTTGTCCCATTTCCCGGCGTTGGGGCCGGTGTCGGAGGCGCGGGTGGAGAAGGCCTCGTACACTTCGCGGCGCAGCTCGCGGTCCTCGGCGTGCGACATGACCGCTAGGTAGGAGGGAAACTCCAGGTTGATCAGGTAGCCCTGCTTGCCCTTCTGCTCAGCCGCTTGCTTGGCGGCGGCAAGTGCGGTGGGCGGCAATCCGGCGAGCGCTTCGGCGTTCGGCAGCAGCTTGCTCCAGGCGTCGGTGGCGTCCATCAAGTTTTCTTCGAAGCGCGCCCGCAGCTCGGAGAGCCGCTGATTGATCTCCTTGTAGCGGCGCTTCTTCTCTTCCGGCAGCGATACGCCCGCCAGCTTGAAGTCGCGCAGCGCGTCCTTGACGGCTTTTTGCTGGGCTTCGGTGAGCTGTGCGAACGCGTCCGAGTCGTGAATCTGCTGATATGCCTTGTAGAGCCGCTCGTTTTGGCCCACTTCGGTGGAGAAGGCCGAGAGTTTGGGCAAGCAGGCGTTATAGGCCTCGCGCAGCGCCTCGCTGTTGACCACCGAGTTCATGTGGCTCACCGGCGACCACGCCTTGGAGAGGCGATCGCTCACCTCGTCGAGCGGCGCGATGAGATTGTCCCAGGTGTAGCGCTCGTTGTCGCTCAGCAGCCGCTCAAGGGCGCTGCGGTTGTCCTCGATCAGCTTTTCGATGGCCGGCTCGATGTGCTCGGGCCGGATCTGTGAGAACGGCGGAAGACCGTCGGTGTTCAGTAGCGGGTTGTTCATGTCGTCCATGGTGAATCCAGTGAAGAAAGAGATAGGCCAAAGCTGCCGGCTATGAGGCGCTAATACAACTCCATTCTACGGTGCCCGATCGGCTCTTGTCAGACGCTGGCGGACGGGCGAAGGTATGATCGAACGCATTTTCTGACCGAGAAACAGCATGACCCAGCATTTCGACCTGATTTCCCTCGGTGGCGGCAGTGGCGGTCTGGCAACCGCGCGCCGTGCCAGCCGCTATGGTGCCCGTTCGGCGATCATCGAGGCCGCGCGCCTTGGCGGTACCTGCGTCAATGTCGGCTGTGTGCCGAAAAAAGTCATGTGGATGGCGGCCAACCGTGCCGAAGACATCCGCCATGCGCCCGACTACGGCATTCACCCCGGAGAGGCAGAGTTCGACTGGTCCGAGCTGCACGCCCGCCGCGAGGCCTACATCCGCCGCCTCAACGGTATCTACGCACGCAATCTGGAGCGTGACCAAGTCGCTCATATCGAGGGCTACGGGCGCTTCATCGACGCTCATACCCTGGAGGTGAACGGCGAGCGCTATACTGCCGATCACATCGTCATCGCCACCGGCGGCCGGCCCTTGGTGCCGGACATTCCCGGTGCCGAGCTCGGCATTGACTCGGACGGCTTCTTTGCGCTGGATCGCCAGCCCAAAAAAGCCGCCGTGATCGGAGCGGGCTACATCGCCGTGGAACTCGCCGGCGTACTGCATCATTTGGGCACGGATACATCCTTGATTCTGCGCCGCGACAAGCCGCTGCGCGGGTTCGACGAGACCATTCGCGATGGCTTCATGGAAGTCGCCCAAGCCGATGCGCTGCACGTCGTGAGCCACTTCAATACGGCGAAGCTCGAGCGCGCTGATGACGGCACCGTCACGCTGCACAGCGAGGACGGGCGCACGCTCGGCGGCTACGACACGGTGATCTGGGCTGTCGGGCGGGTGTCTAACACGCGGGACATCGGTTTGGACAAGGCCGGCGTCGACGTGCGCGAAAACGGCGATATTCCTGTGGACGATTTTCAGCGCACCAATGTTGATGGCGTCTACGCGATCGGAGACATCACCGGGCGTTTCCCGTTGACGCCGGTGGCGATCGCTGCCGGACGTCGTCTTGCCGACCGTCTTTTCGGCGGGATGCCGGAGCGGCGCCTAGTGTACGAGAACATTCCCACCGTGGTGTTCTCGCACCCCCCTATCGGCACCGTGGGGTTAAGTGAAGCCGAGGCGCGTGCCAAGTACGGCGACGTCGTAAAGGTTTACCAGACGGCCTTCATTCCCATGGATTATGCGTTGTCCGACGAGAAACGCCGTACCATCATGAAGTTGGTTTGCGTCGGCGAAGACGAGCGCATCGTTGGCTGTCATATGCTCGGCGCGCACAGCGACGAGATGCTGCAGGGTTTTGCCGTTGCGGTGAAAATGGGCGCGCGCAAGCGCGACTTCGACGACACCGTGGCCATTCATCCCACGGCCGCTGAAGAACTGGTGACGATGGTCTAGTAGCGGCTTTGCGCGACGTTTTTTTACTACGGAGGCACTGAGGCACGGAGAAAGGCAGATTTGCTAATAGGATTGGAGGCTTCAATAGGGCTCACTTTTAGGTCCGCTGTAAAGCGATCGGTTCTGGTCGCGGCGTCCGCCCACAGGAAGCCCTGTGGCGTGGGCTTGTTCCTAATTAGGCGCTTTTCAAAACCTCTCTTCTCCGTGCCTCCGTGTCTCCGTGGCTAGCTGCATGGGCGTTTTACGCCATGGCCGGAGGGGAATCATGATTCAAGCTTTCGAAGGCATCGCGCCGAAGATTGCCGACTCTGCTTACGTGCATGAGAGCGCGGTAGTGATCGGCAACGTCACACTGGGTGAGGATGTTTCCATCTGGCCTATGGCGGTGGTGCGTGGGGATGTAAATAAAATCCGTATCGGTGCACGCAGCAACGTGCAGGACGGCACGGTCATCCACGTCACCCACGATGGGCCATTCACGCCCGGCGGTGTGGCGACGGAAATTGGGGAAGACGTCACGATCGGACACAAGGTCATGCTGCATGCTTGCACCATCGAGGATACCTGCCTGATCGGCATGGGCGCCATCATCATGGACAAGGCCGTGGTGCGCTCGGAGGTCATCGTCGGTGCCGGCAGCTTGGTGCCGCCGGGCAAGGAGCTGGAGTCGGGGTACCTCTACATGGGCAGCCCGGCCAAGCAAGTACGGCCGCTGACCGAGCGTGAACGCGAGCACCTGCGTTACAGCGCGCAGCACTACGTCAAGCTCAAGCGGCGGCATAAACCCCAGGGATGATGTCATCCTGCGCCGAGGATTTCTGATTGGTCAAGCAACGTGCTGCCTTTCAGTTCGGGGGCCGCGAAATACCCGCGGGCAGCCGAGCCACTGTCGACCTGCCGGTCGCCCAGCTTTACACCCACACTCCGGTGAACATGCCCGTGCATGTGATACACGGTCGGCGCGACGGTCCGGTGTTGCTCGTTTGCGCCGCCATTCATGGCGACGAAATCGCCGGCGTAGAGATCATCCGCCGCCTGCTCAAGCTGCCCGCGCTCAATCGGATTTCGGGCACCTTGCTGGCCGTGCCCATCGTCAATGTACTGGGCTTTGTGGATCGCACGCGTTACCTGCCGGATCGGCGCGACCTCAATCGCTCCTTCCCGGGCAGCGAACGAGGCTCTTTGGCGGCGCGCATCGCGTATATGTTCAAGAACGATATTCTGGACCGCGCGACCCATGTGGTGGATTTGCACACTGCGGCCATTCATCGCGCCAACTTGCCGCAGGTTCGCGCCAATCTTGCAGATCCCGGGTCGGCCGAACTGGCGCGTGCCTTCGGTGTGCCGGTGGTGATCAACTCGCCGTTGATCGAGGGCAGCCTGCGCCATGTCGCCGACCAGAAGGGGGTGCCGGTTGTCACCTATGAGTCGGGCGAAGCGCTGCGCTTCGACGAGCCGGGTATCAAGGCGGGCGGCCAAGGCATTGTGCGCGTAATGCGCCACCTGGGCATGCTTTCGCCCAGTCGGGCCAAGAAAACGACTCCGCGCGAGCATTTCGTGGCCGACTCCAGCACCTGGGTGCGCGCCGAGCAGGACGGCATATTCCGTGCCGCGGTTGGGCTTGGCGCGCATGTGCGTCAGGGGCAGGTGCTGGGTTACATCTCCGACCCGTTCGGCGAGCGCGAGATTGCTGTCGAGGCCAGTATCGACGGCCTTGTCATCGGGCGTGTCAATTTACCCCTGGTGCATGAAGGCGAGGCTTTGTTTCACCTCGCACGTTTCGAACGCAGCACCCAGGTGGCACGGCACGTCGAGGTATTTCGCGAACGGCTCGAGGTGGAAGAGAGCGCGCTGGGCGAGCCGCCTATCGTCTAGCACCCGCTAGCGAAGGCGGTTGCTCCGAGGTCTATTCCCCGCGCGCCGGATCCGTGCATCGCTCCGGCGCGACGCCGATTTGAGGGGAGGGGCGCCTCCTCCGGCCCAGTACGTCCGTTTTTTAGTGGATTTTCTTACACCGCTCAGCGTGCTTCTAAGCGTGGATAAATTGCCTTCGGGCAGACCCTTTTTAGCGCGATCCAATTCCACGCGGTCCGCTTAATTCACCGGGTTTCCTCGTCCTCACGGTACCACGTCATAAAACCGCTGTGAGCTAGTACCCAAGCCAGCTAGCAGCCCATCACAAATCGCGCTTCGGGCCATTCTCAAGCCCCTGTTTTGTGAAGCGTAGACCAATCCTTTTTCGCCCTGTTTCCGAAACTGCCCCTGAACTCGAAACAGGGGCAAACCGTGCGAATTCTTTTCACCCTGCTATTGCTGGGTACGAGCGTTGCGGCCCTGGCTGAGAACGGATTTCCGGCCTCGGTTCGCGACGCACTGGAAGGCGACAGCTGTGAAGCGCTGCTCGAGCAGTATCGCCTTCACCGCAACGATCCTGACGCCGCTGTAAAGCGCGCGCTCGCGGATGAAATTTTCAGCCGCGGCGACTGCGTGGCGGTGGATGCCGAGGTTGTGCGCGTCCAACCCATCCGCGGCGTCAATCCCTTCGATCCCGAGGCGCTGCGCGGGGTGTTCGCACCATGATGCGGCGTCTCGTGCTTGCCCTTTGCCTGCTGCTGCCCATTCTGGCCGGCGCCCAGCAACGCGAACAGGTCGCGCCGGCGGATTTCGTGCCGGTCGATTCGCGGCTCGTGCGCGAGACGCTGCAAGAACTCCTCGCTAGCTGGGACGACATGCAGCTCGAGCCCTGGCTGGCGGATGAGTTCGGTCTTCGTTATCAGCTGCTCGAGGTGCTGCGCTTCGATGCGCCGTTCGATGCTCGGGTACGCCTGCTGTCCATTGGCCCGGTGCGTATCATTGAGCAGCAGCGAGGCGATGCCTCCCTGACTAGCACGATCGCGGTGCGGGTGCTCACGCAGATCGAGTACGAAGCGCCGGGGCTCGGCTTTCAGCGCCATGAAGGCATTGCCGAGTACGTGCTGCGTCTGAACCAGCGAGTGCCGGACTAATGAAGCGCGCGGTGCTCGCTGTTAGTCTAATGGCTGTACTGACGCCGTTCGCCACGTCGGCTGAAGAGGCGTCGCACAGCAACTGGCGTCTGGAAGGCAGCAATACCCTGCGCTTCGAGCACTACTCGACGTCCGGCGACGAGTCGGCGAGTCCTTACGGTGAACTCGGCACGTTCCGGACCAACGAACTCGACTTCTCGCTGATGGGCAACACGGCCCCAGGCGTGTCCTGGCGTTTCGATTTCGGGGGCGTCTACACCGACTCGCCTTACCGTAGCCCCTACAGCGGCTTTACGCCGGAAGTCATGCGGATCCTGCATGAAAACACGACCGCGAAGCTGCCGTATCGCATCGGTGTCGGAGATGTCTCCGCGTCCACCAGCCCGTTGACTTTCTCGCGTTCCTTCAAAGGCCTGAACCTGTCGCTGATGCCCTCGAGCAGCGTCGACGGTCGACGGTATCATGTCGATCTGCTGCTTGGGCGGAATTACCGCGATTGGCGTTCTACCGCTGAGGACGTGGCGCAGTATCGCGGCCTCAGCATGGGTGTGGCGGATAGCCGGCTGGGCGAGCTCGACCTGAATGTGATCGAAACCCGCGATCGCTACGGTAACGTGCAGTACGTGTCCAGCGTCGAAGGCCGCAAGAGCTGGAGTGCCTTCGGACAGGCGCTGAGTTTCTCTGGCGAATGGGCCAAGCTGGAGTCCGACACGGCGGAGTCCGGCGAAGATATCGGCTTCTATGGCGAGCTGCGCGGGCAGCACCAGACCCGACCGTTGGATTACCGCCTGCGCTACGACCGCTACGGCGCCGACTTCCGCCCCATGGGCGCATCGGTTGCGAGCGATAGCGAGGCGATCGCGGCAGAAGCCGGCTGGACGTTCGACTCCAACATACGGTTGGGGGGTAAAGCGCAGCGCATGGAGAGCTACAAATCCACCGACAACCCGACGCGCACCCATTCAGTCAGCATGAACCTTTCCGGGCCGCTGATGCCCAGCGAGCCGGATAAACTGGTGGGCCGTCTCGATGTCGTGGTACAGGATCGCGAGAATGAAACGGGCAGCATCGACCAGAAGTCGACCAATGCCAGTCTCGGGCTCGACCTGCGGCAGAATGAGCGGAATCAGTCGCGCCTCAACCTCCGCTTCTCCGAGGTCGACGACCGGCGTTATACCGGCACCGAGCAGATTAGCCGGCAGCTGAGCGTCAGCCACCGTGCGCGGGTCAAGATCAAGGGCGTCGAGGTCAGTGTGGCGCCGGGCGTGAGTTACAGCGAAAGCGACAGCTACGGCAATAGCGCCACGCTAGGCCCTTCGCTTTCGCTGGAGGCCGCCCACGAGCGGCATCGGCTGAACCTGTCACTCGGCAGCAGCGCGTACGAAACTGACGATCCCGCTGAAGCCGTCGATACCGATCGAGCGTCCTTGGGTTATCAGTTCAAGCGCAATGAGCACACCTTCGGCCTGGACGTCGAAAGCAGCCTGCGCGACCCGGCCGAGGGTGAATCCACCGAGGCTTGGTCCGCCAGCATGTACTGGCGCTACGACTTTTCCAAAGACCTGGGGTAGACAGACCTGTCCCGCATAAACGTGACTTAAGTCCGTTTTTAGAGAGCTGTTTACGGGATAGTACCCGTCGAGAGGGGCGGCGCTGCCGCTTAAGCCCAAAACTAACGACCTCTCGGAATTTCAAAGGCACTGTGCGTTCGCGCCAGTGCCTTTTTTATTGGCTCGGTGTCGAGCCGAACACTGCCCGAGCTCCTCCTAGCCGTGTGCGGGTGAGATCGGCTCCCGCCCTAACCCTTGATCGGGTACGTCAGCGCCGGCCGGCGGCCGGGCGCGCGCCGGCGCGCCGTGGTGCCAATGTTCGATCCGCTGCTTCAAATGCGCTAGATCGATGGCGAGCTGTTGGTTGTTGAAACCACCGAACCGAGTACACAAGGTTCTTCCTAAGGCGCCTCCGGGCGGTCGGTACTCCAGCTCGACGTCGAGTAGCGTGTTATGGCCGCCGGCGCGGGGACGAAGGGTGATGGCACCGCTATGGCCGGGTGATCCTAAAGCCTGCCAAGCAAGGCGTCGGCCCGGGTGGTCCTCGCGAATGACGACGTCCCAGTTGAATTCTAGCCCTAGCGGCCCGTTTGCCGTCCAGTGACTGATTTCGTTGTCCATTTTTACGCGCCGCAGGTGCCGCAGCACCTCGGGGAGCTTTTCCAGGTCGCGCCAGTAGCGATAGACCGCGATAGGCGGCACATCGATGGTAATGGCTTGGCGCAGACGAATGCGCTCGTTGCCGAGCAGGCCGGATTCATTGGGACTACGGCTACGGCGCCCCAATCGATCTGATATGGGGCAGTACCCGCTGGCACCGCGCAGCAGCAATGCTGTACCGAGCGCGGCCATGGGGGCGGCGGCAGGTTTCGAGGCGCGCAGGCCCACGCCGAGTGCCAACGCACCGCCTAGCATCGATAACCAGCGCTCTTGATTGCTCAGGTTGCGATGGTCGGCGTCGGATTGCTCCAGGGTCTGTATTTGGTCACGCTGCATCGAGGTCTCCAGCACATGGGCGGGCGCGTATCTGTTTCGAGGGTGGGGTTGCGCGTGGTGGTTCCAAATGGCTTCCAGCTCCCGAAGGGTTTGCGCAGGAGGTTGGCATCATCGGCCGGCGGCGGTAACCCGCCCGACAAGGTGCTGTCCCGAACCGTTGCTTATTCAAGCTTATAAGCGATAGACATGCTTCGGCATGCCAAGGAGGGCGAAATGGAAGAAGTGGTCATCGTTGCTGCCGGGCGTAGTGCCATCGGCAGCTTCATGGGCGGCCTGTCCAGTGTGCCGGCGAGCCAGATTCAGGCCCAGGTCATCCGCGGCCTGCTGGAGCGCAGCGGAGTGGCGCCCGAGCAGATTGAAGAGGTCATCCTCGGGCAGGTGTTGACCGCTGCGGCGGGCATGAATCCCGCCCGCCAGGCCGCCCTTGGCGCCGGCCTGCCCGAAACCGTACCGGCCCTGACTATTAACCAAGTCTGTGGGTCCGGGTTGCGCGCTGTGGGGCTGGCGATGCAGAGCATTCGCTGTGGCGATGCGCGTACTGTGCTGGCCGGCGGTCAGGAGAACATGAGCCTTGCGCCGCACGCCTTGCCGCGCTCGCGCAACGGCCAGCGTATGGGGCCGTGGCAGCTCGAGGACACCATGATCAAGGACGGCCTCTGGGACTGTTTCAACGACTATCACATGGGCACGACGGCAGAGAACATCGTCAAGCAGTACGACATTCCGCGGGCCGAGCAGGATGAATTTGCCGTGGCATCGCAGCGCAAGGCGCAGGCTGCGCTCGAGTCAGGCCGCTTCGAGGAAGAGATTATTCCCATCGAAGTTCCGCAGCGTCGTGGCGACCCGGTGGTGATCGCGCGCGACGAGGGACCGCGCGCCGATGTCGACACCAGTTTGCTGGAGAGACTGAAGCCCGCATTCGAGAAAGACGGTACCGTGACCGCCGGGAACGCCTCCAGCATCAACGACGGTGCAGCGGCGCTGATTCTCATGAACGCTTCCGAGGCGCAAGCGCGCGGCCTTGAGCCTATAGCCCGAGTGGTGGCTTACGCCTCGGCCGGAGTCGATCCGGCGATCATGGGCACCGGTCCTATCCCGGCAACCCGTCGCTGCTTGGAGAAGGCAGGTTGGAGCGTAGATCAGCTTGACCTGATCGAGTCGAATGAAGCCTTTGCCGCGCAGGCGATCTCGGTCAATCGCGAACTGGGCTGGGACCCGGACAAGATCAATGTCAACGGCGGCGCGATCGCGCTGGGGCATCCCATCGGCGCTTCGGGGGCGCGCATTCTGGTGACCCTATTGCATGAGCTACGTCGGCGTGGTGCCCGGCGGGGGCTTGCGACTCTCTGCGTCGGTGGCGGGATGGGGGTTGCGTTGGCGGTCGAGCGGCCCGAGTAACATGGCCGGGCGGCGGGGCGCGGCAGGGAGTGCCGCTTTCCGCGGCCTGTCTCGTAAGAGGTACATCGACACGGAGGTCGACATGCAAGTCAGAGAAGCCATGACCCACGGTTGCGAGACGGTGCGCCCGAGCGACACGATCCGCACGGCCGCTCAGCGTATGCGTGATATGGACATCGGTGACGTCCTGGTCAGCGATGAGGGCGGGCAGGTGCTCGGCATCATTACTGACCGCGACATTGCCGTGCGAGGCGTCGCCGAGGCGGGCGATGCCAACATCCAGACCGAGCAGGTCATGACGCGCGACCTGCTCAAGTGTTACGACGACGATGATTTGGTCGACGCTGCTCGCAAGATGGAAGCGGAGCAGGTGCGGCGGTTACTGGTTTGCGATCGCAGCGACCGCCCCATGGGTGTGCTATCGCAGGCGGACATCGCGCTGGCGATGGGGCGCTCCGAGTTCACGGGTGAAATGGTGGAAGAGATCTCGCAGCCTGGAGGGCCGCACAGCCAGTCTCATTAGCGCGTAGCGGCGGGTTGCCCAGCTCGTCTCGCGTCCTGTCTGGGCGCGAGACGAACTATCCATCGGCGTCCGGTCGGGTCCACGTAGTTTGTTCGCTTGAATGGCGTTATCTTATTGCACGGGCTAGCGTGCCAAGAGCTTGACCAAGGTCGTGACAGGGGAGGAGCCGCATGGCTACCGATACCGAGCCGGCTGTCGGCACCTGGTACTACCACACGGGTAGTGGCCGCTGGTTGGAAGTGTTGGACGTCGATGTCGATGACGAGTTGGTCTCGGTGCAGTATGCCAGCGGCGAGTTCGACCAGTATTCGCTCGACGGCTGGTACGGTCTCGATGTCGAGCCAGGAGCGGCCCCTCAGGCACAGGGTGCGGGCGAGCCGCGCCAGCAAGTCTAAGCGCGCTCCGGAGCGATGACCGTCTCCGATAAAGCTCCGACACGCTCACTCCGGGGCTTTTTGAAGACGCTGAGGAAGAACTGATGTTCTGCGCCATTTATCGCGGCCGTCGCAGGTCCGATACCTATTTATACGTTCCGGTAGAGGGCGACTTTTCTTCGGTGCCGCGGGAGATTCTGGCCGCTTTGGGCGAACCGGTGCACGTGATGAACCTTACGCTTACGCCTGATCGGCGGCTGGCGCGCGCCGATGCGCGTACCGTCATGCGCATGCTGCTGTCTCGCGGGTGCTATGTACAGTTGCCGCCGCAGGATGAAGAGCGTTTCGTCTGAAGCCGGCGTGCCCGATTTTTCCGCGCCGGACTAGAGATAGCCACGTACCACCCCCACTTTGCTAGAACGCCGTGATACACGGAGTTTCGCAATGTATCGCATGCGACTGTCGGTTTCGGCAGCGAATGAATGCCCAGCACGGTCTCCCCGCGCAGAACCCCTACCAAGCGGCGAGCGCTACAGCGGGTGGGAATCAGGATGAATCTAACCGCCGACCAATTCCCGTTTGTCTGGCTCTGGCCGGGGTTTGCGCTCTATTTCCTGCTGCTGACATGGGCGCTTGGCGGGCTCGATCTCAATGAGCTGAAGCGCCGTCGATCGCGGCAGCACGTATTCTATGCCGGGTCGATCGCCGTGATGATGCTTTGGTTGATGCGCACTGGGATCCAGCCCGGGCTGGGCTTGCACCTATTGGGCATCTCAGGGTTGGCGCTGATCGCCGGCTGGCGCTTGGCCTTCCTAGGAGCCTTGTTTCCACTGGTCGGGGTGGTCGTGCTCGGTCACGAGCCCTGGCAGGCAGCCGGCATGGTCGCCATGGTCATGGTAGCGCTGCCTATAGCCGTAACGTATGGCGTGTGGCGTTTGACCGAACGCTTCCTGCCTAGCAATTTGTTCGTCTACATCTTTGTGTGCGGTTTTTTTGGCAGTGCAATGGCCGCGTTGCTGGCCCATCTCGCTGCTGCGGGATTGATGTTGGCAACTGGGGCGACCGAGTCGGCAACCATAACGCGCGATTATCTCGTTTATCTGCCACTGATGCTGTTCCCGGAAGCGCTCATCAATGGCGGCTTGATCAGCGTACTGGTCGCTTATCGTCCCGAGTGGCTTGCCACCTTCAATACCCGCCGCTATTTCGGGGACTTCAGAGGCGCCAGTTGAGTGTCTAACGCTGCGCCGGCTCCAGCGCGAACGCGTGTTCGGCGGCAAAGGCGACCGCGTCACGCATATCATCCGCTTCCAGCTCCGGATAGGCCGCTAGTAACCGCCGGCAATCTCGATGTTGCTTCAGGTTTTCGACAATATTTCGAACGGTGACGCGCGTGCCGCGTATATGGGCTTGACCGTCCAGGATGGCGGGGTCGACGGCGATGCGGTTGCTGAGCTGCATGAAACTACACCCTCTTTGATCGGATTCCGTACCGGATGGACGCCAGCTTTCGAGCGCGCAGTATCCAGGCTGGGGATGACGATGGCGTGACGTAGGAATGACAAGGAGGTGAGTAGGGCGGTGCCGCGAGCGCGGGATTTGCACGCGCGGCGGGAAGACGCCAGATTATTCGCTGTAGTTCACTTCTGGTTGCACCCCCGTCGTGGCGGTGTGGAGGAGAAGCAAGAATATGCCGCCCGACGCCCCGCGTCGTCTCGAAGCGTTTCCGCCTCTGATAAGCACTTTGCTGGTCGTCAACGGCTTGGCTTTCATCGCGCAGCAGTTGCTGGGGCCGAGCCTGGAGATCCTGTTCGCGCTATGGCCGCTGGGTACGCCGGACTACGCCATGAGTCCTTACGGCGTGCAGCGCGTACCGGACTTCGAGATCTGGCAGTTGATCAGCTACTCCTTCCTGCACGGCAATACCCTACACCTGTTCACCAACCTGTTCGCCTTGTGGATGTTCGGGATTCAGCTCGAGCATGTGTGGGGCTCTCGCGTCTTCGCGCTCTATTACTTTGTATGTGTGCTGGGTGCCGGGCTTGTGCAGTTGTTGGTGTCTTCGGCCGGTGCCGCGGACGGTGCCGTTTATCCGACCATCGGCGCATCGGGCGGCGTGTTCGGCATTCTGCTCGCATTCGGCATGCTGTTTCCGAACCAGCGCATCATGCTGCTGATTCCTCCCATCCCGCTGAAGGCGAAATGGTTCGTGATCCTGTATGGCTTGTTCGAGCTCTGGGCCGGGGTGACGGGAACCTTGTCTGGCGTTGCTCACTTCGCCCACCTTGGCGGGATGCTGTTCGGCTTCTTGCTCATTCAGTATTGGCGGCGCCGGCGGGCGTGAAACCTGGCGCCGAGGGTCTCAAGGCAAGGGCGAGACGCCGAACAGGTAGGGGTGAGCCCAGAGCAGAACGGCATACAGCAGGAGCCCGCCTACGACGGGTACGGCCAGCGCTTTGGCACGGAGGCGCACGCGCCTTTGCAGCAGCGCGGCCAACGGGATGTTGGAGGTATGGGCCGTTAGCGCCGCCCAGCCTGATCTGTCGCGGTGGCGAATTTTTGCATCGATGACGAACGTGCCGGGCAGCGCTAATAACAGCAAGCTGCCGAACAGGATGACGGAAGCAGCGTCGCCGTTAGCGGCTAGATGCGCCAGCGCCCAAAGCGTGAAGGCCCACAGCATCGGATGGCGCGTAACGGCATAAATTCCGGCAGGGGTTCCCAGGCGCTCGGGCTTGGCACCGACCGAGGTGGGGTTGCGCGGGCTTAGGCTGCCGATCAGCAATATGGTAGCCAGCGGCATCAGCGTAAGCGCAAGGTGGCGCATGCCCGCTGGCGGATTCCACAACGCGATAAACGGCGCGCGCGCGTAGCTGAACAGCAGCCAAGCGAAGAAAAGCAACATGAGTAACGAGTAAAGGGCCAGAAAGCCTTTTTCGCCGAGGCGTGTCACCAGCCGGGGACGTAGCCAAGGGCTCGAGAGCAGGAAGTGTCCGCCAGTGAACAGCAACGCCGCTAAAGTCAGACTGCCTAAAGCCATGATATCGGTTCTCCATCGTAGCTCGACCAGCCGAAGCCTGCTCCGTATCGGCTAAGCTCTAACGAAGCCCATGAAGCCTTTTTAAGTATGGACGTTGTCAGCGCGGCTTTCTTGCTGTTTTTGATCATGGATCCGATCGGCAACGTGCCGGCGTTTCTCGCCCTGCTTAAGGACGTAGCGCCGACACGACGCAAGCGGGTGTTGGTGCGCGAGCTGGTGGCGGCGCTGCTCATCCTTTTAGCATTCCTGTTTCTGGGGCAGTACCTGCTCGACCTGTTCCAGCTTCAGCAGGAGTCGATCAGCATCGCCGGAGGGATCGTACTATTCATCATCGCGTTGCGGATGATCTTCCCGTCCCGCGGCGTTGCGCTCACACCGAGTGATGGCGAGCCGTTCTTGGTGCCGCTCGCCGTTCCGCTCATCGCGGGGCCGTCCACGATCGCGACCTTGCTACTTCTGGTGCGCGCAGAGCCGGAGCGTATCCTGCAGTGGCTAGTCGCGCTGCTGGCAGCCTGGGGGCTGACGGCGGCCATTCTATTGCTAGCCAGCGACTTGAACCGCTTTCTCGGAGAGCGCGGATTGGCGGCGCTGGAGCGCCTCATGGGGATGTTGCTCGTGGTGATGGCGGTACAGATGTTCTTGAACGGCGTCGCCACCTTCATGGCGGCCCACGGCTCCTGACAGCGAGGGAAATGCACGCGTGAAACGGCTTTTTATTCTTCGACATGGGCGGGCCGAGTCGCCTGCCGCGCAGGGTTCCGACTTTGAGCGGTGTCTGACGGAGAGCGGACGCAGTGACGTGGCGCGCGTTGCGTCACGCTTGGCCGCGCGCGGCATCCGGCCGCGTCGGTTGGTGGCGAGTCCGGCACGCCGGGCGCAAGAAACGGCGCAAATCGTGGCCCAGGTCTTGGGCCATCCGGGACAAGCGGTGATCTACGACCCGGAGCTCTACCTGGCCAGCCGGCAGGTTTTGTTGGACCACCTGGCGAGCCAACCAGGGGAAGTGGATACGCTGCTATTGGTCGGCCACGAGCCGGGCTTGTCGGATTTGGGGCGCTACCTGACCAATGTGGGTCTGGATGCGCTGCCGACCTCTGCGGTCTTCGCTGTGGAGTGGGACGGGCGCGACTGGCGTGATCCGGGCTTTGGCGGTGCCGAGTTTGCGTTCTTCGAGTCGCCGCTGTCCTCGTCGTCGGAGCGGCCTTGAGCGGCTGCCGCTCAGTCAGGCGTTTCGTCGAGTATGCTGAACGACACGAACGTGGTGAATAGCCCGACGATGAGCGCAAAGGGAAGCACGGGTTGGATCAGCGTAACGAGCGAAGCCCCCATCCAGAATTGGCGTACGATGGTTTGCTTGGCCCGATAACGAGGTGTAAGGCGCCGAGCGTGCGCAAGCTCCAGATCGCGTCGGCCGGCGCGCAACCAGGCCGGTATACGGTGCAGCTTGAATACGCGTTTGAGCATTGAATGGCTCCCTTTAGGCTGAGCGTGCAGGCGGATCGCTATGCGTCGCGTATTGCACCATTACAGGGCTGTTAATATGGCTGATCGGGAAGTTTTCACGCTCGACGGCCAACCGCGCCGCGGTTAATGTTTGACGGGCGGGGCTTTAGCCCATTGCAATAGCGACTGAAGTCTTTGACGATAGGAGTATTCCGGCCGGATGCAGGTGCGGAGAACGAGATGACAAGGTATGTCTGCGCGGTCGTACTGGGCCTGGCTTCTGTTGCTGCAGCGGCGCAACCGACGCTCGGACAGCGCGAATTAGCCTTATCGGGTTCTGGTAACAGTAGCCGCGATTTCGACACCGGTGGCGTGTCCGCGACCGGAGAGTACGGCTATTACTACTCACCGCAGTGGGAAGTCGGCATTCGACAGAGCTTCTCCTGGTCGGAATCCGCCGAAGAAAGCCGCTGGAACGGTTCTACGCGCATTTATACCGATTACCATTTCGGCAGCGGGCAATGGCGACCCTATCTGGGCGGCAGCCTCGGCATCCTTTATGGCAATG
>JAJUGG010000051.1 GCA_029268285.1 Ectothiorhodospiraceae bacterium | reverse complement strand
TCGCGGCGAGCCGCTCGACACCGTACTGCTGGACTTGCTGGAGTATGTCGGCACCAGTCCGTTGCTCGCCTTTCACGCGCCGTTCGATGAGGCCATGCTCAAGCGCGCGCTGAGGCGCACGCTCAACTACCGTCTGGAGCATCCTTTCACCGACGTCGCCCCCATCGCCTCGGCGCTCTGCCGCGAGCGGGCGCCGAAACACAACAGCCTGGACCTGTGGCTGCAGGAGTTCGGTCTCGGCGTCTCCTCGCGTCACAATGCCGCCGCGGATGCATTGGCTACCGCCGAGCTCTTTCTCATCCTGTTACGCTTCGCGCGTAACCAGGGGATTCACTACCTCTCCGACCTACTCGACAAAACCGGGCTGCAGCAGCGCCTGCAGGCAATGCGGCCATAAGTTTGGATGAGTCCGCAAGGACGAACCCAAACGTGACGCCACCTGAAAGACTTCTTAGACAATGGGTTTCGCTGCGCTCACCCCACCCTACGACTCTAGGCTCACCCAAACCCAGACAGAAAAAACCCCGGCCGAAGCCGGGGTTGGTTGGCAGCGTCGAGGCGCTTAGTGCTCGGCTACAGGAGCCGCGGCACCACGCGGGACGCGGATGTCTTCCACCAGATGCTGGATGTGCTCCGGCGGCGGCGCAGTCAGCTTGCTCACCACGATAGCCACAACAAAGTTGAGGATCATGCCGATGCTGCCGATGCCTTCCGCCGAGATGCCGAACAGCCAATTCTCGGCATTATCGAGCTCGGGCGAAATGAGCTTGAAGTACACGATGTACGAGAAGGTGAAGACGAGACCGGTAAGCATGCCGGCAATCGCACCTTCCTTGTTCATCCGCTTGTAGAAGATACCCATGATGATCACGGGGAAGAAGGTACTGGCCGCCAAGCCGAAGGCAAACGCCACCACCTGCGCCACGAACCCTGGCGGGTTGATACCGAAGTATCCGGCGATGAAGATGGCGGCGGCTGCGGCAATACGTGCTGCCAGCAACTCCTGTTTCTCCGTGATGTTCGGCATGAGGTTGTTCTTCAACAAGTCATGCGAGATCGAGGTTGATATCACGAGCAACAAGCCTGCCGCCGTCGAGAGCGCTGCCGCCAGACCACCGGCCGCGATCAAGCCCACAACCCAGCCCGGCAATTGGGCGATTTCCGGGTTGGCGAGCACCATGATGTCGCGGTCGACGTTGGCCTCGCTGCCGGCCCAACCGTTCGGCGTGGCCACATTCTGCACGAACTCTTCGTTCTTGTCGTTGTAGTACTGGATGATGCCGTCGCCGTTCTTGTCCTCCATCGTAATCAGGCCTGCGTTATCCCAGGTATCGACCCAGTCGGGCAGATCTTCGTAGGCCGTGAGATGGAGCGTGTCGATCATATTCACGCGCGCAAAGGCGGCGATGGCCGGCGCGGTGGTGTAGAGAATAGCGATGAAGATCAGCGCCCAACCAGCGGACAGACGCGCGTCACGTACACGGGGCACGGTGAAGAAGCGCACGATCACGTGCGGCAGGCCAGAGGTACCGACCATCAGCGCCAACACGATGAAGAACACGTCGATGGTTGATTTTGTTCCATCCGTGTAGGCGGCGAAGCCTAACTCCTGATTCAGCCCGTTGAGCCGCTCGAGCAGCCAGGTGTCGGTACCGGCAACGGTGCTACCGAAGCCGATCTGCGGGATGGCGGTGCCGGTGATCATCATGGAGATAAAGATGGCGGGCACCAGATAAGCGAAGATCATCACGCAGTACTGCGCCACCTGGGTATAGGTGATGCCCTTCATGCCGCCAAGTACGGCGTAGACGAACACGATCGCCATACCGATGATCACGCCCCACTCGATGGTGGTCTCGAGGTAGCGCGAGAACACGATGCCGACACCGCGCATCTGGCCGGCGACGTAGGTGAAGGAGATGAAGATCACGCAAATGACCGCCACCACGCGCGCCGTCTGCGAGTAGTAACGCTCGCCGACGAAGTCCGGCACGGTGAACTTGCCGAATTTACGCAGATAGGGAGCGAGCATCATCGCCAGCAGCACGTAGCCGCCGGTCCAGCCCATCAGGTAGACCGAGCCGTCGTAGCCGGCGAACGCGATAATGCCGGCCATGGAAATGAAGGATGCCGCCGACATCCAGTCCGCCGCCGTGGCCATACCGTTAGCAACAGGCGATACGCCCTTGCCGGCTACATAGTATTCACCGGTAGAGCCGGCCTTGGACCAGATCGCAATACCGATGTAGAGCGCGAAGCTCGCGCCGACGAATAGATAAATCCAAAGTTGTTGGTCCATCGTCGCCCCCTACTCTTCGTGTACGTCGTACTTTCGATCGAGCTGATTCATCCGGAATACGTAGACGAAGATCAGAACGATGAAGGTGTAGATGGAACCCTGTTGGGCGAACCAGAAGCCTAACGGAAAGCCACCCATTTGAATGGTGTCCAGCGCATCCTTGAACAGGACGCCGGCCCCGTAAGATACGGCGAACCAGATCACGATCAGCGTGATCAGCAGCCTGAGGTTTTCCTTCCAGTAGGCTTTTGCAGCCTCTTTCCGGTCGTCACTCATGACTCCTCCTCCACATTTTGTAATGCTTTTGTAATTGAAGCATGGCATATGCCAAGACTTCAGCGTGCTATACACACATCAAACGGTATAAAGCATCTATAAGCACAAATCAACGTATTGTTTCCTTTGCGTTCGACCCTCACAATAGCCGCTCTCGAAGCATCCCTTTCCTCTCCACTTTGAGGCGTTACCGAGCGTTACAATATCTTTTAAAGCTGTTACGCATCGTAACAGCGCTTACTCTTCATCACGCGACCTGGTGTCGCAAAGCCCGTACCCATGCAGCTTAGCGCCGCATACCCAAGATATAGAAAACATCCGCATTGCCTTTACTCGATAATTACCCCCACCCAATTAATGCATGGTAATTACCTCCTTCACAGGGATTATCTTTATTGCGAGCGCTTCATTTTGCAATGCAGCAATTATCGACACAGCAAATGCTTATGCGGCCTATCGGACATAAATCCAGGCCGTCGCCAAAAACTGCACTTTCCTTCTGGAAATAGACAAGGCAATCTATAACTACCCTGCCGCGCCTCGACCGGCCGTTACGCTAGGTAACGATTATCCCGGCATAAGGTTCGGACGAGCACGGCAACTCGTTGACGCTATTGACCAATGCAGTTGGCACGGGTTTAGCTAGATACGAAGGGTTCGGTGACGCATCGAGTTTGCGTTGCCGTGTATAAAAACGCTGTGCGGGCCCCGCCAAGCCCCCATACCTGGGTTGATAATCCCTTTCGGACGGAACGCCCCCTGGCGTACCGGGGGGGGCACAGATACCCGCCAATGCGGGCTTGGCAAGGGAACACTAGAACAAAGCACAGAAATCAGGAGGAGAGTCATGTCTGAGAAGATCTATCCCGTACCCGCCGAAGTCGCCGAGCGCAGCTGGATCACGGCTGAGCAGTACCAGGAGATGTACCGGCGCTCTCTGGAGGAGCCAGAAGCCTTCTGGGCCGAACAGGCCGAACAGTTCCTCACATGGTTTCAACCCTGGCAACGGGTCCGCAACAGTGACTTGAACGAAGGCCGCATCCGCTGGTTCGAGGGCGGCAAGCTGAATGTCAGCTACAACTGCCTGGATCGACACCTGGAGACCCGTGGCGACCAGACGGCCATCATCTGGGAAAGCGATGACCCCAGCACCGACAAGAAGATTACTTACCGCGAACTGCACGAAGCCGTCTGCCGCTTCGCCAACGCCCTGAAGGCGCGCGGGGTGAAGAAAGGCGACCGCGTGTGCATTTACATGCCCATGATCCCGGAAGCCGCGGTAGCCATGCTGGCCTGCACCCGCATCGGCGCCATCCATTCGGTGGTGTTCGGCGGTTTCTCGCCGGACGCGCTGAAGGACCGCATCAACAACGCCGATTGTTCGGTACTGGTCACGGCCGACGAGAGCGTACGCGGCGGCAGGAACACGCCCCTCAAGGCCAATGCCGATCGCGCCCTGGAGCACTGCCCCAGCATCCATACGGTGTTCGTGGTACGCCGCACCGGCGGCGACATCGCCTGGACCGAGGGCCGAGACGTCTGGTACGACGAAGCCGTGGCGCAGGCTTCCGCCGATTGCCCGCCGGAGCACATGGACGCGGAAGACCCGCTGTTCATCCTGTACACCTCGGGCTCGACCGGCAAGCCCAAGGGCGTGCTGCACACCACGGGCGGTTACCTGCTGGGCACCGCCATTACGCATAAGTACGTGTTCGACTACCACGAAGGCGACGTCTATTGGTGCACGGCCGACGTGGGCTGGGTCACGGGCCATTCCTACATCGTCTACGGCCCGCTCGCTAATGGCGCCATCACGCTGATGTTCGAAGGCGTGCCGACCTACCCCGACGCCTCGCGCTTCTGGCAGGTGGTCGACAAGCATCAGGTCAATATCTTCTACACTGCGCCGACCGCCATCCGCTCGCTCATGGGCCAAGGCGACGAGTTCGTCACCAAAGCCTCGCGCTCCAGCCTGCGACTGCTTGGCACCGTCGGCGAGCCCATTAACCCCGAAGCCTGGGAGTGGTATCACCGGGTAGTCGGCGAAGGCCGTTGCCCGGTGATCGACACCTGGTGGCAGACCGAGAACGGCTCGATCCTGATCGCCCCCCTACCCGGAGCCACCGATCTCAAGCCCGGCTCCGCCACACGCCCGCTCTTCGGCGTCAGACCGGTACTGGTCGACAATGACGGCAATATTCTCGAAGGCGTAGCCGAGGGCAACCTCTGCATCGCCGAGGACTGGCCGAGCATGATGCGCACCGTCTACGGTGACCACGAGCGCTTCATCCAGACCTACCTGTCGACTTATCCCGGGCTCTACTTCACCGGCGACGGTGCGCGCCGGGACGAAGACGGCTACTACTGGATCACCGGCCGTGTCGACGACGTCTTGAACGTCTCCGGTCACCGCATGGGTACTGCAGAAGTAGAAAGCGCCCTGGTACTGCATCCCAAGGTCGCCGAAGCGGCCGTGGTAGGCTTCCCGCACGACCTCAAGGGCCAAGGCATCTACTGCTACGTCACGCTCATGGCCGGCGTCGAACCATCCGACGAGCTGCGCACCGAACTGGTCGAACTGGTCCGCAAAGAGATCGGCCCCATCGCCAAGCCGGATGTCATCCAGTGGGCGCCGGGCCTGCCCAAGACCCGCTCCGGCAAGATCATGCGCCGCATCCTGCGCAAGGTTGCCGCCAATGAGATCGACGCCCTTGGCGACACCAGCACCCTCGCCGACCCCAGCGTGGTGGACGACCTCATCGAGCACCGCGCGGACAAGTAGGCTCGCTGCGACCAGCGTAGACACTAGAAAAGCCCGGCGGTGTCCGCCGGGCTTTTTCTATTTACGGCTTCCGGTAAGCCTCTGTCCTGATGGTCTTGCCAGACAAGCCCTAGCTGTCACATGGTCCGGCTTGCGGACACTCGCTACAATCTCGCCATGGAAGCGATTTTCTCCCTCGGTCATAACACCAAAGCCTTCGTTCCGGCAGCCTTTCTAAAAGGGCCGCACGCGCAGACGATTTGGGCGGCACGCGTGAAGCCGGCACCGCGTTTGCGGCTGCGGCGCGAGCGCCATGACCTGCCTGACGGCGATTATCTGTCGCTGCTGTGGGGGCAGGATAACGGTGGGCCGCTGGTGCTGGTGCTACACGGGCTTACGGGCGACGCGAACTCGCCCTATGTGCGCCGGCTGGTCGAGCAGCTCGAACGGGCAGGGCTAACGCCGGTCGTCATGGAGGCGCGCGGTTGCGGCGGGCGCAACACCTTGATGCGTTTCCAGCATGCGGGGGCGACGGAAGACCTGGAAGATGTGGTGCGCGTGATACGCGAACGGCATCCGGAACGCAGGTTGGCTGCGGTAGGCTACTCCCTCGGCGGCAGCATTCTGCTCAACACCCTGGGCCGCAGCGACTGTGAGTTAGACGCAGCCTGTGCCGTGTCGGTTCCCTTCGAGTTGGCAGCGTGCGCGGACGCATTGGAGCAGGGCTTTGCGCGCGTCTATCAGGCCAACCTGCTACAAGGCCTCAAGCGTATGATGGCGCGCAAGTTGCAACACGCTAAGACGCCGCCGATCAGCCTGTCCGAGTTGCGCCGCCTACGCAGCCTGCGCGAGTTCGACGATCGCGTTACCGCGCCGCTGCATGGCTTCAGTGGCTCGGCAGACTACTACGCCCGCGCCAGCTGCCGCCCGCACTTGGCGACTATTTCCCGTCCTACTTTATTAATCCAGGCCGAGGACGACCCCTTCGTACCGCGACAGGCCATCCCCGCACCCGCCGAGCTGTCGCCGAGCACCATGCTTTACACCAGCCAAGCAGGCGGTCATGTGGGCTTCGTCGCCCAAGACGATGTGCGCTGGCTGGAGCAACAGGTCATCGGATTTATCCAGCCTCGGCTGGCGCACGCAGCATGCAACAGCTAATGAAGCGGTCAGGCGCCGAGGTGTGCGAGGAACCACTGCGACGCTAAATGGGTAACCTCCTCCAGCGCTCCCGGTTCTTCGAACAAGTGCGTCGCCCCCGCCACCAGCTCCAATCGGTGCTCGACCGCGAGCGCTTCGGCTGCAGCTCGATTGAGCTCGATCACGACATCATCCGCCGCACCGACGATGAACAAGCTCGGTGCGCGGACCCGCGGGAGCGCGGCTGCCGCCAAATCTGGCCGTCCGCCTCGACTGACGACTGCCCCTACGCGCTGAGGCCGTTCCGCGGCTGCCACCAAGGCCGCTGCTGCGCCCGTGCTGGCACCAAACAGTCCTATCGGCTGTTCGCGCAGGGCCGGGCTCCCGTCCGCCCAATCGATGACCGCTCCCAAACGCCGCCCCAGCATGCCGATGTTGAAACGCAATGCACGGCTACGCGCGTCGACTCGCTCCTCCTCAGCGGTCAACAGATCGAACAGCAAGCTTGCCAAGCAGTCCCGGCTTAAACCTTCCGCAACGTAGCGATTGCGCGGACTGCGCCGGCTGCTGCCGCTGCCGTGAGCGAAAATAACCAAGCCACGCATGCGGTCCGGCAGCAGAAGGGTGCCGGGCAAGCTAACCTCGCCCGCCTCTAGCTGCACCTCACAGGCACGATCCGTCATAGGCCACTCGGATAGGTTTCCGGCTCGCCGAGTTGCCACTCCGAGGTCGGATCCAGCGGCTCGAGGGCACGGGTGTGGTCGATGTGCACGATGCCGTCGAACTGGCGCGGCAGCTGGGTCATGAAATAATGGCTTTCGCGCTCGGTGTCGGGCAGATAGATCACACCAATTGCGCGCTGCAAGCGGGGCTCGACAAGCGCTTGGGCTGCGTCACCGCGCAAGGGCAGGAAGAAGCGATCGAGGTCAAAATCGTGGAAAACCGTCTCGTAGCTGTCCTCGAGCCCCGGCCGAACCCGTTTATGCTCCGCGGGACCATCCCAGGACGACGCCGCGGTTACCGTGCCGCCGTAGGTTGTGAAGCCGATCAGCATCGCCTTCTCGCCGTAGGCTTCCCGCGTAAGCTGGCCTACATTGTGCTCGCCGCGTCGGCCCATTTCGGTTGCGCGCGCGTCTCCAATGTGCGAATTGTGCTCCCAAACCACGATGCGTGCCGGCTTCCCGCGCCGGGACAAGTGCTCCTTCAAGGCGCGCAGAGTGTCCATCATGTGTTGGTCGCGCAGATTCCAGGTGCTGACCGAATAGCTGAACATATTGCGGTAATAGGATTCGGCACTCTGCACGACGCGCGCGTTCTGCTCGGCAGCGAAGTGCTCTTCGTCCGCCACCAGCCCATCCCGCATCAGGTATTCCTCGCGATTTTGCCGCAGCGCGAGTACCTGATCCATGACCTCCTCACTGCAGGCGCTGCGACTGCCGAAGCGCAGGCCATAGGCATAGCTGCGGCCTCCTTCGCCGACATGATCAAAGCATGCATAGCGCTGACGCGCCTCGTCGGCCGCTTCGGGGTCGACCTGTTGCAGATACTGAATAACCGCCGCCACCGAGCCGTACAGGCTGTACATATCCAGCCCGTAGAACCCTGTCTGGGTGGAGTATGGTAGCCCCTTGTTGTGCTGTCTCAGCCATTGCACAAACTGCTTCACCACGGTGTTGCGCCACATCCACAAGGGAAAACGTTGGAAATCGCCCAAGGCGGCATCGGCATCGGGATCGGTGCCCAGGCCGCGCACGTAGCGATTGACCCGGTAGCAATCTGGCCAATCGCCTTCGACAGCGACCGCCGTAAAGCCGCGCTCTTCAATAAGGCGCCGCGTGATCTCGGCGCGCGTCTGGTAGAACTCGTGCGTTCCGTGGCTGGCCTCGCCCAACAGCACGATCTCGGCGTCGCCGATGGATTCGAGCAGCGCCTGGTATTGCCCGTGCTCGCCCTCGAGGGGCGAAGCCGCTTCTCGTGCGGACTTGAGTGGCAGCGTCTCCTTCTGCCTAAGCATGGTCGTCTCCCGCGAGGCCTTCCCTGATCTGCGACCTGTTCGCGTCCAACAAAGCTCTGACCTCATCATCCGAGGTCTGGGCGAAATCCTGGTACCAACGCCCCACACCGATAAACGGTTCTGGCGTAGCAAGGCATACGACTTCATCGGCTTCATCGCTGAGCGCGGCTACCGTAGCGGGCGGTGCGACCGGTACCGCGACCAAGACGTGAGCCGGCCGCAGCTGTCGCAGCGCCAGAATGGCGGCGCGTATCGTGGCGCCGGTGGCGACGCCGTCATCGATCAGGATGACGCCGCGGCCGGTCACATCCACCGCGGCACGACCCCCGCGATAAAGCTGCTCGCGCCGATCGAGCTCTCGGGTCTCCCGCTCGCGGACTTCATCGATAGCCTCTTGCGGCACGGGAATCTGGCGTAAGAGCTCTTCGTTGTAGACCAGCGCTCCGCCGCTCGCGATTGCGCCCATGGCAAGCTCTTCCTGCCCCGGCAGCCCAAGCTTGCGGACTAGCATGACATCGAGCGGGAGCCCGAGCGCCTTGGCGACCTCGAAGGCGACAGGCACACCGCCGCGGGGCAGAGCCAGCACGAGACCGAGCTCCGGACCGTGAAGGTCGCCGAGCCTTGCCGCTAGAATGCGACCGGCTTCGCGGCGATTGCGGAAAGTGTGCTGAGCCATCATCGCCTCCCACGGAGCTGTGGTGCCATATCTGGGTACCCCGCGCAGCGATGCAAGCGTTCTGTACGAAGCCGACAGAAACGCCTGATGGGACAAATCTTCTGACAATAAAAAAAGGCCCCGAAGGGCCTTTTCTGGAAGCGTCAAGTGATTAGTCGACAGCCTTCATGCTGAGACGGATACGCCCCTGGCGATCGACTTCCAGCACCTTGACCTTGACCGTCTGTCCTTCGCTGAGCTTGTCGCTCACATTCTCGACGCGCTCGTCGGAGATCTGCGAGATGTGAACCAAGCCGTCACGACCAGGCAGAATGTTCACGAAGGCGCCGAAGTCCATCAGCTTGTTGACGCGACCTTCGTAGACCTTGCCAACCTCGACGTCGGCCGTCAGCAACTCGATGCGGCGGCGTGCGTCTTCGCCGGCAGCCTTGTCCACCGAGGCGATGGTCACGGTACCATCGTCCTGGATATCGATGGTGGTACCGGTTTCCTCGGTCAGCGCGCGGATGGTCGCACCACCCTTGCCGATGACGTCGCGAATCTTCTCCGGGTCGATGCGCATGGTGATCAGGCGCGGCGCGAACTCGGACATCTCGGCACGCGGCGCCTGGATGGCCTCGTTCATCTTGCCCAGGATGTGCAGACGACCGCCCTTAGCCTGCTCGAGGGCGCGCTCCATGATCTCCCAGGTGATGCCGTTGATCTTGATGTCCATCTGCAGCGCGCTGACGCCATCGACGCTACCGGCCACCTTGAAGTCCATATCGCCGAGATGATCCTCGTCGCCCAGGATATCGGACAGCACAGCGAACTTGTCGCCTTCCTTGATCAGGCCCATGGCGATACCGGCAACCGGCGCCTTGATGGGCACGCCGGCGTCCATCAACGCAAGACTGGTGCCGCACACGCTCGCCATGGAGCTGGAGCCGTTGGACTCGGTGATCTCCGACACCACGCGAATGACGTAGGGGCATTCCTTCTGGTCCGGCATCACAGCCTGAACGCCGCGCTTAGCCAGACGCCCATGGCCAATCTCACGCCGCTTGGGGCCGCTCATGAAGCCGACTTCACCGACGCAGTACGGCGGGAAGTTGTAGTGCAGCATGAACTGTTCTTTGCGCTCGCCCTCGATCGCATCGATGATCTGCGCATCACGACCGGTGCCCAGCGTGGTAACGACCAGCGCCTGGGTTTCACCGCGGGTAAACAGCGCCGAACCGTGCGTGCGCGGCAGCAGACCGACTTCGATGTTGATCGGACGCACCGTGCCGAGGTCGCGCCCGTCGATACGGGGCTGACCGTCCAGAATGCGACCGCGAACGATGCGGCTCTCGAGATCTTTGAAGGCCTTGAGAACTGCTTGCGCCTCGCCTTCATAGGGAGCGCCTTCATTCGTCACCAGGTCGGCGAGAACCTTTTCGCGAGCAGCATCGACCGCGGCGACGCGGGCCTGCTTCTCGACAATGCTGTAGGCCTCTTCCAAGGCAACCCGCGCATTGCTCTCAACCGCAGCGATAAGCGCTTCGTTCTTCGCGGGCGGCTGCCAATCCCAACGGGGCTTGCCGGCTTCGGCCGCAAGCTCCTTAACGGCTTGGATGACCACCTGCATCTGCTCGTGGCCGAATTTCAGCGCGCCGAGCATTACCTCTTCCGACAGCAGCTTGGCTTCGGACTCGACCATGATGACGGCCTCTTCCGTGCCGGCGACCACGAGGTCAAGCTCCGAGTTCTGCAGCTCGCTGAAGGTGGGGTTGAGCAGGTACTGGCCGTCACGGTAACCGACGCGTGCAGCAGAGATCGGTCCGTTGAAAGGAATGCCGGAGACGGCGAGCGCGGCAGAGGTGCCGATCATCGCCGGGATGTCGGGATCGACTTCCGGGTTCATCGACATCACCGTGGCGATGACCTGAACCTCTTCGGTAAAGCCTTCGGGGAACAGCGGACGAATCGGACGGTCAATCAGGCGGGACGTCAGCGTCTCCTTCTCCGTGGGACGCCCCTCTCGCTTGAAGAAGCCGCCGGGAATGCGTCCAGCGGCATAGGTGCGCTCCTGGTAGTTGACCGTGAGCGGAAGGAAGTCCTTCGGCTCGCCGTCGCTGCGCTTGCCGACCACGGTCACGAGGACGACGGTGTCGGACATGTTGACGAGTACGGCGCCGCTGGCCTGGCGGGCGATGCGACCCGTTTCCAGGGTTACATCGTGGTCGCCGTACTTAAAGGTCTTTCGGGTAGCTGCTATCACGCGCAATTAACCATCCAAACGTTGTGAGCTGAAGCGCTTATTTGCGCAGGCCGAGCCGCTCGATCAGGCTCTGGTAGCGCTGGAGATCCTTGCGCTTGAGGTAGTCGAGCAGTTTGCGGCGCTGGCTCACCAGCCGCAGCAGACCCTTGCGGGAATGATGATCCTGCTTGTGGGTCTGGAAGTGTTGGGTCAAGTGCTCGATGCGTGCGGTAAGCAGCGCAACCTGCACTTCGGGCGAACCGGTATCGGCCTCGCCACGCTGGAAGTTCTTGACGATTTCACCCTTATGGGCCGCATTCAAAGACATTCAGTCGCTCCTAGCTCTCACTGATCTCGTCGGAAGCCTGTGGGGCTTACCACCCGGCCTCGATGGCAAGGCCGACAGGCTCCCCAATTAAAGAGGTCGCATATTGTAGCCCCGCCTGTCGGGGCAAACAAGCTAACTCGAGATGCCGCCGACGTTTTCCATCGGCAAACGGCAGCATCAGTTCTGTGCCAGCAGCCGTTTCGGGGCGATACGCCCGTCGTCGAGCACGACACCCATGCCGACGAAGCCGCGTTCGGCATCGTATACTCGCACCCAACCTTCGCCGGGCGCATGCGGCACCCAGACCGGCTGCCCTTGTCTGACGTAGTAGGCAACATCGGGCGCCAGCGTCACTTCCGGCCACTGTTGCAGCCCCGCGTCGACCGGAAGCAAAGCGTCATCGAGCCGTTCGGGCACACTCTCTGCCCATTCGATCAGGGTGTCGAGGGTCAGCATCCGCTCGGCATCGAAGGGGCCGAGGCCGGTGCGACGCAAGGCGGAAACATGTGCTCCGGTCCCCAATGCGCGACCGATGTCCTCGGCCAGCGTGCGCACATACGTACCTTTGGAGCAACGCACATCCAACTCAAGCACCGATTCCGACAGCGCCAGCAACCGCAATTCGTAGATGGTCACGGGCCGTGGCGGACGCTCTACCTCTAACCCTTGGCGCGCCAGCTTGTACAAGCGCTCGCCCTTGTGTTTTAGCGCCGAATACATGGGCGGTATCTGCTCGATATCACCCAGGAATCGTTCGAGCACCGCCTCGACCAGAGATCGCTCGAGTTGGGGCACCGGCAGTTGCTCGAGCACCTCGCCCTCGCTATCACCGGTCGCCGTAACCGTACCCAGCGCCACCGTTACCTGGTAGCGCTTGTCGGCATCGAGCAGAAAGCCGGAAATCTTGGTCGCTTCGCCGAAGCAGATCGGCAACAGCCCGGTGGCCAGCGGGTCGAGGCTGCCCGTATGGCCAGCCTTGCGCGCCTTATAAAGCCACTTGACCTTCTGCAGCGCGGCGTTGGAAGTCATTCCGCTCGGTTTATCGAGCAGCAGAATACCGCTGACCGAGCGCCTATTGGTTCGTGCCATAGCCCTTAATACGCCGGCGCCCGGCGCTCAATCCTGGTCCGACTCGTCTCGCGACTTGTCTGCCGTTACCGCTTCATCGATAAGGCGAGACAATCGCGCCCCGCGATCGAAAGAAGGGTCGTAATGAAAATGCAGGGCAGGCACAGTGCGTAGACGCAAGGCCTGCCCCAGTAGTTTGCGTAGATAGCCCGCGGCATGGTTCAGCGCCTCGAGCGAAGCTTCGGTCTGATCATCGTCGGCGCCCAACACCGCCACGAATACCTTGGCATGGGCGAGATCGCGGCTGACCTCTACCTCCGAGACCGTGACCATGCCGACTCGTGGATCGCGAACCTCATCTCGGATCAGCTCGGCCAACTCTCGCTGGATCTGCTCTCCGATTCGACGCGTGCGTGGAAAATCCTTAGGCATCAGTATCCCGTCCTGTAACGCGTCATGCCGCCGAGGGCCGACGCCGCTCCTAGAGCTGGCGCCGGACTTCGGTACGCTCGTAACACTCGATCATGTCGCCGACACGAACGTCGTTGTAGTTCTTCACGCCGATGCCGCATTCGGTACCGGACTGAACTTCGGTAACGTCGTCCTTGAAGCGGCGCAAGGATTCCAACTCACCTTCGAAAATCACAACGTTGTCTCGCAACACGCGAATCGGGTTCCGGCGCCGTACTACGCCTTCGACCACCAGGCAGCCGGCGATCTGACCGAGCTTCGAAGAGCGGAACACATCGCGGACCTCTGCGGTGCCGATGATCTCCTCCCGCACCTCCGGTGCGAGCATGCCGCTGATTGCGCTCTTGAGCTCTTCGATGGCGTCGTAGATAACGCTGTAATAATGCAGATCAACCCCGGACTCCTGCACCAGGCGCCGCGCGGTTGCATCGGCACGGACGTTGAAGCCGATCAGGAAGGCATTCGAGGCGATGGCGAGGTTCACATCGGACTCGTTAATACCGCCCACACCGGTGGAAACCACGTTGACCCGGACTTCCTCGTTTGACAGATCGGCCAGGGCCTGACTGAGCGCTTCGGCACTGCCGTGCACGTCGGCCTTGATGACCAGGTTGACGACGTTGAGCTCGTCTTCCTTCATCTGCGAGAACAGGTTCTCCATCTTGGCGGCCTTCTGCTGCGCCAGGCGCATGTCGCGGCGTCGACCGGAGCGCAGCTCCGCCACCTCGCGCGCCTTGCGCTCGTCCTGGACCACCAGCATCTCGTCACCGGCATCGGGCAGGCCGGACAAGCCCAGCACCACCACCGGCATGGACGGGCCGACCTTCTCCACGCGCTCGCCACGTTCGTTGATGAGCGCACGCACGCGGCCAAACTCCTTGCCCGACAGGATGATGTCGCCGCGCTTGAGCTCGCCGTTCTGCACCAGCACCGTGGCGACCGGGCCGCGCCCCTTGTCGAGACTCGCTTCCAGCACCACGCCGTTCGCCGGGCAATCGGCCACAGCCGTTAGCTCGAGCAGTTCAGCCTGCAACAGAATGCTCTCGAGGAGATCGTCAACGCCCTGGCCGCTCTTGGCCGATACATTGACGAACTGCACGTCGCCGCCCCAGTCCTCCGGAATGACTTCGCGCTGTGCCAGCTCCTGCCGTACCCGATCCGGATCCGCTTCGGGCTTGTCGATCTTGTTCACCGCCACCACGATCGGGACGCCCGCTGCACGCGCGTGCTTGATGGCTTCCTCGGTCTGCGGCTTGACGCCGTCGTCGGCCGCGACCACCAGAATGACGACGTCGGTCATCTGTGCACCGCGGGCGCGCATAGCTGTAAACGCTTCGTGCCCGGGCGTGTCGAGGAAGGTGATAACGCCGTTCGGCGTCTTCACGTGGTAGGCACCGATGTGCTGAGTAATACCGCCGGCCTCGCCCGAGGCCACCTTGGCCTTACGGATGTAGTCCAGCAACGAAGTCTTGCCGTGATCGACGTGGCCCATGATGGTTACCACAGGCGGACGCGAAACCCGCTCGCCTTCGGTCTGGGTCACTTCCTTCAGGACTTCCTCTTCGATGGCGTTAGCGCTGACGATCTTCGGCTTGTGCCCCAACTCTTCGACCAACAGAGCGGCAATGTCCTGCTCGATGGTCTGGTTGATGGTGGCCATAATGCCCTGCTTCATCATTTCCTTGATGAGCACGGCCGCCTTGACGCTCATCTTCTGCGCGAGGTCGCCGACGGTGATCGTTTCAGGAATTTCGACTTCACGCACCACCGGTGCGGTCGGCCTCTCAAAACCATGCTGTAGCTGACGACCTGCATCGGAGCCCTGGGCACCACGCTTCTTGCCGCGACGACCAGCCGCGCCCTTCTCATTGATCGAGAGCGCGCCCTTCTTGCCCTTGCCGGGTTTGCGCTGCACGCGCGCCTCGGCCTCGCGCTCACGGCGCGCTTCCTGCTCCAACCGCCGACGCTCGCGCTCTTCTTCGCGGCGCTTGGCCGCTGCGACCTGCTCGGACTCCTGCGTATCGGCCTCGTTCTCGGCAGCGGTTTCTTCCACCTCGGTCGCCGGGGCCTTCGGCTCCGGCTCGGGGGCAGCTTCGACCTCGGGCTCGGCCGGACGAGCGGGTTCAGCCGCGGCGGGTTCAGAGGCACTCTCTTGCACAGCCTTGCCGGCGGCTTCCTCTTCAGCCGCGCGCCGCGCCGCTTCCTCTTCCGCCGCCTTGCGCGCAGCCTCTTCCTCGGCCGCGCGACGTGCTTCTTCCTCGCGACGTCGAGCCTGCTCTTCCTGATAACGCTTGACGTCTTCCTGCAGCGTACGGATTAGCGCTTCCGCGTCGCGCTGATGCTCCTCGGCCTCGATGACGCTGCGCTTCACATAGGTCCGCCGCTTGCGCACCTCGACGTTCACGGTGCGCGTCTGGCGCGGGCCGCGGGTGCTGGCGCCGCCGGCCGGCAGCTTGATCTGGCTGTGGCTCTTGCGCTTCAGTGTGATCTTGCTCGGACCGGAGGGCTCTTCTTCGCCATCATTGCCATGAGAGCGGCGCAAGTGCTCCAGCAGCGAGACTTTGTCTTCATCGCTGATCGGCGCATCCGGGTCGCGTGTATCCAGCCCGGCCTCGCCCAGCTGAGTCAGCAGGCGCTCTACCGGAATGCCTACCGTATTCGCGTATTCTCGTACTGTTACTTCTGCCATACCTATTCTCCCCCGGGCCGATACTCGTGCAGCTCACTGGATGCGGATCACCGCCGGAAACGCTCTGCCAGCGAACGAAGCCTCAGTCGTTCTGCTGCTCGGCGAACCAGGGCTCCCGCGCCTTCATGATCAGCGCAGCAGCACGCGATTCTTCCATTCCCGGCAGTTCCAGGAGCTCATCCACGGACTGCTCGGCCAGGTCTTCCACAGTGTTGATTCCACGGGCGCGCAGTGCGTCGGCTAATGTCTCGTCCATGCCCTCGACGGTCATGAGATCGTCGCCCTGCCCTTGCTCTTGCTGGGCAGCGGCCTGCGTAGCCAGGACGTCGCGCGCGCGGGCACGCAATTCCTCGACGATGTTCTCGTCGAACTCTTCTACCTCCAACAACTCGGCGGCCGGCACATAAGCAACTTCCTCGACGCTGGAGAAGCCTTCCTGCACCAGGATGGCGGCCACCTCTTCGTCTACGTCCAGCGCCTTGATGAACATGTTCTGCAACTCAGCCGCCTCGGCTTCGCTACGTGCAGCGGCCTCCTCGGCGGTCATAACATTGAGCTCCCAGCCGGTCAGCTCGCTTGCGAGGCGCACGTTCTGCCCGCCCCGACCGATAGCCTGCGACAGCTGGTCCTCGACCACTGCGATATCCATGCTGTTGCGGTCTTCGTCCACGACGATGGACTCAACCTCAGCAGGCGCCATGGCATTGATCACGAACTGCGCGGGGTTGTCGTCCCAGAGAATGATGTCGATGCGCTCGCCCGCAAGCTCGTTCGAAACCGCCTGCACGCGCGAGCCGCGCATCCCCACACAGGCGCCGACAGGATCGATGCGCGGATCGTTCGAGCGCACCGCGATCTTCGCGCGCAAACCGGGGTCGCGTGCCGCGCCCATGATGTCGATCAGCCCCTGACCGACCTCCGGCACTTCCAGCTTGAAGAGCTCGATGAGAAACTCGGGCGCGGTGCGGCTCACGAACAGCTGCGGTCCGCGCGGCTCGGAGCGCACTTCCTTGAGATAGCCGCGCAAACGATCGCCTGCGCGCACCGCTTCGCGCGGCAGCATGTTCTCGCGCGGCACGAAGGCTTCGGCGTTGTTGCCGAGATCCAGGTAGACGTGCCCGCGCTCGACGCGTTTCACGGTGCCGGTAACCAGCTCGCCCTGAAGGCTGCGATAGGCCTCGACCACTTTATTGCGCTCGGCCTCGCGCACTTTCTGCACGATGACCTGCTTGGCCGCCTGCGCTGCGATGCGTCCGAATTCAACGGACTCCATCGGCTCTTCCACCGTGCCGCCGACCTGCGCCTCGGGGTCGCGCTCGCGCGCTGCGCTCAGCGGCAGCTCCTGCTCGGGCAGCTCGATCTCGGCGTCGTCCTCGACCACGTGCCAGACGCGGAAGGTACGCGACTCGCCGGTTTTCCGGTCGACTTCCACCCGCGCATCAATATCGCCGTTATGGCGCTTCTTGGTCGCCGATGCCAGGGCCGCTTCTATGGCCTCGAAGATGACGCCC
>JAJUGG010000050.1 GCA_029268285.1 Ectothiorhodospiraceae bacterium | reverse complement strand
GTGGCGAATCTGCTCCTCCAAATGGAATAGCGGTTCCGGCCACTGCAGACCGCGCGCGTCGACTAGGTAATGTGCCATAGTTACTCGCCTTCAGCCTCCCTCGGTGGCGATGCTACTCCGCGCGGCAGTCCCGCGCCAGCATTGTGCGCGACCCTACATCATGTGGGCGCGAGCGGATATACTTGAGCGCTTATCCGCGCCAGCACGCAGTCAGGCGCCGCGAGCCATCAAAAGGGGGCAGCCTTGCCAGCACAGAGCCGCAAACGTATGAGTTTTCAGGATCTTATCCTGACGCTGCAATCCTATTGGGCAGAACAGGGCTGTGTCGTCCTGCAGCCGCTGGATATGGAAGTCGGGGCCGGCACCTTTCACCCATCGACTTTCTTGCGAGCCATCGGGCCGGAGCCGTGGAACGCGGCTTATGTTCAACCGTCCCGCAGGCCCACCGACGGCCGCTACGGCGAGAACCCCAACCGCCTACAGCACTACTACCAATTCCAGGTGGTGCTCAAGCCCTCGCCGCTGGAGATCCAAGAGCTTTATCTCGGTTCGCTAGCGCGCCTCGGCTTCGATCCGCTCACCCACGACATTCGCTTTGTGGAAGATAACTGGGAGTCGCCTACGCTCGGCGCCTGGGGCCTCGGTTGGGAGGTTTGGCTGAACGGTATGGAAGTCACCCAGTTCACCTATTTCCAACAGGTGGGCGGCATCGACTGCGATCCCGTCATGGGCGAGATCACCTACGGACTTGAACGCCTCGCGATGTACATCCAGGACGTGAAGAGCGTCTACGACCTGGTCTGGACCGAAGGACCAAACGGCGTTGTCACTTACGGCGACGTGTTCAAGCAGAACGAAGTTGAGCAGTCCGCGTACAACTTCGAGCAGGCGAACACGGAAAGTTTGTTCGCCTGGTTCGATAACTGCGAGCGCGAGAGCCAACGGCTGGTGGAAGCGGGTTTGCCGCTGCCGGCCTATGACCAAGTGCTGAAAGCCTCCCACACGTTCAATCTGCTCGACGCCCGTCGCGCCATCTCGGTCACCGAGCGGCAGCGCTACATCCTTAGGGTACGCGCTCTGGCGCGGGCCGTCGCCGAAGCCTATTACGCGCGCCGTGAGGCATTGGGCTTCCCGCTCTGCGCCAACGGAGACACCGAATGAGCGATGCACGCGATCTGCTGATCGAAATCGGCACCGAAGAACTACCTCCCAAAGCGCTGCGGCGCCTGATGAACGCATTTGCCGACGGCGTGATTAGCGGCTTGGACAGCGCCGGCCTTGCGCACGGGGCATATAAGGCTTTTGCGTCTCCGCGCCGGCTGGCTGTGCGCGTGGAAGGCGTGGCTGTCAGCACGCCGGACCAGGCGATCGAGCGCAAAGGCCCGGCTCTTCAGGCGGCCTACGATGCCAATGGGCAGCCGACCAAGGCGGCCCTGGGTTTTGCCGGCTCGTGCGGCGTCGACATCTCGGCGCTGGAGCGGCTGGAGACCGACAAAGGCGCGTGGCTGGTGTACCGAGGCGTCCAGAAAGGACGTCCGGCGGAAGAGTTGTTGCCGAACATCGTCGAGCAGTCTCTTGCGAAGCTGCCCATCCCGAAACGCATGCGCTGGGGCGCGGGTAGCGCCGAGTTCGTGCGACCGGTCCATTGGATCGTCTTCCTGTTCGGCGACAAAGTCATCGACGTCGAAATTCTGGGTACCCGCAGCGGCGCCGAAACGCGCGGGCACCGTTTCCACCACCCCGAGGCCATTGCCGTCGGTGCTGCGGCCGAGTACGAGCAGCGCCTGGCCGAAGCTAAGGTCCTCGCAGATATCGACAAGCGCAAAGCGCGGGTTAGCGAACAGGTACAGGAGGCGGCCAAGCAGAGCGGCGGCAACCCCGTCATGGACGATGACCTGCTGGAAGAGGTGACTGCCCTGGTCGAATGGCCGGTAGCGGTGGTCGGGCGCTTCGACGAGTCCTTCCTTGAGGTACCGGCAGAAGCGCTGATTTCCAGCATGCAGGGGCATCAGCGCTATTTCCCGATGCGGGATGACAGCGGCCGCTTGCTCCCGCGGTTCATCACCATCGCCAATATTGAGAGCCGTGATCCGGAGGCGGTGCGCACTGGTAACGAAAGGGTTATTACTCCGCGGTTGGCGGACGCAGCCTTCTTTTGGGAGGTGGATCGCAAACGCAGCCTCGAGTCGCGCCTGGACGAGCAACGCAACGTGGTGTTCCAGCAGCAGCTGGGCACCCTGTACGAGAAAAGCGAACGCGTCGTCGCGCTGTGCGATTACTTGGCGCACGTGCTCGAGCTCGATGCAGCCGCGTGCATGCGCGCCGCGTGGCTCAGCAAATGCGACCTCGGCACGGAGATGGTCGGCGAGTTCCCGGAGCTTCAGGGCATCATGGGTCGGTACTATGCCGTGCACGACGGCGAGCCGGAGGAAATCGCGCTAGCACTCGACGAGCAGTATAAGCCGCGCTTTTCCGGTGACCATACGGCGTCTGGGGCAGTGGGGCAGGTTCTGGCGGTTGCGGAACGCGCCGACACGCTAGTGGGCATTTTCGCCATCGGCCGCGGGCCGAGCGGCGCCAAGGACCCCTTTGCGCTTCGTCGCGCGGCGCTAGGCTTGCTTCGCACCCTGATCGAGCGGGAACTCGACGTCGATCTGCACGCGCTGCTCGAACAGGCGGCTTCTCGGCAACCTGCCGCGGTCAATGCATCAGCGAAGGTTGAAGAGGTATTCGATTTCTGCCTCGATCGCCTGCGCGCCTACTATACCGATCAAGGCGTGCTGCCGGAGATGTTCGAAGCAGTTGCAGCCTGTCGCCCGGTGCGCCCCCTCGATTTCCACAAGCGCGTGGATGCGGTGCGACGCTTCTGGAGCATGAGCGAAGCCGAGAGCTTGGCCTCGGCGAACAAGCGTATACGCAATATCCTGCGCAAGAGCGAGGAGGGGCCAGCCGAGACGGTAAACCGCGAGGCGCTTAGCGATGCTGCAGAGAAGGCCTTGCACACCGCCATAGGCGAGGCGAAGGCAGAGATCGCGCCCCTGATCGAGCAGGGCCTGTACAGCGAAGCCCTGAGCCGTCTGGCGGCATTGCGGGAACCGGTTGACCGGTTCTTCGACGATGTATTGGTGATGGCCGAGGAAGCGGCGGTAAGACGCAACCGCTTGACGCTGCTCAGCGAGATCGAGAATCTCTTCCTGGGTATTGCCGATGTTTCCCGGCTCCCGAGCGCCTAAGCCGTGCAACTCGTCATTCTCGATCGCGATGGCGTCATCAACGAGGACTCCGACGCCTACATCAAGGCGCCGGAAGAATGGGTGCCGGTCCCGGGCAGTATCGAAGCCATTGCTCGGCTGACGGCGGCCGGGGTCGAGGTCGCCGTCGCGACCAACCAAAGCGGCTTAGCGCGCGGGTTATTCGATCAGGCCGCTTTGGACGCTATTCATCGGAAGATGGTAGCGGCCATCAGAGCCGCGGGCGGGCGACTTGCGGGAATTTATTACTGCCCGCACGGCCCCGATGACGCCTGCGAGTGCCGCAAGCCGCGAGCCGGCCTATTGGAGCGGATTGGGCGTGACTTAGGGATCGACTTGCGAGGCGTTCCCGTCGTTGGCGACTCCGAGCGTGACCTGGTGGCAGCGAGAGCAGTGGGCGCGCGGCCCATCTTAGTGCTGACCGGCAAGGGCCAAGCTACCGCAACACGGCTTGGCCCCAACAATGAGGTCTATGCCGATTTAGCAGCAGCAACGGATGCGCTGCTCAGCGAATAACTCTAGGTAAGGAAGCGTCACAAATGGCATCGACAACCGGCAAGCTCGGCCTTTTCGTCAGGTCGTGCTTGCAACTCGGCTTGTTCCTGCTGTCCACCGGTGTTTGGGGCATCGTCAGTCTTTTTACTTTCCCTTTTCCCTATCGCATCCGATACCGCGTGATCACGCGCTGGAGTCACTTCAACCTGTGGGTTCTCGAACGTGTTTGCGGCATACGCTGCGAGGTGCGAGGTCTTGAGAACATCCCGTCGCAGGCCGGCGTGGTGATGTCCAAGCACCAATCCACTTGGGAAGCGCTTGCGCTACAACGGTGGTTTTCACCGCAGACTTGGGTGTTGAAACGGGAACTCATGTGGCTGCCGTTTTTCGGATGGGCTTTGGCACTGCTGGAACCTATTGCGATCAATCGCAAGGCCCGCGCCGGCGCCATGCGTCAGGTCGTGAAGCTGGGCACGCGCCGGCTCGCGCAAGGGCGATGGCTGGTGGTGTTTCCGGAGGGCACCCGCGTAGAGCCCGGCACCAGGACCCGCTACCAAGTCGGCGGCGCGGCGTTGGCTAAATCATTGGGCGCGCATGTCGTTCCGGTAGCGCATAACGCCGGTCGGTTCTGGCACCCGCACCGCTTCATTCGAAAGCCGGGCGTCGTTCAGGTTCGTATCGGGCCGCCCATCGACACGGCTTCGCGCTCGGCTAAAGAGGTGCTGAAAGAAGTCGAGCGCTGGATCGAAGCGGAGATGCAAACGATAGAAGCGGGTTCAGCAGCTGACGGAGGGGAAAGCGGTTAGCGCGTGCGTAGCGGGGTAAAGGCAATAAAAAACGGCGGCCAGTGGCCGCCGTTTTCCATGCGAAACCCATCGCCGTGTCAGACGTCGATATTAGTGGCTGCGAGCGCGTTCTGTTCGATGAAGTCACGCCTAGGCTCGACGTGATCTCCCATAAGGGTCGTGAAGATATCGTCGGCGCCCACAGCATCCTCGATCGTCACCCGGAGCAAGCGGCGCGTATCCGGATTCATGGTCGTCTCCCACAGCTGTTCCGGATTCATCTCACCCAAGCCCTTGTAGCGCTGGATGCTCTGGCCCTTGCGAGCTTCCTGGAACAGCCAGTCGACCGCCGCTTGGAAGTTGGCGACGCGCTGCCTTCGCTCACCCTTGCGTATGTACGCATCCTCGTGCAGCAGGTCGCTGAGTTCCACTCCAAGCTGACGAATCGCCTCGTATTCGGGCGACAGGAAGAACTGCGGCGTGAAGACGTTGGGGTGGAGGACTCCATGCATGCGCTTGTTAACCACGGCCTCTACGAAACCGCCGTCCGGTCCCCGCGTAACCTCCACTTGGTAACCGGCGCCCGCCGGCTGATCCGGGTTGAGCTTAGCGATGAGTTTTTCGAACCAGGCCTCGACTTTGCCCTCTTCCTCGAAGTCGCTCTCACCGAGCGCGGGCATGGTGCTCATTGCGCGCAGCAGGGCAAGATCTCGGCGTCGCGACAAGCTATCGATGATTTCCATGACTTCGAGATACTGCCGAACCAACTTATCCAGCGCCTCGCCAGATATGGGTGGCGCATCTGCACTGACATGCAGTGCTGCGCCTTCCAGCGCTAGCTGCAGCAGATACTCGGTCATTGCCGCCTCATCCTTGAGGTAGGTTTCCTGCTTACCCCGCTTCACCTTGTATAGAGGCGGCTGAGCAATGTAGATGTGTCCGCGCTCCACCAATTCCGGCATCTGACGGTAGAAAAAAGTCAGAAGTAGCGTGCGGATATGGGCGCCGTCGACGTCCGCATCGGTCATGATGATGATGCGGTGATAGCGCAGCTTGTCGACGTTGAATTCGTCTTTCCCGATACCGGTTCCAAGCGCGGTGATGAGCGTTCCGATTTCCGCGGAGGAAAGCATTTTGTCGAAACGCGCTTTTTCGACGTTAAGAATCTTTCCCTTGAGCGGAAGGATTGCCTGAGTGCGGCGATCACGGCCCTGCTTCGCGGAGCCGCCGGCAGAGTCACCCTCCACCAGATACAGCTCCGATAGCGCTGGGTCGCGCTCTTGGCAGTCGGCTAATTTGCCGGGCAAACCCGCCACATCAAGCGCACCCTTACGCCGTGTCATCTCGCGAGCGCGGCGTGCGGCCTCCCGCGCGCGCGATGCATCGACGATCTTATCGACGATAGCACGTGCTTCGCCCGGGTTCTCTAGCAAGAACTCGTGAAAGCGCTCAGCGAGGGTCGACTCGACTGCCGGCTTTACTTCCGAGGAGACCAACTTGTCCTTGGTTTGGGACGAAAACTTCGGATCAGGCACCTTCACCGACAGCACCGCAGTCAGGCCTTCGCGGATATCATCACCGGTGGGGCTGATCTTGAGCTTCTTCGCGAGCCCTTCGCTCTCGAGGAAGTTGTTGAGCGTTCGAGTCAAAGCGGCGCGAAAACCGGCCATATGGGTGCCGCCGTCTCGCTGCGGAATATTATTGGTGAAGCAGAAGATGTTCTCCTGATAGGAGTCATTCCACTGCATCGCCACGTCCACACCGATGTCGTCACGCACCGTGCTGAAGTAGAAAACGGTTTTATGCAATGGCGTCTTGTTGCGATTGAGGTGTTCGACGAAGGCCTTGATGCCACCCTCGTAGCGGAAATTGTCTTCCTTCTCGGTGCGCTCGTCTTTCAGCGAAATCGCAATACCCGGATTGAGGAACGACAACTCACGGAAGCGTTTAGCAAGGATGTCGTAGTGGTAATCGATGTTAGTGAAAATTTCCGGGCTCGGGTGGAAGGTAATTTGGGTTCCCGTCTCCTCGGTCTCCCCAATGACCTTCAGCGGCGCCACCGGCTCTCCGAGCCGGTACTCCTGCATATGGATCTTGCCATGCTTGCGAATCACCAATCGCAGCTTGTCGGAGAGGGCATTCACCACCGAAACGCCCACGCCGTGCAGACCGCCGGACACTTTATAGGAGTTACTGTCGAACTTACCGCCAGCGTGCAACACCGTCATGATCACTTCGGCGGCGGAGCGGCCCTCTTCGGGATGAATGTCTACCGGGATACCACGGCCGTCGTCGGTAACCGTAATGGAGTTGTCCGCATGGATGATGATCTCGATATTGCTGCAGTGGCCGGCCAAGGCTTCGTCGATGGAATTATCGGCCACCTCGAACACCAAGTGATGCAGACCGGTACCGTCATCCGTGTCACCGATGTACATACCCGGACGCTTACGCACAGCGTCCAAACCACGCAGGACTTTAATGCTGCCGGAATCGTAGTTCGACTGTTCGCTCATAAGGAAATCCTAGAAAGAGATAGGTGCATTATACCACTTCGCGGTATTGCCCATGTTCCACGTGGAACCAACGTGCTTTGTCGGCGGGGAGGGGAATTGAAGCCCGATCAGTGCAGGTTATAAAGCTTTGGGCACCGGACTTTACTAGAAGTTCCAAAACCTGCTGCCTGCGTTCCTCATCCAGTTCAGCCGGCAGATCATCGATAAGAAGTATCGCCGGCTCATTTGCGTCGCGAACGAGCAGGCTCGTCTGCCCGAGTAGAACCGCAATGACCAGCAGCTTCTGCTGCCCACGGGAAAGCCGGTGCTGTGCTTCCATGCCGCTCGCCCGGAACACCAGATCCGCACGATGAGGGCCAACCAAGCTGTGCCCCGCCTCCAGTTCGCGTACACGCGCTTCTTCGACGGCTTCTTCCAGGCTACGCTCTTGAGCCCAGCCGCCACGATAAGAGAGTCGGATATCTTCCTCCCCCAACCAAGCCCCCAACAAGGGTGCCGTCGCCTCGGAGAGCTGCGCCACATAAGAGCGCCGCAAGCGGTCGATCTCGGCCCCGGCCGATACAAACTCCGGCTCCCAAGCCTTTGTCAGCCGCTCATCTCCCAGCTTCAATGCAGCGTTTCGCTGCCGAAGAGCTTTGTCGTACCGGCGCCAGTAGCCATGATAGTCATGTTCCACGTGGAACAACGCCCAGTTCAGGAAACTGCGCCGGACCTTCGGCCCATCCAACAGCAAACGCTGACTCTCGGCATTGATCACCTGGATCGGGAAGAACCGCGCCAACCGTGACAAGCTCCTGACATCTTCGCCACCTACCCGAACCCGGGTTGCCCCCGCTGTCCATTGAACGCCGACATTCACCGCACTGCCATCGCGCCGGCAGACGGTCGCACGCACCAGCAGGCTGCTTTCTCCACGCGTGAGGAGTTGGTCAACGCGAGTGGCCCGAAACGAACGCACCCGCGCTAAAAAGAAGAGGGCTTCGAGTAGACTGGTTTTGCCTGCAGCGTTGGCACCGAAAATGATGTTGATGCCCGCCGCCGGTGAGATATCCACCTCCGCCAAGTTGCGGAAGTTTCGAACGGCAAGCGAAGTGACGCTCATCGGAGCTGCATGCGCCCAATTTAGAGGCGCATGGGCATAACGACGTACTTGCTATCCGAACTGCCTTGACCGCGGACCAAGCAGCTGCTGTTCGAATCCACCAGCACCAGCTCAACACCACCTTCCTCGATGGCATTCAAGGCGTCGAGCAGGTAGCTGGCGTTGAAGCCGATCTCCATCGGCTCACCTTGATAGTGAACCATCATTTCTTCCTGAGCCTCTTCCTGCTCGGGGTTGTTGGACTGAATACGGAGATTCTCACCCTCGAACGAAAAACGGACGCCGCGGTACTTTTCGTTAGACAAAATGGACGCCCGCACCAGAGCCTGGCGCAGGCTATCCCGGTCGATCTGCGCCAGCCTTTCGGAGGCCGCCGGAATCACCCGCTCGTAGTCCGGGAAGCGTCCGTCGATCAACTTTGACGTGAAACGAAGCTCCGGCAACTCGACGCGAATATGATTGGTGCCGAATTCCACCCGCGCCACGTCATCCGTCGCCTCCAGCAGCCGCAGCAGTTCCTGGATGCCCTTGCGCGGCACGATTACCTGTCGCCCCTGCTGCAGGCCGATGGATGCTTCTTGCTCAGCCATCGCCAAACGATGTCCGTCTGTGGCAACGGCGCGCAAACGATCCGGCTCGACTTCCAGCAACAGCCCATTGAGGTAGTAGCGGACATCCTGCAGTGCCATCGAGAAGTGGGTTTTCTCGATCAGCTGGCGCAACTTGTTCTGAGGGATCTCGACCGACTCAACCTGCCCAATTTCCTCAACGGCGGGAAAATCCGCTGCCGGTAGCACCGCCAGGGTAAACCGGCTGCGCCCCGCCTGCACTTGCGCTCGCTCCTGATCGACACTGATCTCGATGCGCGCGTCGACCGGAAGATTGCGCACAATGTCCATGAGCTTTCGCGCCGGCAACGTGGCCTGACCCGGCTGTTCGACCCGGGCGGAGAAACGCGCCCTTAGCTCGACCTCCAGATCGGTCGCGGTCATCTCCATTTGATCACCGTCCGCCACCAGCAGCACGTTCGCTAACACCGGCAGCGTCTGCCTGCGCTCCACTACACCGATAACCGCTTGCAAGGGCCGGAGCAGCTCTTCCCGTTCGATCTCGAATTTCATGTGTCAGCCCACTAAGTATTGATCCGTTATTCCCAAGGCAGGTCTTTGATTATTCGCTGGTTTCTGAACCCATCCGCATGGGCCTCCCTGCCGTCCCAACCGAACACGCGCCACGCACGTAGACTGGGGCAGCGCGAATGCGAACAAAGCCTCGAATCATTCTCGCTAGCCTAACATAGCCGCGTTCTGGCCACGCCCCGTCATGTCGTCAGGGTGCGAAGCAAATTGGCGTAGTCTTCGTTGATTCGGCTATCAGCCTCACGCAACTCATCAACCTTGCGGCAAGCGTGCAGCACCGTGGTGTGGTCGCGCCCGCCAAAGGCGTCCCCGATCTCCGGCAAGCTGTGGTTGGTCAACTCCTTCGCAAGGCTCATCGCGACCTGGCGCGGACGGGTGATCGAGCGGCTCCGCCGTTTAGACAACAGATCCGCAACTCGAATCTTGTAATACTCCGCCACCATTTTCTGAATGTTCTCGATGGTGACGAGTTTGTCCTGCAGCGCCAGCAAGTCTCTCAACGCTTCCTTGGCGAAATCGACCGTAATCTCACGCCCCATGAAGTGCGCATTGGCGACCACCCGCCGCAACGCACCCTCCAGCTCGCGGATGTTGGACCGAATTCGCTTGGCAATGAAAAAAGCGACCTCGTGCGGAAGATCAATCCCTTCCTTGCTCGCCTTACTCATTAGAATAGCGACCCGAGTCTCGAGCTCAGGCGGCTCGATCGCCACCGTAAGCCCCCAGCCAAAGCGCGACTTCAGCCGCTCCTCCAAGCCATTAACCTCTTTGGGGTAGCGGTCGCAGGTCAAGATCACCTGCTGGTGGCCTTCCAGCAGCGCGTTAAAGGTATGGAAAAACTCCTCTTGCGAGCGCTCCTTGCCGGCAAAGAATTGAATGTCGTCGATGAGGAGGGCGTCTACTGAACGGTAGTAGCGTTTGAACTCATTAATCGCGTTGTGCTGCAACGCTTTAACCATATCGGCCACGAAGCGCTCGGAATGCAAATAAAGCACCTGCGCGTCCGGATTCCTGCGAAGCATCTGGTTGCCAACCGCGTGCATCAAATGCGTCTTGCCCAGGCCCACGCCGCCGTAGAGGAAAAGCGGGTTGTACGCGCCGCCAGGATTCTCAACCACCTGCATACTCGCGGCGCGCGCAAGCTGATTCGACTTACCCTCGACGAAGGCATCGAAGGTAAAGTTTGGGTTCAGGTTACTCTCCGAGGCCCTCGGCGCCGTGGCACGAGCGCCGCCGCGCGCCGGGGCAGCAGCCGACGCCGCACGCCCGGTTGCCGGGGCATTCCGTTTGCTGCTTCCGATCTCGAGCACCAAGCGCACCGCACCGTCGTCGGAGAGCGAGGCCAACAACGCTTCAATACGCTCTGCAAAATGCGTCCGCACCCAATCCAGCACGAAGCGGTTGGGCGCATACAAGCGCAATACGCCATCCGCTTCTTCCGCCTGGAGTGGACGGATCCAGGTATTGAGCTGTTGCTCGGGCACCTCTCTTTCGAGCAGGCGCACACAGCTACTCCAGAGCGACTCGGTCACCGAAAGCCTCTCCCGTACATCATCGAAAGCATGGATAGATCAGGGAGTCTATACCGCGACCGAAGACTTATCCACAGCTCTCTAACCTGACGGAAATTGACACCACGCTATCTTTCACAGTAAATTCGCCGGCTCGGTTTTGCCGCGACAAACCAAACGGATCCTGACATGAAACGTACTTACCAGCCCAGCAATATCCACCGCAAGCGTACCCACGGTTTCCGCGCCCGTATGGCAACGGCGAACGGACGCAAAATTCTTGCGCGCCGCCGCGCCAAAGGCCGCGCACGCCTCGCCCCTTGAGTTGAGCGCTGCCGCCAGCGTCCCGGGTAAAGGCTTTCCGCGCCGGGTCAGGCTAACCAAGCCCGGCGAGTATCAGCGAGTATTCGCCGGCGCCAAACGCTCCGGCGATCGCTATTTCACTGTACTCGCGGCGTCTGCCGTGGCAGACCATGCCCGCCTGGGCATGGCAGTTTCACGTCGCAACGCGCCACGGGCAGTGGATAGAAACCGCATTAAGCGAGTGGTGCGCGAGAGCTTTCGCGAGCACCTGGCGGACTTACGGCCACAGGACTTGGTCGTTATCGCCAAACCTGCCGCCAAACAAGCATCCAAGGAAGAGCTCAGGCGGGCGCTGGAAAAGCACTGGCAGCGGTTCTCTAGGTGATGCGTCGAGCACTCATCCTGATCGTGCGGCTCTATCAGTGGGTCATCAGCCCGCTGCTAGGGCCGCGTTGTCGTTTCCATCCCTCATGCTCGCACTATACGATCGAAGCTCTTGAGCGCCATGGCTTGGTGCGCGGCCTCTACCTGTCGGTACGTCGCATCGCGCGTTGCCATCCCTGGCACCCGGGCGGCCTCGATCCGGTGCCGGAGCCAACAACGGAAAAACGTTGATGCAAAACGTTCGGCTCTTCCTCGTTCTCGCCCTCGGATTTCTGTTGCTGCTGTTATGGAACGCCTGGCAGCAGGACTACGGTCAACGCCCGGTCGCAGTCGAAGACACTGCGCAGCAGGAACCGGCGGCGCCCGCTCCGGCTGCCACACCCGATTCGGATTCAAGCCCTACTGTACCCGGTGCCATCCCAGGGTCCGGCACTGCCGCCGCAACCACTGTGCGGGTAGTAACGGATCTGCTCGATCTGGATATCAGCACTCAAGGCGGCGACATCGTTCGTGCGCAATTGCCCACCCACGCCCAGAGTAATGACGACGATACGCCGTACACCTTGCTCGCGCGCCAGCCGGGGCTTTACTACATCGTGCAATCCGCCCTGCAGGCCGACAACGCTCAAGCGCCCGGCCTGGATGCCGTGTACACGGCCGAGGCCGAGAGCTATAGCCTTCAGCCCGAACAAAACACATTGGTGGTTCCCTTGGTTTGGGAAGCTGAAGGCGTGCGCGTCACTAAGCGCTACTTCTTCGAGCGGGACAGCTACGTCGTGCGCGTAGAACATGAGGTCCAAAACACTGGTAGCGCAGCTTGGCGCGGTTTCCAATTCGCGCAGCTGCGTCGAACCGCACCGCAGGAGCGCGGCGGCTTCCTACTCGGTGCTCAAAGCTACACCGGCGGCGTGCTGCATACGCCGGACGACCGCTACAACAAAATCGACTTCGACGACATGGCCAAAGGCACGCTGCAGCAGGATGCCGAAGCCGGCTGGATCGCCATGTTGCAGCACTACTTCCTGACAGCATGGGTTCCGCCGGAGCAGGGCGTGCACCGTTTCTTCGCGCGTGCCGTGGACGGTCAATATATTCTCGGCATGTCCTCGCCCTGGCGCACCGCCGAGCCGGGCAGCACCGTCTCCTATGACGCCCGGCTATACCTCGGCCCTAAAGAACAGGATCGCCTGGCCGCCGTGGCCACTGACCTCGAGCTCACGGTCGACTACGGCATGCTCAGCTTCATCGCCAAGCCGCTGTTCTGGCTGCTCGACAAGATTCACGACTTCATCGGCAACTGGGGCTGGTCGATCGTCATTCTCACGCTGCTGATCAAGCTGGTGTTCTTCAAGCTTTCGGAGACTAGCTACCGCTCCATGGCGCGCATGCGCAAGATGCAACCGAAGATGCAGCAGCTCAAGGAGCGCTTCGGTGATGATCGTCAGAAGCTCAACCAGGCTTTAATGGAGCTATACAAGAAAGAGAAGATCAATCCGCTGGGCGGCTGCCTGCCCATCCTGATCCAAATCCCGGTGTTCATCGCGCTGTACTGGATGCTGTTGGAGAGCGTCGAATTGCGCCACGCCGACTTCATGCTCTGGATCAACGACCTGTCCTCACCGGATCCGTTCTACGTGCTCCCGATTCTGATGGGCCTGTCGATGCTGCTCCAGCAACGCTTGAACCCGGCACCGATGGATCCTGTGCAGCAGAAGATCATGACCTTCCTGCCCATCGTATTCACGGCGTTCTTCCTGCTCTTCCCGGCCGGCTTGGTGCTGTATTGGGTGACCAACAACGTGATCTCGATTGCGCAGCAGTGGGTCATTACTCGCCGCATCGAAGCGGGGGAAGAGTAGTGTCATGTCGCGTCGCGATGCGGGGGATCGGCATTCGCTGAACCCGGACACCATTTGTGCTGTTGCCACGCCGCCCGGTCAGGGCGGCGTCGGCATCGTCCGCGTCTCCGGCCCGGACGTGACAGCCTATGCCCGGGCCATCCTGGGCCGCGTGCCCAAACCTCGCTATGCCTCCTACGGCATCTTCCGCGCCGCTGACGGCGAAACCCTAGATGAGGGCCTAGCACTCTATTTCCCCGCCCCGAATTCCTTCACCGGGGAGGATGTCCTGGAACTGCAAGGCCACGGCGGGCCGGTCGTCATGGACCGCCTGTTGCGCCGTCTCACGGAACTCGGCGCGCGGCTCGCTCGACCGGGCGAATTCTCTGAACGCGCTTTCCTCAACGGCCGCATGGATCTCGCACAGGCAGAGGCCATCGCCGATCTCATCGCAGCCGGAACGGAAGCCGGCGCCCGCGCAGCACTACGCTCGCTACACGGCGAATTCTCCGAACGCATCAACCGCTTGGTAGCGGACACCATCGAACTGCGCGTCTACGTCGAGTCATCCATCGACTTTTCCGACGAAGAGATCGATTTCCTCAGCGAAGGCGATGTTGCTCACCGCCTCGAGCAACTCGACGCCCAACTCACCGCCATACTGACGAGCGCTCGGCGCGGACAGGTACTTCGCGACGGCATGAACCTGGTGATCGCAGGGCGTCCGAACGCGGGCAAATCCAGCCTCTTGAATCGACTCGCCGGCTACGAGGCCGCGATCGTTACCGACGTGGCAGGCACTACCCGCGACGTGCTACGCGAGCATATCCACATTGACGGCATGCCGCTGCACATCATCGACACGGCCGGCCTGCGCGACAGCGCCGACATTGTCGAGCAAGAGGGCATACGACGTGCCTGGCGCGCCATAGAGGAAGCCGACGGCGTTCTGCTGGTCGTCGACGATAGCCTCGGGCTCGGCGCGGCCGAACGCGAGGTCGCTGCCCGTCTGCCTGATCAGGTATCGCTTACGCTCATACGCAATAAGATCGACGTCAGCGGCGGCGAAGCGGGGCTTCGTGACGGCGAGCTTGGCCCAGAAGTCTATCTGAGCGCCCAGACCGGCGAGGGTCTGGATGCACTTCGTGCTCATCTCAAGGCCGCAATGGGCTACGACGAGAATAGCTCCGACTTCATCGCCCGTCGCCGCCACATCGATGCTCTGGAACGCGCCCAGTCGCACCTACGGGCAGGGCGCCGCCAACTTGCCGACCATGCTGCCGGCGAACTACTGGCCGAAGATCTGCGCGCCGTCCAACAGGCCCTGAGCGAAATTACCGGCGAATTCACCACCGAAGACCTCTTGGGAGAGATCTTCAGCACCTTCTGCATAGGCAAATAGCCGCACTCTCGCTCGCTCATATTCGACTTTTCTGGGCCGTGTCTGGCCCGCTCCTAGACCGCTTCTCTACAGCTTAGCTCCAGCTTACGCACGCTTTGTCCACAGCTTATTGGCGTTCCATATAGGTCTGTTCACAAGCTGCTCGCCACTCTGTGGATAACTTGTTACTGAACTGTGCAGCACGCTGAGCCCGAAACTTATCCACACACTATACCCACCCTATACAGCGTCTATGCCCCCAGGCATACCGCCTGGGTTTAAACCATAAGCTATTGAGCAAGCGGTAGTATCTGAATCTTATGCACAACAAGACGGACCCTCTATAATCACAACAGTCTAAGATTTAAAAAGAACTGTTATTAACTAAGACCCGTTCTCCTGATGCCAAGCAGGAACTTTTCGCCCCTACGCTCGTCCACATCCAACAAGCACTTTACGTAAACCATCCCTCTTTCACGCAGAAGCCCCTCTGCTAGAATTTCTCGTTTCCAAACTGAACGGATCCCCGAGACAGACTTACATGGACTATCCAAAGAAATTCGATGTCATCGTCGTCGGAGGCGGGCATGCCGGCACCGAAGCCGCGTTGGCGGCCGCACGTATGGGCGCCGATACGCTGTTACTGACGCACAACATCGAAACCATCGGCCAGATGAGCTGTAACCCGGCCATCGGCGGCATCGGCAAGGGCCATTTGGTCAAAGAAATCGACGCCATGGGCGGTCTAATGGCTCGGGCCGCCGATCGCGGCGGTATCCAATTCAGAATCCTCAACAGCCGCAAGGGCCCGGCGGTGCGCGCGACTCGCGCTCAGGCAGACCGTGTGCTGTACAAACAAGCCGTGCGCCACACGGTCGAGAACCAACCTAATCTCAGCTTGTACCAACAAGCCGTGGACGACCTCATCGTCGAACAGGACTACGTGCGCGGCGTTGTGACGCAAATGGGACTGCGCTTTTTCGCTCCGACGGTTGTCCTAACGGTTGGCACTTTCCTGGGTGGCCAGATCCACATCGGTTTGAACAACTACCAAGGGGGCCGCGCCGGCGATCCGCCTGCGAATACCCTGGCTGCGCGAATGCGCGAGTTGCCGCTGCGGGTGGCCCGTCTGAAGACCGGAACGCCGCCGCGCATCGATGGCCGCAGCATCGACTACACCGCGCTGACGGAGCAGCCGGGTGATCAACCGACGCCGGTGTTTTCGTTCATGGGTCAAGTAGAAGACCATCCCGAACAGGTGTCTTGCCACATCACCCACACCAACGAACGCACCCATGACATCATTCGCAGCGGCATCGACCGCTCGCCAATGTATGCAGGGGTTATCGAAGGTATCGGGCCGCGTTATTGCCCTTCGGTCGAAGACAAAGTGATGCGCTTCGCCGACAAGGCCTCGCATCAGATTTTTCTGGAGCCAGAAGGCCTGCAAACGCACGAGGTATATCCAAACGGCATCTCCACCAGCCTGCCGTTCGATGTTCAGTACCAACTCGTACGTTCCATCAAGGGCCTCGAAAATGCGCACATTACCCGGCCGGGCTACGCGATCGAATACGATTTCTTCGATCCTCGCGACTTACGCCCCTCGCTCGAGAACCGATACATCCAAGGACTGTTTTTTGCCGGCCAGATCAATGGCACGACCGGTTACGAAGAAGCCGCAGCACAAGGCCTGGTCGCCGGCATCAATGCGGTTTGCAAGCTCCGCGAGTTAGAGCCGTGGCTACCGCGGCGCGATGAGGCCTACATCGGCGTGCTTATCGACGACTTGATTACCCGCGGCACTTCGGAGCCTTACCGCATGTTCACCAGCCGCGCAGAATATCGCCTCCTGTTGCGAGAGGATAACGCTGACCTCCGCCTGTCACCGAAGGCACGGGAACTGGGTTTGCTGAGCGAAGAACAATGGCGCGCCTTCGAACAAAAGCGCGAAGCCATCGAGCGCGAGAAGCAGCGCCTCCACGACACTTGGCTACGCCCCGGACAACTTCAGGACGCGGAAGCCGAGCGCATTCTCGGCTCGCCGCTCAAGCGTGAGCAGCGCCTGATCGATTTGTTGCGCCGCCCGGAAGTCGACTACCAAAGCCTGCACCGTCTCGCAGGTGCCGGAGAACCGGCAGCCGCCCCCGCTGTGGCCGAGCAGGTCGAGATCCAGGTGAAGTACGCCGGTTACCTCGAGCGCCAAATACAGGAAATTGCGCGGTCCTCACGCTATGAAGACGTGACCGTGCCGGAAGATCTGGACTATGCGGAAGTTAGCGGTCTTTCGAGCGAGGTGCGTGAGAAATTCGCACGTCATCGGCCTGCAACACTCGGGCAAGCCTCTCGCATTCCGGGCGTTACCCCAGCGGCGGTATCCCTGCTGCTCGTTCACCTGAAGAAGCAGGGCGCGCTACGTCGCAGCGCCTAACCGATAATTCGTATATCATGCAAAAGCTTAAAGACGGGCTAGAGAGTCTAGGCGTAGGCGACGCCGCCGCTGTCGAACACCTGCAGGCCTATCTTGGCTTGCTCGCGAAATGGAACAAGGCCTATAACCTTTCGGCCATTCGCGATCCCGCGCAGATGGTGACGCACCACATCCTCGACAGTCTGGTGGTTCTCCCCTGGCTCGAAGGGCCGAGGCTGCTAGACATGGGCAGCGGAGCCGGCTTGCCGGGAATACCGCTGGCCATTGCCAGGCCCGACCTGGACATTGTGCTGCTGGACGGCAACGGCAAGAAGACGCGTTTCCTGACGCAGGTAAAGCTCGAGCTGAAACTGGATAACATCAGCGTGGTTCACGGCAGAGCGGAAGCCTATCGTCCGCAAGCGCCGTTTCAGACCATTATCTCCCGGGCCTTCTCCAGCCTTGGCGATTTCATTCGCCTGGCTGAGCCGCTCCTGGCGCCGG